>JAJFJS010000067.1 GCA_021773815.1 Gammaproteobacteria bacterium
GGATATTGAGACTAAACACGAATTTGTCCCATGAGGTTTCGATTCCCATCGCACCCAGCGCGACCGGGTCCAGTTGACTGCCGAACAACAGCGCCGTGCCTTCCGCACCACCGGAATCGCGCACGACCACAAAAAGCATCCAGACCAGCACCAGCAAGAAGCCCGTCAGCATCAGCGACGACACCCGGGTGACCAGTGCAAAGCCGAAGGCCGTTAGCAAAATCCACGCCAGCGTCATGCCACTGTAAATCAGGAGCCTCGACATCCAGGCATCGTCGACTGCAAAAAAGAACAAGAAGCCCCGGTACAGCAAGCCGTTTTCAACAGCGAGGAAGCCGACGATCAGGAAGCCGAATATCAGCGATGCCAGCGCCGAGCCTCGCACCCCCAGTCCGTAATCACGAGTCATCAGCGTATTCGAGCAACCGGTGTCATACGCGATCCGCGCCAGCGCCCAGCCGAGCAGACCGCCGATGACGAAGGCACAGGCGCCCGCCGCCAGCGCGATCCGGACGCCGGCGACAAAACAGACGACCGCGCCGAAAAACAGGATGACCAGCGTGGTCACGAGCCCGGTGGTATTCCAGGCGATGGCCAGCCAGTTTTTTCTTTCGGCATCGGGCACGCGCTCGAGGGCGTGATCCTCCATGCTGGCGATGAGATTGGACGCGGTCATTGAGTCAATCTAGCGCAAGGAGTGCCCGGTCGCCTGACCGATCAGGCAACGAACATTGCAATTTTGCTCGCCCGTTCAGGGCCGACCTTCTTATCCGCCGGCCAGCCGAAAACTGCCGCTCTACGTGGCCCCATAGCCGAACTCCCCGCCGGCGGCACGCGAATTCGATGCTGTCGAATCGTGCCTGCCACCGTCCGAAAACGGAAGAAAGTCCGTTGGATCGTAGCAGACCAGTCCGACTCCCCGGTTAGCAATTTGGACACGAGACTATGCAGAATCGGTAGCCTTCACCGTGTCCACGACATGCACACACGACGATGATTTAACAGGTAATATCGAGCACGAATCCGGTCTCTTGCTTTGCATCAACAAGTTGGCCGTCGGGCGAGTTTCGCCCTAGAATGATGACGTGAGTGTTTTCGTTCAGACCGCAATAGACGTTTAACGAATCGATATCAATGTTAGGAGGGGCGTAATGTCCGCCAATCCCCAGTCGCCTCAGAATTCCCTCAAGTCCGGTCGCTGGATGCGATCGACCTGCAAGATGTGTCTGCATTCCTGCGGCACGATCATGCACGTCACGGACGAAGGAGTCGTCAACAAGATCGAAGGCGACCCGACGAATCCATCGAATAACGGCAAGCTGTGTCCGAAAGGCAATTCGGCCATCATGCGGCATTACGATCCGAAGCGATTCAAGCAGCCGCTGAAACGAACGAATCCGAACAAAGGCCCCGGCGTCGATCCGATGTGGGAACCCATCGGCTGGGAAGAGGCACTCGATCTCGTCGCCGGGGAACTCAAGAAGACCATTGAGGACGATCCGCGCAAGATTCTGCCGTCTCTCGAAGACTTCCAGAAAATGCATATCTGGAACTGGCCACTGGCCTTCGGCAACCGCAACTGTTTCCAGTCGGGCGGCACCATGTGCGGCGGCGCCTACCATCCGGTCAACGGCATCGTTCACTCGGCATTTGCGGTCGCGAACGACGTCAAACACTGCAACTACTGGATCAATGACGGCACCGGCGACGGCTTCTCGTCCCATCTGCACGCGGCCGCCCAGTCCAACTGGGTTGCGAATGCGCGCATCGATCGCGGCATGCGCTGTGTGACGATCGAGCCGCGGCTGTCCATCTCCGCGGCCAAATCCGAGGAATGGATTCCGATCCGGCCGGCGACGGATCGACATTTTGCACTGGGCCTCTGCCACGTCATGGTCGCCGAGGAACTCTGCGACTATCGTTTCCTGCGCAAGGATACCAACGCACCGTACCTCGTCGGGCCCGACGGCTATTTCATGCGCAATGCAGACGGCAAGATCTATGTCTGGGATTCAGCCAACAACTGCGCCAAGACATGGGACGACGAGACGGTCGGCAAACTGGCGCTCGAAGGCACCTACCAGGTCGATGGCAAGGAGTGTCAGCCGGCCTTCCAGAAATTCAGGAACATCCTCGACGGCTGCTCGCCCGAGGAAATGGAAAAGATCACGACCGTACCCGCGGACACGGTACGACGCGTCGCCCGGGAATTTGCCGCCGCCGCCGACATCGGCGCGACCATCGAGATCGACGGACGAACACTGCCCCTGCGCCCGGCCGGCTACAACTATTACCGCGGCGCACAAGGCCACAAACACGGCTTCCAGACCAACCATGCGTTCAAGATGGTCAACTTCATGGTCGGCAACATCGACACGCCGGGGGGCCTGATGGGCGTCACGCTGGATGATCAATGGATCGACCGCAGCCATGTCGAACTGGGCGAGAACGGCATGATGAAGCCCAATCCTCACCAGCTCGGCCCCGTACCGCCGTTTGCCTATCCGCCGAACAGCTACGATCTGCTGGAGTATTTCCCGATCGGCCTGCACCCGCCGCACCTGAATCTGGAGGTATTTCTGAATCCCGAGAAATACGGTGTCGAATACAAGCCGGACGTCATGGTGATCTGTCACTCCAACCCGATCTGGGCGCTGCAGGGGCCGCGCGAGAAATGGTTCGAGTTCATGGCCAGCATGCGCTTCATCGTCGTCTGCGACATCATCCCGACGGAAACGACCCAGTGGGCCGACGTCATCCTGCCGGCGCACGATGCGCTCGAATCGTGGAACATGACGATGATCGAGCCGCCCCACACGGAAGGCATGTGCATGCGCCAGCCCGCGACGGCGCCGCTGTATGACACCAAGAGCGAAGAAGATATCTTCTACGAGCTGTCCGAGCGCATGGGCATCCTGGCCGCGTATAACGAGGTGATCAACATGATCCTCGGTTTCCATCACAAGCCCGAGCTGATGCTGGAGCCCGACAAGAAATACACGGACAAGGAGATCGCCCGGCGTCGGGGCCTGCTCTGGAACGATAAAGACATCGACTGGTATATCGAACACGGCCATTCGGTAACCGAACGACGTTCGGATAAATGGTACCGGCCGTGGGAAGGCATGCGCCTGCATTTCTATATCGAGGACGCCCTCAAGGAACGCGACACGTTGAAGGCCAACATGGAAGCGGCGAATGTGCCGTTTCGCCATGACTGGTCGTGGCTCGACTACCAACCGCTGCCCACGGCGATCCTGGATCCGGTGCACGAAGAGCCCCCGGAATACGATCTCTACAGTATTTTTTACAAAGACATCCAGATGAATTTCGGCGAGAGCCTGAGTAATCCGTGGATCAAGGACATCGTTTACCGCGACCCGGTGCATATCGCATTGATCCTGAACCCGAAGACCGCCGAAGCCCAGAAACTCGTGCAGGGCGACATCGTCAGGATCGACTCGCCCTATGGCCGGCTCTTCGGCCGCATCGGCACGTCCGAGGGCATGCATCCGGACACGCTCGGCGTATCCAACTCGCTGTCCCGGGCAAAAACAGGCCACTCCAAGGTCGCCCATGCCGGTGGCCATTACAACGATCTGCTGCCGTATGACCTGCGCAATACCGATGCGGTCACGGGCCAGCCGGAAACGGTCTGCAAGGTCAAGATCACACGACTCGATGACTGGCCGGAAGTCCTGAAGAACGGTGGCACGGTCT
The DNA here is from genome assembly GCA_021773815.1 of Gammaproteobacteria bacterium. Lineage (GTDB taxonomy): Bacteria > Pseudomonadota > Gammaproteobacteria > Steroidobacterales > SMWD01. Next base: position 3,721 of record JAJFJS010000067.1, read on the forward strand.
ACGACATCGTGGACGAGATCAGCGAGCCGGGCAAAGGGAGGAAACACTGATGGCGCGCTACGGCATGGTATTCGATCTGCGGCGATGCATCGGCTGCAACGCCTGCGTCGTGGGCTGCAAACAGGAAAACACATTACCGGACGGCGTGTTTTTCACGCGTACGCTGAGCGAGGAATACGGCGTCTTCCCGGCCGTCAACCGCGTGTACATTCCGACACTCTGCAATCACTGCGAGGACGCGCCCTGCGAGAAGGTCTGCCCCAGCGGGGCAACCTACACGCGGGAAGACGGGATCGTCATGGTGGATGCCGACAAATGCATCGGCTGCGGATCCTGCGCGGTGGCGTGTCCCTATGATCAGCGCACGGAACTGAGCAAGGATCTGTTCACCCAGGGGCTGTTTGGCGAAGGGGAACTGACGCCGTTCGAGGAACAGGGCTACTCGCGATTCACACCCGGCATGGTGACCAAATGTGATTTCTGCAGCGGCCGGGTCGATGCGGGGCTGGATCCCGCTTGCGTGGTCACGTGCCCGACCGATGCCCGGATCTTCGGCGATCTCGACGATCCCGACAGCAAGGCGAGTCGGCTGATTCGCGAGCGCGGCGGACGTCCGCCGTTGCCCGAAAAGAACACCAGTCCGAAAGTTTTTTACGTCGATTGACGACACCATTCACGCAGGAGACTCGACGTGTCTACGCGAAATGCCCCCATAGTCGGCGACAGTTTTAAGCTCGGTTATCGCTTCCAGCGCTACTGGGATACGCCGATGGCGAACGCCTTTTTCTTCGGTGAACTCGGCGCCGGATTGTTCTTCGTATCACTCTTGCTCGGGTTCGTGCCGGGCATGGCGGCCGGCATAGTGATCACCTGCATATTAAAAACGTATTTCCATGTGTCCCACATGGGCGTGCCGACCAAGGCATGGCGCGCCATCCTCAGACCCGATCGCTCCTGGATCAGCCGCGGACTACTGGCGATCATCGTGTGGTCGACGTTCGGCGCCCTGCACGTCCTGAACCTTTGGTTCGGCCTCGAAGCCGCGCTCGGTTTCGGCCCGATCATCGGCGGTTTGATCAAATTGATCGCCGCTTGTGCGGCACTGGTCGTGATGACCTATCAGGGCTTCGCGATGTCGCATTCCACGGCCATCTCCCTGTGGAGCAGCGGCCTGATGCCCGTTTCCAGCCTGGTCTATTCACTGACCGCAGGCACGATGCTGACGCTGGTATTCGGCTGGAACGCCCTTCTCGCCGGGCAACTGGGACTGCTGGTCAACGCCGCGCTGTTGCTGCTGGTGGTGATTGCCGTCGTATTGCTGAGCCTGCTGCATGGGGCGCACCATGGTTCGCCGGGCGGGCGCACCTCCGTGGAACTGCTGCTCAAGAGCCGGTACGCCCGATATTTTCTCGGCGCCGTCTGGGGCACGGGATTGATTCTGCCGGCGCTGTTGCTGTGGGCCGGAGCCGGCAGTTACCCGGCGGTTATCGTTGCTGCCATCGGCATGCTGAGCGGCTACTACGCCTACCGCGTACTGGTCTTCAAGGCCGGCGTCTTCGAACCCATCATGAGCTTTCGGCCGTAGGTCGGGACGCCCCGAAAACATTATTTCTGCCGCGATTCGCGCCGACGACTGACCACGCGGCAACCCGCGATGTGCCGACAGGCCGGTTGGGACAAAGCGCCGCGATGGCGCGCCGTTTGCCGATTACTTCCTGACCGCCGGAACAAACCGCCCCGTCGCGCCACGACGGGGCGGTTTTCTGACCGCCCGGCGTTTGTGCCCCCGGTCTATGACCCAGGTCAATGGCCCGGGAAAATCGCCTAAAACGAGTACCTGACGTTAGCTTCGTAACGGCGCGGTGCGCGGAATGAGATCTCGTTACAGCCGCACAACGTCGCCAGGTCGAAGCCCTGGATGCCGGCGTTTTCGTCAGTCAGGTTGCGCCCTGCGACGCTGACCGACCAGCGCTCTTCCGGGCTGGTCCAACCGACGATCGCATTGACCAGCGTGTAACTGTCGAACTGATCGGCATCGAAATTCCGCAGGTTGTAATAAAACGAATCCGACCACGTGAAGTCACCCTGAATATTCATCATGCCGCGGCCAACTCGCCACTCGTAACGCAACAATCCGGCCACCTGGGTCGACGGCGCATACACCGGTTCGACGTCCTTGCAGATCACGGGGCTTGCAGGCGTACACGGCGCGGCTCCGTCACTCGGCGCTTCCGCGCGCAGCGGCACATTCTCGACGGTCGCATCGAACCAGCCGACGCTCAGCAATGCGTCCAGCCCCTCGATCGGTGATGTCTGAACTTCGAATTCGAGACCATAAGTCTCGGCGTCCTGATTGATCACGACGCCGCTGACACCGCCGAACAGGAATGCCTGATAGTCCTTGTAGTCATAATAGAAAAACGTGCCGTTGAACCGCGTCGTGCCGTCGAGCCAGGTCGACTTGAAGCCGGTCTCGAAGCTGTACAGGGTCTCGTCATCGTACGGAATCGCCGCGACCGGCACCGGCAGGCCGCCCGCCAGCTGTGCATTGAAGCTGCCGGCCTTGACGCCACGATTGATGCCCGCGTACAGCAGCCAGTCGTCGGTAGGCCGCCAGTCAACCTGCAGCTTGCCGGCCCACAGCGTATCGCTGGTATCGTCATCGAAAGGCGCGAAATCCGCAGGCGACGTGCCGACCGGACCGATATTCACAGGCACGGGAATCGGCGCAGCTACATCGATCTGATGAATGCTCCTGGAATTGGAGTTGTAATAGATATTCTGCTCGAAGTGATAGTCCTTTTCCTCCTGGATCAGGCGCAGTCCCGCGATTAGCGTGACGCGGTCGGCAAGCGCCCAGTCCACCTGGCCGAACAGCGAATACGAATCGGTCCGCAGCTTCGCATCGGAACCCAGGTCAAAAGCCCCATCGGGCAAACCGTTACCTGGCCCCGGAACGACGCTGTTGACCGGAAATTTCAGGCCATTGTCCGACTCCGAATCGATATGCAGGTAATACAGGCCGGCAACCCACTGCAATGCGTCACTTGAACCGTTGATGCGGAGCTCCTGCGAAAACGCATCGGCATCGACGGCGGCATAATTCGCCGACTGGTTGACCGGCGCCGAGTCGACATCGATGAACAGCAGCTTCTCGAAGTCCTTGTAATCGCTGATCGACGTCAGCGTCATGTTCGCGTCGAGATCCCACTCGGCGCGCAACTGCACGCCGGTCGTCTCGGTATCGGCGCTGTCGGCGAACGCAAAATCGCCCGAAAACGTCCAGTCATCGCCGTCCGGATCCCGGTAGCCGAAGAAATCCCCGCCCTGAACGGGCATAAACATATTGTTGACCCGCGTTGTGTCAGCAATAAGATTCGCATCGAAGTCGTCGGGAAACCCGTTATTGTCCTGGTCGGAACCGCAGTCCGAACCGTCGGCACAGATACTGCGCCGGGAGTCGGTCAACGCGGTATCGATGACATTGACCAGTTCGCCGGTGGAAAGCTGGACGGCGGGATCGGGGTTGCTGCCGTTATACACCGGCGTCGTCGGCTTGGACTGATACGGCCCCGTTGCCATATCCGTTTTCGCGTAATTGACCGACAGCGTGAAGCGCAGATCATCGTTCGGATCAAACTCCAGAATGCCGCGCACTGCCTTCGTCTCCGTCTCGCCGAGGTCGGCGCCGGCGTCTATGCCCGGCGTGTTCGCGGCGAAGCCGTTGCCGCCGGCGGAAATCGTGCCGAGACCAAACCGGTTGGCGTCGTCACCGACATAGAGGTTCTGGAGGTACGGATCGCGTTTATCGTACAAACCGGCGATGCGCCCGGCCAGCGTCTTGCTGAACGGCCCGCCGATGGCGGCCTCGATCTTCGAGTAATTCGGGTCGGCACCGGTGTCATACTGCCCGTACGTCGCGTCGACATAGGCTTCCATCCCGTCGAAGCTGGGCTTGTTGCTGATGTACTGCACCACGCCGCCGGTCGCATTGCGGCCAAACAATGTACTCTGCGGGCCCTTCAGGACTTCAACGCGCTCAACATCGAACACCGCGAAAGTCTGACCCTGGGCGATCGGGATATAGCCCTCGTCCAGATAGACGGCAACCGGCGCTTCGATGATGTCGTTGAAGTCGTTCTGCGTCACGCCGCGGATGGAGAATTGCGTATTCTGTCCGGCGATGTTACCGCTGATGTTGACGTTGGGAACAAAGAGCGCGAGATCGAAGCTGTCCTGCACCCCGAGTACCTTCATCTGGTCACCGGTGAAGGTGCTGACGGAGATACCGACGTCCTGAACATCCTGTTCGCGCTTCTGCGCCGTGGTAATGAGTTCCTCGAATACGGCCGCCTGGAGCGGCATTGCCGTCGCCGCGACAATCAAGGAAATAGCGATGACTGCAAGTCTGCTGCGGAAGGACAGCCGCAGCGTTGCGCAATGAATAGACATACGATCCCCCTTAGAATGTTGCTGAAGCAATATGTCAAGTGGACACGATCTAAGGTACACCATGCGGGGCAAGATGCAACATACCCCGGCGGGCATTGAATTCGTTTGAAATTCGCTGATTTACAGCCGGTAACGACAGACAGTCCGGCGGCCATGCCGGGCAACTGTTGTATTGTCGCAACAATCGAGCCACAGGCGAATCCGGTCTCGCGGGTGCCGGGCCCGCGGCGCATCGACAAATCCCCGGCGCCGCCGGCACGGCCCGCAGACCCGGCGATTGACCGCAAGACATTCGGTTATCTGACCCGGGCGAATCGCACCTGGAGATTCGATCGTTGCGGCTGCTCATAACGATGCGGCGCCTGCCGAATCAGTCATTGACCGACCGGGTTCAGGCACTTAACCTCATTTGCTAACCGGATTTCGATCATCCGAACAGGCTTATGTCGAACAAATCCGAGCAAACGAAACAAGCCGGCGTGCGCTCCGTGCCGGCAATCTTTATTCCGGCCGACGGTGGACCGGCCGTCAGGGAACATTCCCTGGTCGTCGAGGAAGAACTGCTGACGATCGATGTCGAGGATATCGGCTGGTACACACTGATGTGGACGCCGACCGATTCGGCGCGGGAGGTTGTCGGTTTCACGCAGGCCCGGGGCGTGCTCGCGGCGACCGACGATCCGGAGGTTCTGGCGCTGGCGGCCGGCTTCCTGTTTACCGAGGGCCTGATCCGCGGTCTCGGCGACGTCATCATCATGGAGGTCTGCGCCAGCGATTCGAGTATCGTCCGCGTCCGGCTGACCAACCCGGAGCGGGTCGCACCCAAGCGCCGTAACGTGACGATCGGCAGCGCCTGCGGCGTCTGCGGCGGTCAGGAAAGCGTCGACAACGTCATCGCCGAACTGGCGCCGGTCGCCGAAACGACGCACCTGGACAGCGATCAGTTTGCGCGACTGATGTCGGCCATGCGCGAACTGCAGACCATCTTCGAAACGACCGGCGGCGCGCATGCCGCGGCCGTATTCAGCCGCGACGCCGAGATCATCGCCGTCGCCGAAGACCTCGGCCGGCACAACGCCCTCGACAAGGTCATCGGCAAATGCCTGCTCGGCAAGAAGGAGTTGTCCGGCTGCGGCCTGCTGTTGTCGAGCCGACTGAGCCTGGAGATGATCACGAAGGCGGTCCGGGCCGGTTTCGAAATCGTCGCCGCCGTGTCGGCGCCGACCTCGCTGGCAATCGAAATTGCCGACCGGTTCGGCGTCACGCTGTGCGGTTTCGTCCGCGACGGCCGGGCCACGATCTACGCCCATCCCCAGCGCATCAAGGAAATCGGCCCGATCAGAAACTAACGGCCGGAAACCTTTTCGGAGACCCGACTTTAGCTTTATTTTTCTGATGGTTATACGCTAATCATCAGAAACTACTTTCACCCGATGATCGGCGTTCCGACAGCCTGATCACGGCACCGGATCCGTGCCGGGAAGCCTGGCCCCGGAAATGAACGAGGCTGCCGGCCGGCGGGCCGACAGCCTCGTTGCTCGAACAACGCGTAATCAGAACCTGCGAATCAACGCCCCGTCTTGCGCATGTTCTGCACGTTGAACAGGATCGGGTCGTTGTCTTCCTTGTTGATGTGGCTCTTGAACTGCAGCGTCGTGCAGTGCATGGCCTGCTCGTCGAAGAACACGGCGCAACTGTCAACCGCAACGCCGGCACCCTTGTTGCCCGCAAGATGATAATCGGAGTGCGATTTGCAGATCGGGAACCACTTCCACGGATCGCCCTTCTTGTCGTAGACATGCACGATCGGAAACGTCATGGTCTCGGCATCGGTATACAGCACACGTTTGGCCAGCGGGTGGTTCTTGTCCTTCGGTGTGCCCTCGATGGCATGCACCTTACGCAGCTGCCAGGTCACCATCGGGAAACAGTTACCCTGCCCGCCCATCTCGATGAAACGGAAGCCGTCCGCGTCGTTGGCGGGCTCGGCCGCGAGTTCCTGCTCGGTGTGCTTGACGTAGGGCGTCAACATGTTGCGCGTGCCGATGTACTTCCACGTGAAGTCAGAGATGCGCCCGTTGTAACCCTCGAAGTCCTCGATCATCGCGTCCGAACCCAGGAAGGCATCCGTAATCTGACCCACCGCCAGCCGTCGTACGCGGCGCTGGAAGCTCAGGTACAACCAGCCGTCGTCACGACGCAGGTCGTCTTCGTAGCGCTGGATCAGCAGCTGCGTATTACCAAGGTCGAACGGTTCGAGCACCGTGGCGTAGACCGAACGGAATATCTGCCCCGGATTAGGATCGAGGTCCGGCTTCGGATCAAACACCGTGCGGTGTTTCCAGTTCAGGAATCGCCAATGGAATCGGAGCTGGCGCTCGGTCTTGCCGGTATTGGCGTTCCGGAAGGTCCACCAGAACGGCAGGATCGTCTCGCTGTCGCCGGCATTGAAGCCGCGCTGGAAGTTCCAGATCAGCTTCAGGCCCGCCTCCGGGTCGCTGGCATCGGGTTCCTGAGGGAACGGCCGTCCGGCCAGATGGTTGACGAGCGTGCCCTCCGGCGACAGTGAAACGCCGTCTGCGGTTGCCCGCGTGGCTTCCACGTAGTTCGGATGCAACGACATCGCGAATGTCGGTCCGGTCTTGATCTCGTACCAACCCATCTTCACATAGCGGTACAGGAACTCATCGACGATGCCCTTGTACTGCTCGATGTTGTCGGCGTTGATCACGACGCCGGGCTCATAGCCGGGCGCCGTCGGCGTCCAGTTCTCGTACGGAAAGAAAGAACTCTTGATAACGTCTTCCGATACTTCCGCGTTTGCGGTCCAGCCGCCGGCGAGGCCCAGGGCGGCGAATGTACTAATTAATAAGCGTCTCATTTTAGAGTCCCTCCGACTAAAACTGGTAACGAACGGTGAGCTGGACTTCATCTTCGTTATGCGCCGCGCCGATCGGCCCGGAGCGGAACCGGCCCAGCGGTTCGAAGCCCGCAGCCCCGAGGCTGCTGTAGGGCGAGAAGCACGCCGCGCTCGGCGGCACGGTGGCCGGCGGCAGCAACGGCGGCGCGCAGGTGAACGGCGGATATGGATTCGCCGCCCGGTTGTCGTCCGCCGCGATGGCGCCCGTATCGTCGGCCCACTTCAGGTTCAGGGCGAACTTGACGACCCAGTTGTTACTGGGCTTCCACTCGACGGACGGCGAGATGACGCCCGCTTCCGCTTCCGTGTCATAGGCCGTGATGATCTGCGGCGTCACGCGGTCATTGAAATAATTACCCTGAATCAGCAACGTGACGATGTAATTGTCTTCCCAATCCTGAAAGCCGATCTGGCTCATCGTCGGGATCCCGGCCGAGTTCACGGAATATGACTCGTGATCCAGCAGATGCTGACCGAAGATCTGACCCGAAATCAGGAACGCCCGGGTCCGGTTCAGGAACGGGATAAATGTCGGCCGATCAAAGCCAATCACCCAGCGGAAGACGTCGGAATCGGAATACAGACTCGCCTTGGACGTATCCGCAAACTCCTCATCCGTCGTATAGGACGTTTCCACCCGGAACGACGACTTGGCAAATTCCCAGTACCAGTCGACCGATCCGCCCACCATGAACAGGCGCGGGAATTCGATATCGAACGCCAGGCTGTACGGGTGGACCGTCGGCGCATTGGGCGTCATCGGATCAAGAAACGGATTGATCGATTCGATGCCGCCGCGCAGGGACGGGAACTGCGAGTAGAAGTACAGGGCGTTCAGCGAGAAGCCGACGCCCTTGAATACGCCCTCGATGCGTCCGCCGACCTCGGTATGATCCGGCCGGTTGACGTTACGGATGCCGATGGCCTGTGCCGGGAATTCCACGGCAACATCTGCTACCGGGAAATTACCGACGGTACAGCCGTTGTCCCAGCAATTGGCAAACGCCCGGAAGAAGTTGCCGGCGCCCAGGATTGCGTACGGCTCACCGCCCTGCCCCAGATCATGCGGTCGAAATTGCTCGAATTTCCACAGGAACTGCACGTTCAGGTCCTCGAACCAGTTCGTGGCGCCGAACCGGTACTCGGCATTAACCATGCCCATCGGAATGCGTGAATCCTCGAACTCGGCGTACAGATTCTGCCGCGAGAAATCCATCGGGTTCACGACGTCCAGTACGCGGAACAGGTCGGTGCGGCCCCAGACGACCTGCTGCCGCCCGACGCGCAGCGCCAGCTCGTTGCGGCCCCGGAACAGCGGGATCGCCGCATCGATATAGAGTTCGCGGATGAAATCCCAGTCGTCGTTGAACTCCCGGTACTCGAGGTCGCTCTTGGTCTTGTCGAAATAATCGGCACGACAACCACGCGAGTCGACGTCACAGGGTCGAACCGGTGTCGCCAGAATGACGCCGCCGTCCTGATAGCCGTAGACATCCGAGGCCGCCAGGCGCAGGCCCTCATTGGGATTCGAGGCCGAATTGATCGTGCCGCCGGTCGCCGGCAGCGGAATGGCGCCGTCGAAAGCCGGATTCGCGAATAGCGGACCGAAGGTCCCGGCGTAGCCCAGCGACGTCGGCACATCCGCAAGCGTGAACGGCGGCGGCGTCGCACCACCGTTGATGAATGCGAAGAAAGCCGGATTCCCCGGCGCGCTGTAGCTCACCGGCCCGCCGGCCTCCGAACCATACGTGTCGTCGTTGATGTCGTAAACGGCATCGTAGCTGGCGCGGAACGTGCCGTGCATCGACAACTCGGAAAAGATGCCCCGCGGCCGGAACAGTTTGCCGAACTCCAGTTGCGCCTGGAGCCGCTGCTTGGTCAGGTCCTCGTCCTTACGCACGAACGTTGCGCTGTCGACAAAGCCCGTCGCACTGAGCGTACCGTCGGCGGATCGATATCCGGCAACAGCAGTCTGAGCACCCGTCAACATGACCAGGACCGCCGTCAATGCACACGGAAAAAGTCCGATCGGAATCAATTTACGCTGTCTCATCGCTTTTTCTCCCGTTCCCCCCCCCGGGGTCACACTTGAAATGTCACTCAACTAAAATCATACCATTGGTCATTCGTTCGCCTGCAGGATAAACGCCGGCCGGAACCGGAGTATCCATGCCGGCACCAGGAACATCGCCGCGATCGCATTCAGGATCAGCATCACGATCAGCAGCAGCGCTGCATCAGCCTGAAAGCGCAGGTCCGAGATAAATACCCACATCACGACGCCGCAGATCAGCGTCAATGCGGTAAAGCCGATCGCAGCCCCGGTTGTACTGATCGCCCGAATGACCGCCTCATTCAGATCTCCGAGCGTCTCCATCTCGGATCGAATCCGATCCATGATGTAGATCGAGTAATCAATACCCACGCCGATGCCTACGGCAATGATCGGCACGGTATTGACGTTGATGCCGATACCCGTGATGCCCATGTAGGAATACGTCAGGGTCGTCGCAAACGACATGGCCAGCATCATCAGCCAGCCGGCGTGCAGGGACCAGTAAAACGCCGTGACGAAGGCAAGAATCAGCACCAGCACCAGCGGAATGACGATCATGTTGGTTTCGTACGCGGCCTCGTTGATCGCCGCCGTGACGCCGATCAGCCCGCCCGCAAGGCGCATTTCCAGCCCGTCGACCTGTGCCGCCGCAGACGCGATCCAGTCCTTGACCATGTGTACCGACCGGCGAATCGTCTCGCCCCGGTGATCCTTGTAATAAAACACGATGTTCGCAATGCGTTCCGCCGGGTCGACATACTCCATCAACGCGCCGGGTACCGGGCTGGACATCATGTACATGAACATCAGCCCGCCGGACACCATCGGATTATTCGGCGTCACCATCCAGCGCGGATCGTCATAGTGCGTGATCCGGTTGACCGCATAAATGAGATCCGGCAGCCCCCGGGCGCCGCCCAGTTCCGGATCCGTGAGCATGTGCGCCTCGAAGTCGGCCAGCGCCTTGATCACCTCCGGCCGTTTCAGGCCGCCGTCTTCGTCGGTCTGGGCGACAATGTACAGTTCTTCGGAGCCAGGGAACGCGCGGTTGATCGCCGTGGACGAGACGTTGTAATCGTGTTCGGGATACAGCAACGGCGACCCCGGTTCGGACTCGCCGATCTGCACCCAAGACGCAAAGAAGCCGCCGACGACATAGGACAGCACCGCCACTGACAGAATGGCGGTCACCGTGCCCGGCCTCGTGACAAACGCCGCCACCCCGGCAAACACCTTGCGCAGTCTGCTGTCCCTGGCCTTCATCGTGGCCGGGTCCGGCAGGATCTCGAGCAGGACCGGGACCGTAATCAGCACGGTGATAATGACCGACAGCGCCCACAACGATGCGTACACGGCGAGTTTGTCGTTGATCGGCACCGAGCCGAGGGAAATCAGCAACAGGCCGATGGCATCCGAGATCACGCCGAGGGAACCCGGTCGGAACAGGCTTTCGAACGCCGCCCGGGCCGCCTTGCGCCCTTCGCCCAGCAACGCCCGCTCCTGGTAAAAACGTTCGACCAGCTGGATGCCGTGCGACATGGCGCGGGCCGAAATCAGGAACGGGATCACCATCATCAGCGGATCGAGGTTGTAGCCGAGCAGTGACAGGATGCCGAGCCCCCAGATGCTGGTCAGCACGATACCGATCATCGGCAGCAGGATGCCGTACGCCCTGCGGAAATAGACCACGAGCAGCGCCAGCATGATCAGCACGGTATACAGGAAGATCTGCACAATCTGATCGACGTAATTGGATACCCAGCCGACCAGCACAGGGTTGCCGGTCGCGTGAATACTGATCCCGGGGACCGTCTCCGCGTCGCGCAGTTCGCGCAACTGGATGAAAACCCGCTCATAGTCCAGCGCGCCTTCGTTGAGAGTGCCGCGAATCAGTGCGGACTTGAGATCGGGTGACACGAGCAGTCCGTACACACGCGGATTGGCGACGACGTCGGCCGCCATCTGCTCGAGCCCTTCCTGGGAATACACCTCGAGCCCAGGATCGAAATGCGGCGCCGACTTGACGTTGCCTCCCTCACTGAGCCAGACCTTGCGGGTCGTGCGATGCGTCAGGCTGGTGACAAGATTGTGGTTGATGCCATACAGGGAATCCACACCCTGCGTCACGCGATGAATTCGCTGCAGCGTATCGTTGGTGAAGATGGTCCCTTCGGCGACCTCGATCGACAGGATGACGTTATTCGCGCCCCCGAAGGTATCCCGGATCTCGTTGTGCAGCTTGATGTACGGGTGTTCCTGCGGCAGCAGGTCCGAGAAGTCGGAAACGATCTGGACCGCCGGAATCTGCACCGCAAAAAACACGGTCACCGCAAGAATGGCGGCGAGCATTGTCTTGGGCGCGGCAAAGATTACCCGGTCGATCTTATGCAGCTGTGCGGTGAACTTATTCAACCACTCGCACCCTCAGATCTCGATCACGAAGAGCGCACCCGCCCCGCCGGCCGCCACGAGCCGTCGGCCGTCCAGTGCAAGCGCCGCCCGCAGGTAGAAGCGAATCGGCTTGTCATGTTTGACGATCGTCCACGCATCGCCGGTTGTCGACTGCAGCACGGTACCAAAACCGCCGACGACGAACAGGCCGTCATCGCCCGGTATGATCGAATACAGCGGCGCCTGGGTGCCCGCCTCCTGGCGCACCCAGGTCCGGCCACCGTCATCGGTCCGCAGGACCGTGCCGGTCAGGCCGACGATCCAGCCGGTGCTCGCATCCCGGAACCAGGCATCCTGCGGATAGAACTCATCGCGCAGCGGCGGCAGGTTCTCCCACGTCGCACCGCCATCCGTCGTCTGCACGACTACGCCGAATTCGCCGGTCAGAAAAGCCGTGTCGCGATCGATGAACTGGACCGTCGTGAAGTGCAGATCTTCGTCCATGCTCGAGGCGGACCACGTCTCGCCGCGATCGGCACTGCTCAGGATAGAACTGAAACTGCCGACGACCCAGATGCGTCCCTGCGGGTCGCAGGTCAACGCCTGCGGAACCTCCTCTGAATCGATGGCGACGCGCCGCCAGTTCCCGGCCTCTGCATCGCCAATATAGATGTAGTTCTCGTAAGCGAGTGCGACGAAGCTGCCGTCGGGGCACGCCGCGACATCCAGCAGAAAAGGTTGCTCTTCGAGCGTCTGACGCTGCCACGTTCCGCCGTCGTCCAGCGACGAAACGAGGGTACCGCGATTGCCGACCACGACGATCGCCCGGTCGTTGCCGGCGGCGGCCTGAAACAGATCCGATCGTTGTGTCGGGTTCGCTTGCTGCGCCCGGACGTGATCGAGCACCAGCGGCGCTTCGCATGCACACAGCCCCATTACGGCCAACGCCGCAACGATGCGCGCAACCCCGCCGCGAATTCCCATGACGCCCCCCTGATGGCTAATCGCACCGGTCCCGATTAATGACCCCGACCGGTGCGGGGCACCTGAAAAACCGCGTCAACGGAGGACTTGTCCGCTCTCCGGGCGCGCCATTTCGATGCCATGCTTCTATGTGCCATGCCCCCGAATAGGGGTCAATAGCGATTAGGCACAAACCGGCAAAAATGCCATGCATGGTGCCGAAAATGTATGGAACGCTTACCGTCTGCCACTTTAATGCCAGATCGCCTGCAGGGTCCTCGCGACCCGGGAAAGGCTTTCCAGGTTATGCGCGGGCAGGAAATAATCCAGGTGCGGCAAGGCCGTGCGCATGCCGCGCGTCAGCGGTTCGTACTCGGGATTGCCCAGCAGCGGGTTGAGCCAGACGATGCGGCGGGCGCGTCTGCGCAGATGGACGATTTCATCGCTCAGCAGGCGCGCATCGCCCCGATCCCAGCCGTCACTGAGAATCACGACGACCGAATCCGCATGCAGCAACTCGCGCGCATAACGGGCATTGAACGACCGCAGACATCCGCCGATATCGGTACCGCCGCCCCAGTCCCCGGCCCGACTCGCGACCTGCCGGAGCGCATCGGCGACCGTGCCGCTTGCCAGTGCATCGGTGATGACCGTCAGGCGTGTCGAAAAAACCGCCACCTCGGTGGCCGGCAATGCGCTGCGCAACGCAAACATGAATTCGAGCAGAAAGCGCGTGTACCGCGCCATCGAGCCGGATACGTCGCACAGGAGCATGAGCCGCAGCTTGCGGATCTTGCGCCGCCGATAAAACAATTCCGCCGTGTCCGCGCCGCGACTCGCCGTGCGGCGCATCAGGCGACGAAAATCCGGTATCCGCCCGCGGCGGCTGGCAACATGCCGCCGGCTGCGCAGGCTGGCGAACTCCGCGATGAAGGTCTGTAACAGTCGGCGGGCCTGTTCGACCTCGGCATCGGACAGCGCCGCGAAATCCATCAGCGCGATGCGTTCGTCGGGACTGTAGCCGCCGGCCTGCTCCCGGCCTTCGCCGCGCTCGTCGCCGCGGCGTTCCGTTCCCGGCGCGGCCCGCGGGTCCGGGCCACCGTCATCGCCGTCACCCGCGCACGTCGGTTGCGGTCGGATCTGCCGGTACCAGTAGGCCCGAAACACCTCGTCAAAGATCCGCAGATCGGCATGACGCGTCACGAGCATCGTGCGCGCGGCTGCGTGCACATCAGCGGGCCTGGCCATGTCGATCCGGGTCAGGCCGGCACACAGATCAATGGCGCCCGCCGGATCGGCGGCGACCCCGGCCGTCCGCAGGGCCCGAATGAAACCCAGCACATGCGGCAACAGGCCCGCGCGCGCATCGTTCCCGATGGCCGTCGAATCGACACCATCGATACCGTTCATCGTGTCAGCGCCGCGTCGGTTCGGCGGCGATTGCCTGTGCCTGCAAGGCCGCTTCGGCCAGCGTGCCGAGACCGGCTGCCCGCAGTCGATCCATGTCACTCTTGTATTTGCAGATGCAGCCCAGCGTCGCATCCACCGTCGCCGCATCCAGTCCGGTCGCGCCGAGCGCCAGCAGCGCCTCTGCCCAGTCGATCGTCTCGGCGATCCCGGGTTGTTTGTACAGGTCCTCACCACGCACGCAGCGCATGAAATGCGCGAGTTGGTCGGCGAATGCGGCATCGATGCCGGCAACCCGCGCCCGCACGATCGCGGCCTCCTTGGCGGCATCCGGGTAATCGATCCAGTGATACAGGCACCGGCGCTTGAGCGCATCGTGCAGTTCCCGCGTCCGGTTTGACGTCAGCACGACCAGGGGCTTGCGCCGCGCCTGCAGCGTACCGATCTCCGGCACAGTGACCTGAAAATCCGACAGGACCTCGAGCAGAAACGCCTCGAATTCCTCATCGGAACGGTCCACCTCATCGATCAGCAGCACCGGCGCCACCGGACCCTCCGCCCGTATGGCACGCAACAACGGACGCTGCAACAGGAACGCCTCGGAAAAAATATCGGCGCCGATGTTCGATTTCTCGACGCCGCGCGCTTCCTGCAGCCGCACCTCGAGCATCTGCCGCGGATAGTCCCACTCGTAGAGTGCGGTCTGCGTATCCAGACCCTCGTAACACTGGAGCCGAATCAGTTCGGTGTCGAGGATGTCGGCCAGCACCTTGGCCAGTTCGGTCTTGCCGACGCCGGCCTCACCCTCGAGGAATATCGGTTTCTCGAGACAAATCGCGAGATACACGGCCGTCGCCAGCGCACGATCGGCGATATAGCGCCGCTCCGCCAGCGCCTCGGTGACCCGATCGATATCTGTCAGATCCGCCCTGTTCACAATCCGCGTTGCACGCCTGAGCGTCGCCGGCCGCGAACGAAATAACCCAATCGCCGCATAATCACTGGCACCTTGCCGAAACGTTTATTAGATCATTCCGACGGCAGTTTGCCGAGCGCAACAAGGATCTTTTCCGGCGTAATCGGCAGGTCACGAATGCGCACGCCCGTCGCGTTAAAAATCGCATTGGCAATCGCCGGGGCCGGCACCGTGATGCAGGGTTCGGACAGGGATTTCGCGCCGTACGGACCGGTCGGTTCGTTTGATTCGATAAAGATGCTCTCGATACTGCGCGGCATCTCCACGGCCGTCGGCATCTTGTAATCAAGGAAGTCCCCGGTCAGGCAGGCGCCGGAATTCTCATCGAACTGCAGGTTTTCCATCAATGCATAACCGATCGCCTGCTGGAAACCACCCTCGACCTGACCCTCGGCACCGTTGGGGTTGATGACCTTGCCCAGGTCATGGGCATAGACGGCGCGCTCGACGCGAACCTCACCGGTTTCGGTGTCCACCGTGACTTCGACAAAGCCGACCGACGCGGGCGACGGATTGCCGGCCGGCGCGGTGCTCGACAAGCCGATGATGGTGCCTTTCTCTTCGACGGTCGTCGGCCCCGGTCCATCTTCGGTCACCTGGATAAACGGCGACTCGGCACGCCGGACGACGTCGGCGATGGCGATCGAGATATCCGGCGAACCCTTGACCGTGATTCGGCCGTCGCGCGCCTCGAGGTCACCCGCATCGGCCTCCAGCATGATGCCGGCCACCTTCAGCATCCGTTCCTTGGCGACATTGGCCGCGGCCAGCACGGCGTTGCCGGCCGAATAGGTCACGCGACTCGCATGGCTCGGCGCATCGAACGGCACCGTCGTGGTGTCCGCGGTCTCGGTGATGCGCACGGCCTCCATCGGCAGCCCGAGCGCTTCGGCGGCGATCTGGCACAGCGTCGTAATCTGGCCGGAGCCCAGGTCCATCGCGGCGGTACTCAGATCCGCGGTGCCGTCCACGTTCAACTTGATGATCGCCCCGGAGTGCTCGTAGATATCGGGGAACCCGAGACAGCCGCTGACCCACAGCGGCTGACACGCAAAACCCACGCCGCGCTTGATGTGTCCCGCATCCGTATTGGCCGGCGTGCGCTGCGCATAGCCGATCCGCTCGGCGCCGCGGGTCAGGCACTCGTCGAAGGCATAGGTGTCCAGATGCATGCCCTGCACGAACGGATGCGGATCACCGGGCTGATGCGCGTTTTTCCTGCGGAACTCGATGGGGTCCAGATTCAGTTCGTCACAGATCTCGTCGATCTGGGATTCCACGGCAAAACACGCCTGCGGCGAACCGTAGCCGCGATAGCCGCCGCCGACCATGTTATTCGTGTAGACCGAGTAGCCTTCCCATTTCCGGTGTTCGCAACGATACGTCAGCAGAAAGCCGAAGGCGCCGTGCACGTTGATGACCTCTGCCCCGTGCGTGGCATGGGCGCCGGTATCCAGGATGCTCTTGGCATAGCGCGCCGTGAATACTCCATCCTTCGTGATCCCGGTCTTCAGATAGACCTTGATCGGATGTCGCGCGGTCGAGATGAAATCCTCGTAACGCGTCTGTTCGATCCTGACCGGGCGATTCGCGCGCACACTGAGCAACGCGGCGATCGGCTCGATATAGCCGATATCGAGTTTGCCGCCGAATCCGCCGCCGATATAGGGCGGCTTGATGACACGAACCCGGCTTTCCGGGATGCCCAGCACGTAGGCCAGTTTTTCCCGCAGGCCGAACAGGTGCTGCATCGACGAATGCACGACAAAATTACCGTTGCCATCGGCATCCACAACACAGACGCGCGGCTCCATGTAACAGGTATGCACGCGCTGCGTCTCGTAGACCCCCTCGAAAACATGGTCCGCCGCAGCAAACCCCGCTTCCAGGTCACCAAATTCCATGACCGGATTGACCGCGATATTGTGCTCGGCGTGCTCGTGCAGCTGCGGCGCGCCTGGTTGCATGGCCTCTTCCGGGTCGAACACGAACGGCAGTTCCTCGTATTCCACCTCGATCAGTTCCAGCGCCTGCTCGGCGATCTCTATCGAGGTAGCCGCCACCGCCGCAACGGGCTGGCCGGCGTAGCGCACCGTGTCGCTCATGACCAGCATGTCGCGCACCATGCTGGCCGCATCGGTGGGTACGAAATAGACGGTCGTGTACTTGCGTTGCGGGCAATCAGCGGGCGTCAGCACCGCCTTGACGCCGGGCAACTGCTCTGCCGCGCGGGTGTCGATGCGCAGGATCCGCGCGTGCGGGTACGGACTGCGCAGCATCTTTGCATGCAACATGCCGGGCAGCCGGACGTTGACCGGGTAGCCCTTGCCGCCCGTCACCTTGTCCCGCGCATCGGGCCGCGGAACGCTCTTGCCGATAATACTCAGGGTCATGTTCGAGTCTCCGGAAGCCGATGCCGTCACACTGCCGCCGCGGCCAGCTTGATCGCGTCGACGATTTTCTGATAGCCGGTGCAGCGACACAGGTTGCCGGCGATCGCATGCCGGATCTCATCCTCGTCGGGATTCTTCACCGTATCCAACAGTTCCTTTGCGGCCATGATCACGCCGCAGGTGCAATAGCCGCACTGGACGGCGCCGGCATCGATGAACGCCTGCTGGAGGGGATCCAGTTCGCGACCGTTGCCATTTCCCTGGTCGTTATTCTGGCCGAGACCCTCGATGGTCACGACGTTCTTGTCCTGCGCCGACACCGCATACATCATGCAGGAATAGACGGCTTTGCCGTCGACGTGCACCGTGCAGCAGCCGCAACCGCCCGAGTCGCAACCCCGCTTCGGCCCGATGAGATCGAGATGATTGCGCAACACCCCGAGCAGAGTTTCATCGGGGTTGACGGCGAGTTCGTGCGTATCGCCGTTGACGTTGAGCTGAACCAGCTTCTTCATCCGTTCGTTCCTCCAGTCACCATGCGGCCGAGCGCGCGTTCCAGCGCCCTGCGCGTATATACGATCGCCATGTGCCGGCGGTAAGCTTCAGAACCGCGCTGGTCGGTCACCGGCTCGATATCGTGCGCGACCGCCGCGGCCGCGGTCGCGAACAGTTCGCCGCCCGCTTTGCCGCCTTCGAGCGCGGCTTCCGCGCTGCCCGCCCGGACGTAACACTCGCCGACGCCGCCGCCGATGACGACGCGGGAATCGGCGCAGCGGCCGTTTTCGCCGAGCGTAATACGGACCGCAACATTGATGATCGCCAGATCATTCGCGTTGGTCTCCAGCTTCAGGAACGCGCTGGCGGTGCGGGCCGCCGGTTTCGGCAGCGTCACCGCCGCGATGAATTCATCCGTTCGCAACGCATTCTCGAACAGGCCGACGAAAAACTCGTTCAGAGGGATGTCCCGCGCGCCGCCGGCGCCTCTGACGCAGGCCGTGCCGTCGAGCGCGAACAGCGCGGCGGGCACATCGTACAGCGGCGCCGATGCCGCCAGACACCCGCCCACCGTGCCGACGTTGCGGATCTGCACGGGCGGATAATCGAGCGCATCCTGGAGCGCGCCGAAGGCCGGGTCCGTCTGCACGAAATCGGCCCGCCGCAATTCGGCGAGCGTCGTCGTTGCGCCCAGCGTTACGCCCGCCGCATCCTGAGAGATACCGCCGAGCCCGAGGCGCCCGATATCGATCAACGCCTCGACCTCCGACAGCAAACCCCGGGCCTCGAGGCCGTGCACGAAGGTGCCGCCGGCCACGATCATCGCCCGTTCGCCGAACCGCCCGAGCAAATCGATCAGCTCGCTTTCCTGTGTCGGTACAAAGTAATCACTGAGATCTGGCAGTGTCACGGATGGATTCCTTATCTCGAAGAGCTTTTGAAATGCGGCAGGATCCGGGTTCCGATCAGATCCAGCGCCTCGTTAAAATCCGGGCCGAGCGGATGTCCGAACGCGACATGCGTGACGCCGGCCGCCACCATGGCCTCGATCTGCGGAATGACATCGTCCGGCGTTCCGGTCACCGAATGCCTGCTGACCGCGAGATCGGATACGTTGCGCGCACCCTCCTCGAAGTCGCCGGCCGCCGCCGCCCGTCGTACCCGTGCGATCTCATCCGCCGGGATACCGGCCACTTCGGTCATCGGATGCAGATAAGGCAGATATACGGCCAGCACCCGTCGCGCGGCCGCGACGGCAGCTTCCCGGTCGGCGGAAATCGAGCACAGCGGTCCGGCACAGATCCCGATGTCGGCAGGATCACGCCCGGCGCGTCGGGCGCCGATATCAATATTCTCGCGAATGATCGGCACGTAGTTCGGGTCCCACAGGCCGTCGGACTTGGTTTCCCTGGCCAGTTCTCCGGCCAGCTGACACATCTTCGGCCCCCAGGTGCCGATGAATATCGGTATATCCGGACGATGCGGTTTGAAGCGAAAGAACAGTTCTTCGGTTGCCGAAAAAACCTCGCCGTCAAACGGCGCGCGTTCCCCGCGCAACAGGTGACGAATCAACTCGATCGACTCGCGGACCATCGTGATGGGCTTATTCTGTTTCTCGATGCCGAGAAACTCCATGAACGCACCGCGCGCAATGCCCAGCACAGCACGACCGCCCGTGAGTTCATCCAGTTCGGCGAGGTTTCCCGCGTGGTAGGCCGGGTGGACGATTTGTGGCGTCACGATGCCCGGCCCGACCTCGATGCGTTCGGTATGTTCGCCGATCAGCGTCACGATCGGCCACGTCGGCTTGAACATCAGGTCATCGTAGACATTGATGGAATCGAAGCCATAAGACTCGATCTTCCGCGCCATCGGGATGTAGTCCCGCAGCGGGTAACTGCCTTGCATGCTGATGCTGAACTTGACCGCCACTACTCGCCTCGATGGTGCAACCCTGACGACGGTGATCGCGCAGACGACGGCTGATCTGGTCCGGCGCCGCATCGAGGCCAAACCGGACCGACCGGAGCCTGCCGCACGCTGCCGGCACGACTGCATAACCAAAAACCTGAAGGTCGCAAGGACAGGTTTCCTGGTGGATGACCTTCCCGCCCACAGCGGCCGGGCGGCATGCGCCTGTCCCGGCATGCATTCGATCCTATCTCGTTTGCGAACACAGGACTACCGGCTCACGGTCGGCTAGATGGCCTTTCGAGCATACTGCATTGCTTTTTCGGCAAAGGGATTGAGCGGCCTGCGGTTTTAATCCATGTTTGGTGAGAGGCCAGATTCTTTATGCTATCGTCGCAGCGGTTTCGCTTCGACGGTGAGTCAACGGATTCAGAAACAACCATGTACCCCGCACCGTTTCGCTACCATCGGGCCGGCTCTGCAGACGAAGCCATTTCTTTGTTAGCCGAACTCGGCGACGGCGCCCGTCCGCTGGCGGGCGGCCAGACGCTGCTGGTCTGGATGAAGCTGCGCTTCGACGAACCGACCGACCTCGTTGACATCGCCCGCATCCCGAACCTCTCATCGATCGAACATGACGACCACCAGGTGCGGATCGGCGCGCTGGCCACCCATGGCCGCATTGCGGCTTCGCCACTCGCCCGCCTCATTCCGATCGTTCATGACTGCGCCAACGGCATCGCCGACCGACAGGTGCGCAGCCGCGGCACCATCGGCGGCTCGCTGGCGGCCGGCGATCCGAGCTGCGACTGGCCGGCGCTGCTGCACACGCTGGACGCGGAGGTGCTGTGCCAGGGACCCGACGGTGAACGGACCATCGGCATCGGGGATTTCGTCGAAGATCTCTACGCCACGGCGTTACAGGAAGGCGAACTCGTGACCGGTATCCGCTTTGCGCTGCCGCCGGCCCGCAGCGCCGGCGCTTACGTGGGCTTCAAACGCTGTGCGCCGGCCTATCCGACCGCCTCGGCGGGCGTGCAACTGACGCTGGCCGAAGACGCCGACACCTGCGCGGACGTGCGCATAGCCCTCGGCTCGGCCGGGCTCACGCCGATCCATGCAACCGCCGCCGAGGCGGAACTGCGCGGCCAAGCGCTGAACGAAACGACGATCGAACGAGCCGCAGAAGCGGCCGTCGCGGCCAGCGACCCGGTCGACGACCAGCGGGGTTCGCCGGCCTTCAAGCGAGCCATGCTGCGGGTCCTCGTCCGGCGGGCCGTCGGCATCGCCATCCGTCGCTGTAACGGAGAATCAGTCGAGCATAGTCATGAATACTATTGAAATTATTGAAAAAGTTAGCGTTGAAGTCACGATCAATGGGCAGCGACAGCGGCGCGATGTCGAACCACGGATGTTGCTGGTGCAGTTCATTCGCGATGAACTGCGCCTGACCGGCACGCACATCGGCTGTGACACGACCTACTGCGGCGCCTGCACCGTCCTGCTGAACGGCGAGCCGGTCAAGTCCTGCACGGTGCTGGCCGCCCAGGCGGATCAGTGCGAAATACTCACGGTCGAGGGGCTTGAACAGGACGGCAAACTGCACCCGCTGCAAGAGGCGTTTGCGGAACACCATGGCCTGCAATGCGGCTACTGCACGCCGGGCATGCTGATGTCATCGGTCGCGCTGCTGGCCGACAACCCATCGCCCGGGCGCAAAGAGATTCGCAAGGGCATCGCCGGCAACCTGTGTCGGTGCACGGGCTATCACAATATTTTCAAAGCGGTCGAGGCCGCGGCGGAAGAGATGCGGGAGGGCGCAGACCATGGGCATCAAATTTGACGGCAGTTTTGCGGTACCGGTGTCGCGGGAGGAAGCCTACGCGATGCTGGCCGACCCGGAAAAGTTCGCGCCGCTGCTGCCGACCTACAAGAGCCTCGAGATGGAGGACGACAAGACGGCAATCGTCAAGGTCAAGGTCGGGGTCGGCAAGATCAGGGGCACGGCAACCATTGCGCTGGTGCTGGAAGAGGAAGTTCCGCCGACGCGGGCCGCCTACAGCGGCAAGGGCAAAATCATGGGCAGCGCCTTCAACCTGGCCACGGCTTTCAACCTCGTCGACGCACCTGATGGCGGCACCACGGTGGAATGGGAAGGCGAACTGGATATGTTCGGCAAGCTCGTGTCGCTGGCCGGCGGACTGATCCGGCCGATCGCCAAGAAGGATATCCAGCGGCTCATCGACGCGCTCCAGGGCGCGCTGACTCCCGGGGGACAGGAAAGTGCGGCCAGCTGAGTCACGCGTCCGGCGCCAGTACAAGGGGATATCATGACCTGGGTCGGCAAATCGCTGCGCCGTAAAGAGGATGACCGCCTGATCCGCGGCCGGGGCCTGTTCACCGACGATGAGCTGGCGCCGGGCATGCTGCACCTGTACATCCTGCGTTCCCCCTACGCTCACGCGCGCATCCTCGATGTCGACGTCAGCGCCGCCGAAGCGCTGCCCGGCGTCGCCTGCACGCTGACCGGCCGCGAGGTCGCGGAACTCTGCGACCCGTATATGCAACTGGCCCCGGGGCCGGCGGCGAACATCCGCGACCTGCCGATGGCGGTCGACAAGGTCGTGTACCAGGGCGAGCCGGTCGCGGCTGTCGCCGCAACATCGGCCGCCATTGCGATGGACGCGGGCCTGCTGATCGAAGTCGACTACGAAATGCTCGATTCGGTCATGGATGTGGAGCAGTCGCTGCAAGACGACACGGTCCTGCATGACGCCGCCGGCACCAATCGCGTCTGGCACGGCGTCTTCGACTACGGCGATGTGGATAAGGCCTTCGCCGAGGCGGCGCACGTCGTGCGCATCGATCGCCTGCACTTTCACCGCTATTCGAGTACGCCGCTCGAGAACAACGCCTGCGTCGCCGAGTGGACGCGGCAGGGGACCGTGGAGTTTTTGTGCAATAACTCATTTCCGGGTTTTGCCCAGCAACTTCTGGCGCCCGGGCTGCGACTGCGCACCGACCAGCTGCACATTCGTACCTATGACGTGGGCGGTAGTTTCGGCAACAAGATCTGGAACTACGTCTATATGGCGCTGGCCGCGCTGGCGTCCCGCAAGGCCGGCGGTCAGCGCGTCAAGTGGTCGGAAATCCGCACCGAACACCTGCTGGCCAGCGGGCACGGCAACGAGCGCACCTTTCTCGACACCGAGGTGGCGCTGGACGCAAACGGCGTCCTGACGGCGATTCGCTCCCGGCATCTGGATGACTGCGGCGCCTACACGCGTTACGAGCCTCTGGGCTGCGTGATCTGGTCACAGGTCACGCCGGCGACGTACGGGATTCGGAACCTGCGCATCGATTTCACGCAGGCCGTGACGAACAAATGCCCGGTCGTGCCCAATCGCGGCTACTCGCGGATGCAGCACCTGTGGTTCATGGAACGGGTACTGGACATTTGCGCGCACGAACTCGGTATCCCGGCCGACGAGATGCGGTTGCGCAATTATATCCGGGAGTTTCCGTACGAAACGCCGAACGGGTGCATCTACGATTCCGGCAATTACCCGGCCATGCTCGACAAGGCCAAAGCCCTGATCGGCTGGGACGACTGGCAGAAAAAACAGGCCGAAGCACGCGCCGACGGCCGCCTGCTCGGCATCGGCATCGGCACGACACTGGACTCGGGCACCAATAATTTCGGCCAGGCGCAGATCATGAATCCGGACCTGCCGTTCTCGGGCAACTCGGAGGTCGCGACGATGAAACTCGACCTGGAGGGCCAGATCGTCGTCTGCCTCGGTACCGGGCCATCCGGACAGGGCCACGAGACGGCGGCCTCGCAGGTCGTCGCCGATGAACTGAATATTTCGCCCGACAGTGTCTATGTACGGCCGGGATTTGACACGGCCTGGAACACCTTCGTCGGCCATTCCGGCACCTATGCGAGCCAGTTCGCGGTTACCGGCCTCTCGGCCGTGCACGGCGCCTGCCAGAAACTCAAGGCCGAGATGCGACGCCTCGCGGCGTTCATGCTGGAAGCGGCGGAAGAAGACCTGGACTTTTGTACCGGCGAGGAAGGACCGGAACTGCGCATCAAGGGCACGGACCGGGCCATCAATTACTGGTTCCTGAGCAACCTCGTTAACAACAACAACGCGATGCTGCCCGAATCACTGGCCGATGTGACGCTCAACGTACGGCATGTGTACCGGCCGCCGTTCAAGGTGCCGGACACCGAGCGAAAGTTCGGCAATCTGACGCTGACCTATGCGGCCCAGCTGCATATCGCCGTGATCGAGGTGGATCGTGAAACCGGCCGCCCGAAAATCCTCGCCTACTCGGCCGTCGATGACTGCGGCAAGGTGATCAACCCGAAGATTGCCGCCGGACAGGTCCATGGCGCGACGAACCACGGCATCGGCGCGGCGCTGATGGAGAGCTTTAATTACGATGAAATCGGCAATCTGCTGACGTCGACGTTCAGCGACTACTGCCCTATTACGTCGATGAACATACCCGATGTGCAGTACGGCAACATCGAAACCCCGTCGCCGTTTTCTTACAACGGCGCCAAGGGCATGGGTGAAGGTGGCGGTGGGCCGCTGCATACGATCGCCGCCGCGCTGCAGGACGCGCTGTTTGCCGAGGGCATCATCATCGACGACTCGCATCATTCGCCGAGCCGCGTGTTCGATCGGCTGCAGGAGCCGAACCGGGACCGCCGGGTCAGCGTACGCAGCGGCTAGCCGCGCCGGGCTGCGTGCGCGGGCGCCGTAACCGCACGTCCATTCGGCCGCCCGACATGCGTTTTCTGCCTACCGTCGGCGCCGATGAATCTGCTATAGGTATCGGCCAACCCGGCTCAACCGTCCAATATCCGTTCCCGGAACGTCAGGAGAACCCATGAGAGCGCTCGATCCGCTGGACCTTTTCGAAACCCGGTCCATGCTCAGTGAAGAAGAAATCCTGGTGCAGGACACCGTGGGCCGGTTCGTCGACGAACAGGTATTGCCCATCATCCGAGAGTGTTTCGAGCAGCACCGTATGCCCGCCGAACTCGTGCCGCAGATTGCCGAACTGGGACTGTTTGGCTGCACGCTGGAAGGTTATGACTGCGCCGGACTGAACAACGTCTGCTACGGCCTCGCCTGCCAGGAACTCGAGCGCGGCGACAGCGCGCTGCGGAGCTTCGTCTCGGTGCAGAGCAGCCTGGTCATGTATCCGATCCATGCCTTCGGTTCCGAGGAACAGAAACAGCGCTGGTTGCCGGCGATGGCACGCGGCGAAGCGATCGGCTGTTTCGGCCTGACCGAACCCCAGGGCGGATCGGATCCGTCCAACATGAAGACGCACGCGAAGCGTGACGGTTCGGACTGGATACTGAACGGCGCCAAGATGTGGATTACCAACGGCAACATCGCCGATGTCGCGCTGGTCTGGGCCCAGACCGACGAAGGCGTGCGCGGATTTCTCGTCGAGACCGGTACGCCCGGGTTTGCCGCCCACAAGATCGAGAACAAGATGTCCCTGCGCGCGTCGGTGACGTCCTCACTGTTCCTGGATAACGTGCGTATTCCGGCGGACCACATCCTGCCCGGTGTCACGGGCATGAAAGGACCGCTGAGCTGTCTGAACCAGGCCCGCTACGGCATCACCTGGGGGCCAATCGGTGCCGCCCAGGCCTGCCTGAAGGAGTTACTGGCCTACACGGAGTCCCGGGTGCTGTTCGGCCGGCCCCTGTCGCATACGCAATCGATCCAGGAACGCCTCGCCGACATGGCGCGTCGCATCACCACGGCCCAGCTGCTGTCCCTGCGGCTCGGCCGCCTCAAGGACGAGGGCCGCCTGCATCCGACGCAGGTCTCCGTCGCCAAGTGGAATAACGTCCGCATGGCGCTGGACATCGCCCGCGATTGCCGCGACATGCTCGGCGGCAGCGGCATCAGCGCGGAGTACACACCGATTCGCCATATGCTGAATCTGGAAAGCGTTATCACGTACGAGGGAACGGAAACCATTCACAAGCTGATCGTCGGCAAGGAACTGACCGGCGTGGGCGCCTTCTAACCACCTGCGCCCTGACCACGATGCACCGTCCGGCAGCTGCGGCGCCGTGCCCGCAGCGGGCGCCGAACGCTTTGGTCAACGACCTCGCACGCAACATAAATGGCCTGGCCAAACCCGACCGTCTGATCCGGGCGGCCCGCAGCCGATCGTCTAGCCGACGGTCACGCGCACCATCGTGTCGCCCTGCTCGATCGCATCGACGACCTCGAGGCCCGACGTCACCTTGCCGAAAACCGTATGCCGGCCATCGAGATGCGGACAGGGCACGTGCGTGATGAAAAACTGACTGCCGTTCGTGTTCGGACCCGCATTGGCCATCGAAAGCACGCCGCGTTCATGGACCAACGGATTATCGGCGGTCTCACAGACGAACCGATAGCCCGGACCACCGGAACCCGAACCCGTCGGATCGCCGCCCTGGACCATGAAATCCGGGATGACGCGATGGAACGACACGCCGTCGTAAAAGCCCTCCCCGGCCAGGAAGACAAAATTGTTAACGGTCTGCGGCGCGTGCTGCGGATACAGCTCCAGTTCGATCGTGCCGCGATTCGTTTCGATCGAGACCCGACAGGATTGGGTCGCATCGATCTGCATTTCCGGCGCCGAATCCCACTGTTGATGAGTCATGTTGGTCAATCTCCGATAAAAAAGGCTGTCTCGCCGCGAAAACCGACCCTGGCGGCACCCGTTGGCGGGCCGTCCGGGCTATCGACACGGCTGGAATTGGGGGAAGATAGCCGAAATCAGACAACGAGACTACCGGCGGACCCGTCATGCAACAAGAAGATCGGCTGATCGAACTGGAATCCAGGATCGCGCATCAGGACCATTCGATCCATGGCCTGAGCGATGAAATTTTCCGGCTGCGGAAAAAACTCGACGATCTGGAAACGACCTGCAACTTTCTCGTCGAACAACTCAGGGAGCAGGCCGGCGCCACATCGGACGCGAACCCAGGCGATGAGCAGCCCCCGCATTATTGAGACCCGCCGGAACCGCTCAACGCGCGCAGGCCAGTAAACAACGTTCATGCACCGCAACTGACACACACGACGATGACCCTCGTTCGGCCGACACGATACCCCCGATTCCGGCGCCGGCTGCGAACGCTGACGGCCGCCGCGGCGCGACTGCGGGCGCTGACCATGATCGCAACGCTGCTGCTCGTCGGCTGCAGCCAATCCGTCGTCGTCGACGCCGAATTTCCCGAGGCGGTGATTCCGGCGCTGCCGCTGCGTATCGGGATACATTACTCGGACGCTTTTCGTGGTTACCAATACACCGAAGACCTGCCGAATGATGTCGAATGGTATTTCGATCTCGGCGGCGTCAACACGAAACTGTTCGACGGTATCTTTTCGGCCTTATTTGACATAACGTCTGTGGTTGAGAATGCCGGTGGCGACGGCGCCGCATTTTTCGGGCTCGATGCCGTGATTTCCCCGGAAATCGAGGCGTTCGAATTCTCGCTGCCGCGCCAGTCGCGATCTGACCAATATGCGGTCTGGATTCGCTACAATCTGCATATACATGACCCGACGGGCACGCTGATTACGACCTGGCCCGTTAGCGCCTACGGACAGAGTGATGCCCGCACGTTCGGCGCCAGCGCCGCGATGGAAGAAGCCATCATCCGGGCGATGCGCGACGCGGCGGCCAGCATCATCATCGGCTTTGCGGAAGAACAGAAGATCAGGGAGGCCCTCCTCGACGACGGCGACTCATGATGCAACACCCGATATCGATATACCTGTTGAGAATCCTGCCGGCCGTGGCCGTGGCCGGCGTCCTGTCCGGATGCATGACCACGCGCGTCGAGGAATCCAAACACGCATCGACCGGCATCCTCAGCGGCGAGAGCGTCGTCATCCTCGAAGCGAGTTATCACGCGGGCAACGAAACCGAAGATGAATTCGTCGATTGTGTCAGTGACACATTGCAAAAGGGCCGCAAAGGCCTGAACGTCTATCCCGACGATGAATTTGTCGACATCATGTTCCCGTGGTTCGAACCGCGCACGATGCCGCGCGGGCCGGAGGCTTTACCCACCCTGTTCGAACGCCCGGGGCTGACGGCCCGCCTGGAAGAAAGCGGCGTCCGTTACATCATCTGGCTGAGCGGCGATACTGAGCAATCGGGCAGCGGCGGCAGCATGTCGTGCGCGGTCGGGCCCGGCGGCGGCGGATGTTTCGGACTGGCGTGGTGGGAAGATGATTCGTCGTACGAAGCCTCGGTCTGGGACGTGCAGGACGGCAAGTCTGTCGGCGCCGTCAGCGCCGATGTCCACGGTACGTCGGTGATACCGGCGCTCATCATACCGGTGCCGCTGATCGCCCGGACCAGGGCTGCAGCCTGCAAAGGCCTCGCCACCGAATTGCGATCGTTTATCGTCAACGAAGGGCCGCTTTGATGCGGCTGCGGTAGCCCGGTGCCCGCACCGTCGCCGCACCGGCGCGCTCGCACGCATCCGCTGATTGCACTGCGCGCCGCCCTGATCGCGACCCTGATCGCCGTCCCGGTCGCCGCGGGCACGGCGGCACAAGCCGCGGATGCGCTGCACTACCGCCTGGTATTCGAGGTCGACCTGACCGGGGGCGAGGACACTGCCGTCGCGAGCCTGACGGTCGAACAGCCGACCAGCCTGCTGCACCAGGTGCGTTTCCGGGCGCCGGCTGCCGTGTACCGAAACTTCTCCGGCGACGGCCGGATCTTCCGCAACGGCGATATCGTGACCTGGCGCCCGCCGGCTTCCGGCGGGCGCATCAACTACCGCGTCAAACTCAGTCACGAGCGCTCGACAGGCCGCTTCGACGCACTGGTGACGAAAGACTGGGCACTCTTTCGCGGTGACGATGTCTTTCCTCCGGCCGCGATCAAGCACCGTGCCGGCGCAACCGCGGCCAGCGAACTGCAGGCCCGGCTGCCGGCCGGTTGGTCGGTCGTCACGCCGTTCATCGACGGACCCAACGGCGCAATGCTGATCGATAACCCCGACCGGCACTTTGACCGGCCGGTCGGTTGGATCATCGCGGGTCGACTCGGTGTCCGTCGCGACATAATCGCGGGAATCGAGGTTTCTATCGCCGCGCCCGTCGGCACCGACATCGAACGTATCGCGATGCTGGCGCTGCTGCGCTGGACGCTGCCGGTGCTGACCGCCGAAATCGAAAAGCAGCCGGCCCGGATCAGCGTCGTATCCGCCGGCGAACCCATGTGGCGCGGTGGCCTCTCCGCCCCCGATTCAATTTTCATTCACGCCGACCGACCGCTGATCAGTGAAAACGCGACCAGCACGTTGCTGCACGAAATGATGCACGTACTGCTGCCGATTCGGAGCGCCGAGAATTTCGACTGGATCGACGAAGGCATTGCCGAATATGCGGCACTCGAAATCCTGCGTCGGAGCGGGTCGATTTCCGAGCAACGGTTTCTCGATTCGATCAAAAAATTTCGGCAACGCGGCCAGTCCGTGCCCACGATGGTATCGACTTCGGCAAACGGCACCATACGGGCCAGGGCGGTTACGATCTTCCGCGATGTCGATGAAGAACTGCGCACACGAACCAACGGGCAGGCGGACATCTTCGATCTGATTCGATTGCTGATGACCGCCGACCGGAGCGTCAACCTCTCGGTGCTGCGCGATCGCGCATCGACACTGATCGGCGGCCAGGCGCTCGCGGCCCTGAACAACGACCGGATACCCGGGTTCCCGCGCCGCTGATACCCCGTGTCAGTTGACAAAATCCCAGTCATGACAGTGGCTTCAGCCGATTCGGACCGCATCGTTGTGAGCGGCCTCACAGACAAATCTCGCGCAACCGCGGACAGTAGGCGCGAGGGTCGACGATGGAAAATTTCGGTGCAAATGGACGGCTGCCACAGGCGGATCGCAGTACGATCGGCGCACGCGTTGCGCACCTGCTGCTCAGACGAGTCTGGCTGCCGCGCGCCATCTACGAGGCGCTGCCGGTAATCTATATCTGCGCGGGAACCATCGCCCTGGCAGCGGCGTTATACCATCCCGGATGGGCCTGGATCGTGCCGTGGGCGATCGTGTTCGGGTTGGCGACGATGCATTTCGGCGTCTACCTCCTCGCCTTGCGGCACAAACTCCGTCGTCGACGGAGCGCCGGGGAATCCCCGCTGGAAAAGCCGGAACCGGTCGCGTCATCCCGCCAGGATTCTCACGCCCCCGGGATCGTGCGAGAATAATCCGCTATTGCGGCCCGAAAGCCGTACTCATTTCGCGGGCCGTCGGCTACCGGCGGCCCGGCGTTGGTTTCTTCCGTGACTGGCCACCCACCGTGATGACATCAAGCCTGACCTCGCCGTTCTCCCGTTGCCGGGTTACTCACCGCCTGGCCGCCGCCCGCCGCGCATGCAGCATCCCCGGCCGGGTCACGCCACCTGCGGCAAACTGCCGACCTGCGCCATGAGCCACCCCTGGCGCAGGCGCATGCTGACCGTGCTGGCGCTGCTGGTGACCGGCGCACTGCTGGTGCCGGCTTTGGCGTATTTTGTCGGTACCGGCGTCGTCGGACCTTATGAAGGCGAAGGCGGCTTTGCCGGCTACCTCGGGACGATACTGGGTGCAGCCTGGCGTGCCGACCGCACGGCGCTGATCATCGTGCTGATGCCGATCGGCCTGGCGATCATCTGGTGGCTGGCGCTGTGGGCCGCGCGCCGTGGAACTGCTGGCGCCAGGCGCGAACGAGCGCGCATCCGATCCGCGGAAAACGGCGAAATATCGACACAGTGAAAGCGCTGCATGCCCGTAGCAACGGGGCACCGGGGCTCAGGCCGGCCAGTAATACCAGCCAGTACCGATCAGGCCCGCCCACAGCAGACCGAGGCACGCGAGGCGCCAGCGCGCCTTTCTGAGCATGCCGACGAAGCCGCCGGCCGCCAGCGCCGCAAGGACGAAGAAAATCCCGGTGCTGCGCAGCAATTCCGGCATTTCGGCGCCATACCGGGGACTCTCGGCCCGGAGAATCCAGAAAACGAGCAGGACGCCGCCGAGACTGACCGTAATCGACACCAGACTGCCGAGGAGGATCCCCAGAACCGCCGTGAAAGGCTTCATAATCGGAATCTCCAGCACCGCAGACGAATTGCGGTACAGGACCTTGCTTGAATCGCCCAGCCGTTCTAGCCTTGGGCGGAACGGCTGAACCAAAGAGCCGGGAAGCGTAATGAATGTTGAAGGACAAGTCTATTTTCATGGTCCATAGCGCACAAATACAGCACGGGATCCGTATCACCATCATCGCTGCCGTGATGGTCATGCTCGTTGCGAGCATCGGCAACCCCGGATTCGCCGCCGATTCCGGCGCGGTACCGTCGATTCTGGAATCGAATCAGCGGCATCGGCAGGTCTCGCGAATGATCACGCGATTCGTCGAGCGTGCCCATTATTCGAAGATCACGGTCGACGACGATTTGTCGACGATTATTCTCGACAATTACCTGGAAGCGCTGGACGCGAACAAGCATTACTTTCGTAATTCAGACATCACGTATTTCAATCGTTACCGCAATTCTCTCGACGATGTCCTGCGTTCGGGCGACTTCACGCCGGTTTTCGATATTTTCCGACTCTACCGGTTGCGGGCACAGCAGAATCTCGACTATGCGATAAACCTGCTCGATGAACCTTTCGATTTCACCACCGATGAGGTCTACGTTTTCGACCGCAAGGATGAGCCGTGGGTCGCCACCGCAGAAAACATGCAACATCTGTGGCGCCAACGAGTCACCAACGATGCATTGAGCCTGACGCTTGCCGAAAAGGAATGGGACGACACGGTCGAGACGCTGCAGAAACGCTATGCGCGAGTACTCAAGCGCATCAATCAACTCGACAGCGATGACGTCGTCGAGACCTTCCTGAACTCTTTCGCGCGCACGCTCGACCCTCATTCGAGCT
Source organism: Gammaproteobacteria bacterium (assembly GCA_021773815.1). Taxonomy (GTDB): domain Bacteria; phylum Pseudomonadota; class Gammaproteobacteria; order Steroidobacterales; genus SMWD01. The sequence continues at coordinate 35,686 of JAJFJS010000067.1, forward strand.
ACCTGTCACCGCGCCAATCGGAAGAATACAAGATACAGATGAGCCTCTCTTACCAGGGGATCGGCGCATCATTGCAACTCGACGACGACCTCGTGGCGATACTCAACGTCATCGCCGGCGGGCCGGCATCAATCGACGGTCGACTTTCGGCGAATGACCGCATAACCGCTGTGGGTCAGGGTGACACCGGTGAACTGGTCGATGTCATCGGCTGGCCGCTCGACGACGTCGTACAACTCATCAGGGGGCCCAGCGGCACGATCGTGCGCCTGCAGATCCTGCCTGCCGATGCCATGCCCGGCGATGAACAAACGATCGTCGATCTCGTGCGGGACAAAATCAAGCTCGAGGAGCAGGCTGCCAGCAGCAAATCGATCAACGTGGAGCGAAACGGCAAGATGAGCCCGATCGGCGTGATCACGGTGCCGAGCTTCTACCAGGACTACGATGCACGCAGCAAGGGCGAGAAAGACTATGTCAGCACGACACGCGATGTCCGACGCCTGATCAAAGAACTCGAAGCGGACGGCATTGACGGCATGGTCATCGACCTGCGCGGAAATGGCGGCGGGCATCTCTCGGAAGCGACGGCGCTGACGGGCCTGTTCATCAGACAGGGCCCCGTCGTGCAGCTCAAAGACACCAACGGACGAATCGAGGTTCTGGATGACCCTGATCCCGATTCGATATATGACGGCCCGCTGGCCGTGCTCGTCGACCGGTTCAGCGCATCTGCCTCCGAGATTTTCGCCGCGGCGATCCAGGACTATCGACGGGGCATCGTTATCGGCCAGCGTACCTTCGGCAAGGGCACCGTGCAGAACCTGTATATCCTCGATCAGTACGCACGGCGCATCCCCGAACCCGGACTCGGCCAGCTGACGCTGACCATCGGCAAGTACTATCGCGTTACCGGCGGCAGTACCCAGCACCGGGGCGTGTTGCCCGATATCGATCTGCCGTCAGCGGTGGATCCGGAGCGCATCGGTGAGAGCAGCCGAGAGCGCGCCCTGCCCTGGGACCAGATAAAGGCAACCGGCTTCATGGCCCGGCAACCGCTCGACAGCGAGATCTCCTACCTGACGCAGACGCACAACAATCGCATTCAGAGAGACCCCGACATCGATTACCTGCTGTCGGATATCGCTGCCATCGATGAAATCCGGACACAGAAATCGATCTCGCTGAACACGGAAACACGACGAACTGAGCGCGAAACGACGCGACAGAAGCGCCTCGACCGTGAAAACCAGCGGCGCGCCGCCAACGGCCTCGAACCGATTGAATCACTGGATGCACTCGCCGATGGGGAGCAACCCGATATCCTGCTGGATGAGGCGACGGAAATCGTGACGGATCTGGTCCGCCTCAATGAGGAACGGTATCCGCTGCTGACCAAGGTCAACGAGCCCATCGGGGATGATCGGACGACGCGCTGAAGCTCTTCAGCGCCTTCAGGTCAACAGGACGGAATAGAGTTCCCAGTATTCTTCGGCGAGCACATTGATGCCGATACTCCGTCGCCCTTGCGAACCGAAATCGTCCCCATCCATGATCGGGATCTCCGCGAACGAACCGGCAACCGGCACCGTATCGGATTCCTGCCGATAACCGGCACTCCGCTCCAGAAAGGCAATGCGGTCGCGAACGTTGGCAACCAGTTCGTGGCCCGCGGGCAGGCTGCGCACGTATTGGTCGATATGGATATTCAGTTCACGGCAGGCGTTGATATCGCCGTAGTTGACGTCGGCAACCTGGCGCACCGATGCCTCCCGCGCCAGGCGGGCGATGTTGCGCTTGCTGAAATGCAGATAGAGTTCCTGGCCGATCGCGATCAATGCAAGATTGATTTTCCTGCGCCCTTCGACGGATAACGCGTCAAATGCCGGCGGCGGCTCCGCCTCTTTGGCCTGTTTTTGAGCGAGGCATTGCTCCAGGTGTGCGACAGCCGACTGGTGCGCCCCGGCCGCCGACTCGATCTGCGCCGCAATGGCTCTGCGCTTGAAATAGTTCCAGATACCTCGTGACTGCTCGCCCTGCCGTCTCAGCGCCTCCAGTACGGTACCCGTGGTGGCATGCTGTTTTTTGGCCTGCTGCACGTGGCGTTCGATCACCGACAGCGAGGCCGCCCGTGCAGCATTGAACTGATCCAGTTCAAGTTTCATTTCGCGGTCCCGCTGATGGGCAAGCAGATCCTCGCCGAGTCGCGCCAGCTTGCGCCGACAATGCCCCCAGACGCCGCGCAACTGATAATAGACAGAGGCATTCGCCGCCTGGACAGGATGTGCCAGCAACCCCTCGAGTTGTTCCAGCTGCTGCTGCGAACGCAGCGTTTCGCCCTCTTGCTGGCGCAACTGATCCTTGAGTTGGTCGCCCTCACGACGCAGCTTCGCGAATTCCCTTTTCAGTTCGCTGCGGTTGCGGAACAGGTTAAGCAGCCGATCCTCTTCAGGTTCGGTCGTCAGACCTCGGCGCTGTGTTGCAATACGAACCATATTCCTGCGAATGTCTCTCGCCCCGCCACCGGCAAACCCGCCGGTACCGGCCTAAATAAGGTCGAAATTAACGTAATGCAGCAGGCCAAACCTTGAAGTAATCGTCATTTTTTGCAGAAATCCGCGCCGACCGGATCGCCGTGGCAGGTCGCCCCTTCGGTTGCTTCAGGCCAGGGCCGGTTCCCGGTAACGCCCGACGGGCGTAAATGAATGGGCGCGATCGAGCAGAAAATCGAGCCACTTGCTCAGCACCATGTTGCGACTCCAGCGCCTGCCGAGCCAGCCCGAAGTGCGGCCGTGCAGTTCGCGCAGCACGACATGCCGATGGCGCGCGGCCCAACTGACGACCTCGGTCATCCGTGCGTCGTGGTAGACACGAATGCACAGGTCCGGCTCAGCGACGCAGCCGGACGGCTCATCGAACAGGTAAGTCATCCGCAGGTCAAGCGTATAGCGTGTCGATGACTCAACCGACAGGAATAGATCCTGATCTTCGGGCGAATATGATCGCATCTGGCAGGTTCGAATCTCCGTCGTACCGAGCAGGTGAACGAGGCGCAGATAATTACTCTCATACAGCGCCATCAACCCGCCAAAACTGCCGGGCCGGACGATACATTCCGGTACGATGTCGCTGTCAATGATCATTGTCTGGACTATATCACAGCCGCTTTATTCGACGATTTCAATGACGGCGATCACAAAAAACTCAAACATACAAAACCGGTTGCATCTACAAAAATAACAACAGGCGCTACAGTCGAACACGCCTTTCGACATTTGTCTTGCTGAGGATCGTGCTCGAAATTTCTTCAATTAAAAATGAGGTGGTATCGACGTACGGAATTTGCCAGCGTTTGAACATTGATTCCGCCGCACGCAATTCGAAGGTCACCTGTCGGGGGCTGGCATAGCGTCCGGCCGATCGTCGTTCCTTGCGGATCTTCACCAGTCGCTCGGCGGTAATGGTCAATCCGAACAGTTTCTCCCGGTATGGCTGCAGCAACTTCGGCAAATCGCCGGACTCCAGCTCATCCTCGGCCAGCGGATAATTCGCGGCAAACACCCCGTACGTCAGCGCCAGATAGAGACAGGTCGGCGTCTTGCCGGAGCGGGATACCCCGACCAGAATCAAGTCTGCCCGTTCATATCCATGCGTCTTGCCGCCGTCATCGTAGTTCAACGCAAAATTGGTCGCTTCGATCCGGCGATCATAGGCGCCCGAATCGTTGATTCCATGCGTTCGACCGACCGTATGCGAAGACGTCGTTTGCAGCTCGAGTTCCAGGGGGCCGAGGAACGTATTGAAGAAATCGAGAAATAACCCGGAGGCATGAAGGAACCGTTCGCGCAGGTGGTCATGGACCAGCGTCGAGAATATGATTGGCCGCTCGGACTGCTCGGCCGCCACGGCATTGATCTGTCGCACGGCCGCTTCCGCCTTGTCAACCGTATCGATAAATGGCAAAGTGATTTGGTCGAATTGATGGCCGTCGAACTGCGTCAACAGGCTGTGGCCAAGCGTTTCCGCCGTCACGCCCGTCTGGTCGGAAAGAAAAAATATCGTTCGTCGAGCCATATCCGTTTCCGTTTGATTAAGTCATGTCGAACACTGAATTCTGCACTTCCCCATCGACAACACAAGGGAGCCCCGTTTGGAAGCCTATGTAACCCCATTGCACCAGCTTGGGATGCAGGATGTCGAGCATGTGGGCGGCAAGAATGCGTCCTTGGGCGAGATGATCAGCAACCTGACGGAACTGGGCATTCGCGTGCCCGGCGGATTTTCCACGACGGCTGCGGCCTACCGTTCTTTTCTGAACCACCGCAGTGATGACGGCATCCTTCACGACCGCATCAGCGCGGCGCTGGCCTCGCTGGATATCGAAGATATCGGGCAATTGACAGCCACGGGCAAGTCGATCCGTGAGTGGATCCGCGCTACCCCTCTGCCGGACGATCTGACCGCTCAAATCACTACTGCATGGCAACAGATGGACGCCGCGCATACCGGCGAACTGGCCGTTGCGGTGCGTTCATCAGCCACGGCCGAGGACCTGCCGGACGCTTCGTTCGCCGGCCAGCAGGAAACCTACCTGAACATTCGCGGCCTCGAAGGACTGATCGCGGCCATACACGATGTCTTCGCCTCTCTTTATAACGACCGCGCCATCGCCTATCGCGTGCATCAGGGCTTTGCGCATGACGATGTCGCACTCGCCGTCGGCGTGCAACAGATGGTTCGCAGCGATCTCGCCTGCAGCGGCGTGATGTTCACTCTCGATACGGAATCGGGATTCCGGGACATGGTGCTGATCACTGCATCTTACGGGCTCGGCGAGACCATTGTGCAGGGCGCGGTCAACCCCGACGAGTTCTACGTCTACAAACCGTCGCTCCGGGCGGGCCGGCGTTCGATCCTGAGAAAAAATATTGGCGGCAAGGCGATCAAGATGGTGTTCGCGGATTCGTCCGCCGAAGGACACACTGTCGAGACGGTGGACGTTGATGCCGCCGATTCGGCGCGCTTCTCATTAACCGATGCCGAGATCGAAACACTCGCCCGCTACGCGCTGATCGTCGAGGACCATTACGCGCGCCCGATGGATATCGAATGGGGCAAGGACGGACAGGACGGTCACATCTACCTGCTGCAGGCACGGCCCGAGACGGTCCAGAGCCAGACCGGCCGGGTCATTCAGCGCTACACGCTAAAGTCTCAATCCCAGGTGCTCGCGCAGGGGCGCAGTATTGGCCACCTGATCGGCAGCGGTCCGGCACGGATCATTCGCAGCAGCGCCGAGATGCATACGGTGCAGACCGGCGATGTACTGATCGCGGACATGACCGACCCGGACTGGGAACCGGTTATGAAACGGGCGGCGGCGATCGTCACAAACCGCGGGGGACGCACATGCCACGCCGCCATCATCGCCAGGGAACTCGGTGTGCCGGCGGTCGTGGGCTGCGGTGACGCGACCGAGACGGTCGGAGAAGGTGAAGTCGTCACCGTTTCATGCGCCGAAGGCGATGAGGGATACGTGTACGCGGGACAACTCGAGTACGACAAACAGAAGATCGAGATCGATAACCTGCCCGAAATCCCCGTCAAGATCATGATGAATGTCGGCAATCCGGATAGGGCTTTCGATTTTGCCAATATACCGAATCATGGCGTCGGCCTCGCCCGGCTCGAGTTCATCGTCAATCGGATGATCGGCGTGCACCCCCGGGCCTTGCTGGAATTCGACGAACTGCGAGCCGATCTGAAGCAGATGATTCGCGAGCAAATGGCGGGATATAACGACCCGATCGAATTCTTTGTCGGTAAGCTCAGTGAAGGCATCGGCTGCATCGCTGCCGCATTTGCGCCACTGCCGGTTATTGTCCGCCTGTCCGACTTCAAATCGAACGAGTACGCCAACCTGATCGGCGGGCAGCAATACGAGCCGCAGGAAGAAAATCCGATGCTCGGGTTTCGCGGCGCCTCGCGCTACCGCTCGGAGTCGTTCCGCGCCTGTTTCGCGATGGAATGCCAGGCGCTGAAAAGAGTTCGGGACGAAATGGGCCTGACCAATGTGCAAGTCATGGTGCCGTTTGTCCGCGCGGTCCGGGAAGCTGCTGAGGTTTCCGCCCTCCTCGCCGAGCACGGCCTGAAACGCGGTGAAAATGGCCTCAGGCTGATCATGATGTGCGAGTTGCCGACGAATGCACTGCTCGCCGAGCAATATCTGGAGTATTTCGACGGCATGTCGATCGGTTCCAACGACATGACCCAATTGACGCTCGGACTGGACCGCGATTCGGCCCTGATTGCCGACCTGTTCGACGAGCGCGACCCGGCGGTCCTGAGCCTGATCAAAATGGCGATCGACGCGTGCCGGAAGCAGGGCAAATATATCGGCATCTGCGGTCAGGGACCGTCCGATCACCCGGATTTCGCGCGTTGGCTCGTTGAACAGGGCATCGACAGCCTGTCGCTGAATCCGGACTCGGTCCTCGAAACGTGGATGTTTTTGGCCGGGAAAACCGTTTAGCCCGACGGGCGCAGATGAGGCCTGTCGACTGCGGCGAGCACGGACCGTTGGCAGCCTGCTAGAGATCGCCCCAGGATGACTTCCGCCGCCAGCGTATGCGCGGCAGGATCAAGCCGATTAACATGCCGACGATGACGACCAGCGCGCCGATGATGAACCATTCGCGATTGGCCCGACTGGCCAGTTGCTGATTCTCCGCCTGCAATCGCTCGACATCAGCCTGCGAATCGGTCAGCGACTGCCGCAGGGTCTTATTCTGACTATCAATCTTAATAACGTTTGCGGACAATCGGCGGACTTCGTCGAGGTCCTTCTGCAGGCCGCGACCGGAAGCCTCGGTTTCACCCAGTTGCCGCTTGAACTGATCCCGTTCACGGGTCACGGCCTTCAGTTCCGCGGCGATGGCGGCGCGCTTCTCTTCTCCGGCGCGCAACCGGGCCTGAACCTCTGGCATCGCGACGCGCGCCGGCGGACTCTTCTCGAGGTAGCGACTCAGAACCCAGCCCTCGGCGCCGCTGCCGGTCCGGACTCTGCTGTATCCCTCGTCCGGATCCGACTCGAGCAACTCGATCCGTGTCCCGCTGGGCAGCATCCGGACGATTGTCTGACGGTTGCCCTTGCCGTTGCGCATAGTGATTTCAAAGCTGTCCGTGACCCAGCGATTGCCGGAGCCCTCCTGCGCGGTCGCCGCACCGGATACCAGGCACAGTGCGAACACGCCGAAGATAACGACCGACGCGATGCCGCGCGCCCCCCGCAGGACCTCCCGGCTACCTGACCTCGAATATTCGGACATGACTTCCGACACAATATTTCCGTTCACTCAATCCGGCCCCGTCAAACTCTAGCACACAGAAAACCCGGCATGACCCGGGCAATGACCATTATGCGGGGGCACCGACCCGATGACCAGCCATCCCCGGCCAACTCAGCCCGACCCGACCCGCAACAGGTGCTGGCGGTAATGCCGTAGCTCGGCGATCGAGTCGCGAATATCCGCCAGCGCCAAGTGCGCCGAGTCCTTCTGGACCCCGGCGAGCACCTCCGGCGCCCAGAGACCGGCGAGAATCTTCAGCGTGCTGACATCCAGGTTCCGGTAATGGAAAAACGCCTCGAGTGCCGGCATCTCGCGGGCCAGGAAGCGGCGATCCTGACAGATGCTATTACCGCACATCGGCGACGCATCGGGCGTGACGAGCGACCCAAGAAAATCGAGTGTCGCTCGTTCCGCCTCCGCTGCCGTTGCGCGGCTCGCCCGCACACGATCGACCAGTCCCGACCCGGTATGCTGGCGGGTATTCCAGGCGTCCATTGCATCGAGCACTGCCGGCGGCTGGTGAATCGCCACCACCGGCCCCTCGGCGACAATCTCCAGCTCGGAATCCGTAACGATCGTCGCGATCTCGATGATAGAATCGGTCCGAGAGTCCAGCCCCGTCATTTCCAAATCGATCCAGATCAGCCGATTATCCTGAGCACCCATATTCTTTCCTGATGTGAAACGCTTGCCGACAGATTCTAACAAACCACCATCGAAATTCCGGCGCCAACCGCGGCATGCCTGACCCGGACCTCACGCACACGGGGCGGATCGTTGCCGCATTCGGCCGTCGCGGCATTCTCGCCGTGACCTCCGGCGAACGCCTGAAATACCTGATTCAGGGACGCAAGCTCCGGGTTGTCTGCGGCGACCGCGTGGACTGGACCTTTGACGATCACGGCAAGCTCGCGGTCATCACCGGCATACACGCCCGGCAAAACGCACTGGAACGTCAGCCGGTCGGTCGATCCGGCACCGAGATCCTGGCCGCCAACCTGAGCCTGCTGGTCGTCGTCTGCGCCCCGACGCCCGAGCCGGACTGGTTCCTGATCGATCGCTACCTGTGCACCGGCGCCTTGATGGGCTGCGACCTGCTGCTCGTCAGCAACAAAGCGGATCTGCCGCACAACGACCAGCATCATGACGCCGTGCTTTCGGTCTATGCGGACGTCGGCTATCCCTGCCTGTCCGTATCGGCACAGAACGGAACCGGCATCGATGCGCTGCGTGCCGCATTACGTGACCAGACCGGCGTTCTGGTCGGCCAATCCGGCGTCGGCAAGTCATCCCTGATCAATCACCTCGTTCCCGCGGCCGATATCGCGATTGGCGAGGTATCGACGGCGACCCAGGAAGGCACGCATACGACCACCGCGTCGGCCATGCATGATCTGCCTGGCGGCGGTCGGCTGATCGACACGCCCGGCGTCCGGGATTTCATCCCGACGATTCCCGATACCAGGGACGTACAGTCCGGCTTCCCCGAAATCCTGGCCGTCGCCGACGAGTGCCGGTTCGGCGACTGCAAGCATCTGCGCGAACCGGACTGTGCCGTCAAGACCGCGCTGGCAAACGGCGCCATCGACGCGCGACGCTACGAGTCTTACAAGCGCCTGCTGCACGCCGTCGGCAAATAATACCGGTCAGTCGACCGCGTCGGTCGGTACCTGGGTTCGAGCCGACAGGGCCAGCGACAATGTACTGCTGTCGACATACTCGAGTTCACCGCCCATCGGCACGCCATGCGCGATACGCGTTGCGCGTATGCCCTGCTTCTCGGCGAGGCCGGCGATATACGCAGCCGTCGCCTCACCCTCGACCGTTGCACTGGTCGCGAGAATGACCTCGGTAATCGTTTCTTCACGCAACCGACGCTCGAGCAGATTGATACCCAGTTCCAGCGGACCGATCCCGTCCAGCGGCGACAGGCGCCCCATCAACACAAAATAGCGGCCGCGATAACCGCCCGAATCATCGACGGCAATCACGTCCGCGGGCGTCTCGACGATACAGATCATCCCGGCATCGCGCTTTTTATCGGCACAGACGGTGCACAGCGCCTGCTCGGCAAACATGCGGCAGTGTTCGCAATGGCCGACCTCATCGAGCGCCGACCGGAGCGCAACCGCGAGTTCGCCGGCGCCGTCACGATCACGATCGAGCAGATAAAATGCCATGCGCTGCGCAGACTTCGGCCCGACACCGGGCAGACAGCGCAGAGCCGCAAGCAATTGCTGAAGCCTGGGCGTGAAGTGCATTGACGTTATCCGGATCCGACCCTGGGCGCCGTCAGAACGGCAGCTTCAGGCCGGCGGGCAGCCCGAGACCGGCGCCCATGCCCGCATACTTCTGCTCGACCGTTTTCTTGACCTTGCGGACGGTGTCATTAAATGCAGCAGCGAGCACGTCTTCGAGCATGTCGCGGTCTTCACCGAGCAGCGTTTCGTCAATCCGGATCCGGCGCACCTCGTTCTGCCCCGTCATCGTGATGGTTACGAGTCCGCCACCGGCCTCCCCCTGCACCTCGAGGTCAGCGAGTTCCGCCTGAGCCTGCTGCATCTGATCCTGAATTTTCTGTGCTTGCTTCATCAGCATGCCTAGATCCGGTTTCATCTCGCCCTACCCCCGTCAAAAACTGCCGGCATCGCACGCCGCATTATTTCTGCTCACCCTGACCGGGCGACTCCTGATCGATTGGTCGGATCGAATCCGCCACGATCTCACCGTTAAATACGTCGACAATTTGCCGGACGCCGGGATCATCTTCGATCGCGGCCTGAGCCTTGCGCATGCCGGCCTGCCGACGCTCTGCTGCCCGCGCGGCAGCCGTCTCAAGCGGATTGTCGGTGATCGAGAAATGCACGGCGATATCACTGCCGACACGCTGGCGAATCACTGCCGACAAGCGGCCCTTCAGATAGTCGGTCAGCAGCGATTCGTTACAACGCTCGACGCACAGGCGCATCTCGAACGGCGAAAAGGCTTCCAGCGCGCTGTTGGCCGCGAGTTGCTGTGCGGCGCCGTCCAGCGACAGCGTCGCGACGAAACCCGGCCAGTCATCAATATCCTCGACCGGTCCGTCGGCCACAACGGACTGCACGCGTTTCGGCGCGGCCGGTTCCTTGCGGGGCACCGGTGCCGGGTCGCGCCGCGTGGGGCGCGGTTTGGGCTTGGCTAACCTCGGCGCTGACGGCGCTCCCTGCGGCGTCGATGCACCGCGCGGGGATTCCGCAGCCGTCTCGGGCATAGTCGGGCGGAAAGCCAGCATACGCAGCAAAGCCATCTCGAAGCCGAGACGCGGGTCAGGTGCGAGCGGCAAATCGGCGCGGCCCATCACCGCTATCTGGTAATACAGCTGCACGCTCTCCGCGTCGATCGATTCCGCCAGCCGAACGAGGGACTGCAACTCGTCTTCGTCTTCGACTGCATCGGCGCCGGCGACCTGGATCACGGCGATGCGCTGCAGGGCAGTCGCGATGTCTCCCAGCAGCGTCTCGTAATCGGGCACCAGTTCGTCGAGGCGGTGTATCGCCGCGATCAGGTCGGCGCCCTGCCCGGCGGCCACCAGGTCAATCAGTTCAATAATCCGTTGCCGGTCCATGCTGCCGAGCATCTCTGCGACATCGGTGTCGGTCAGCCGCTCGGCGCCGTACGCCAGCGCCTGATCCAGCAGGCTCAACCCGTCACGCATGCTGCCGGCTGCGGCCCGCCCGAGCCGGTTAAGCGCCGGCGTCTCGGCATCGAGATCCTCTGCACTGCAGATCTGCTGCATGCGCCCGACGATCTGCTTCATTGTCAGACGCTTCAGGTTGAACTGCAGGCAGCGCGACAACACGGTCACCGGCAGTTTCTGCGGGTCCGTGGTCGCAAACAGGAATTTGACGTGCGGCGGCGGTTCCTCGAGCGTCTTCAGCAGCGCGTTGAAACTCTGCCGCGACAACATATGCACCTCATCGATCAGATACACCTTGAAGCGGCCGGCCGCCGGCGTGTACTGCACGTTTTCCAGCAATTCACGCGTATCATCGACCCCGGTACGCGAAGCCGCATCGACCTCGATCAGATCGACGAAGCGCCCTTCATCGACGGCAACGCAGGCGCTGCAGGTGCCGCACGGCTCGGCCGTGACGCCATTTTCGCAGTTCAGCGCCTTCGCCAGGATGCGCGCGATCGTCGTCTTACCGACACCGCGGGTGCCGGCAAACAGGAATGCATGGTGGACGCGACCGGATGTCAGCGCGTTTTCCAGCGCCTGCACGACATGCGACTGACCGGTCACTTCGTGAAAAGTCTTCGGTCGCCACTTCCGTGCAAGTACGAGATAACTCATGAAATCGATCTTATGCGGGTAGGTAAAGAGCCCGCGCCAGCCGCACCCCGGCGCCCGGCTTCACCGTTACCGCTGCTCCCTTCCGGGCCTGACGGGGTTCACGGATAGCCGCCGCGGGGGGACCAGCGCGGACCCACAGGAAGGGTATGCGGTAGCGTCTCGTTCGGCAAGCGTTGTCCGGGTGATTCGCAGAAAAAAACACATCGTTCGTCGTGTCGTACCGCTAGTTCGGATGAATTTGAAATACGGCGCACCGCCCGAAACCGAACCTGTTCTGCATGCCCGAGCCAGCCGGGCTGCCGTTCATGTGCCGCCGTTCGCTGTCAGGCCGCGTATCGACACGCCTCAGCCCAGGACCGTCAGAGGAGGCTCGCCAGGGCCGAAAGCAGTCACCCTGCCGCGCCGGCGGGAATCACCACGGCCGTTGCCGGGAAAGGCCGGTCACTGACAGGGAGATAGGTGCCGCAGGGACGACATCGCGTTCATTCACCGGGAACTTCGGTACACATCGGCACGATCCGAAGGATCCAAAATGATCCCGGCGCAGTTCGGAGCATTGAATTGATCCTCATCGAGTTCCGCGGCCGATCCGCCTGCTCACACAGGGCGCGCGACGAATGGCGCTCAGGATGATCTCCGACGGCCGCTAGCCGCCGGACCACGATGGGAACGGGCGCAATAGTCGACAGGCGCCCCGGAAGGAAGCGCGGTTCAGATGAACGTCGCTGGAAGCGATGCGCTTCAGGGGCCGTGATTCAGATCCGGCGTCGACGCAACCAGCCGAGCAACGTCAGGCCCGAGGCGAACAGCCAGGCCGCGGCCGGTACCGGCACCGGCGGTGCGATCAGGCTCTCGGAGCCGCCGCTGGCGTAAGCGGTGACGTGAATGCCGATCCGCAGATCCGACCCCATGGCCGCGATCGTATCGGCAAAGGTCTTGCCGTTGATCAGGGAGAATGTGATCGTCAGCCAGTCAGCCGCATCGTTGACGCCCTTTTTCGGCGCCGGATTATCGGCTTCGGCGAGAAAACCGGCCGTTACGTTAAAACCGACGGCATTACCGCCGGGCAGATCCGGCGGACTGGCGCTACCGCCCGTGAATACGACGCCCGCACTGCTGGTGACCGATGACAGCCCGAGCAGGCTGCCGTCCTCGAAATAGACCTCGGACAGGTTGGCGGCATCCGTGCCCGATTTCGTAAACGTGAAGTCGACGTACCCCGCCCCACCGTCGGTGACATCCACTGTGAAGGCGGCCTCTGCAATGGCGCAGTCGCCGGGCAGGTTATCAGTGATGCAATAAAACCCGAATGTCGCTGCCGAGGCGACATCGGCGACCAGAAACAGCGCGAAAACGGAAATAGCGGCGCGATAGCCGACAACTGATGATCTACTCATAGCCAGATAACCCCTTAAATATTATCTGTGAGCCAGACGACAAGGCCTGTACAGGCCCTTGTTGTTCGTTTTTTAGCTGCCAGCCCGAGGTTGCGTCATCGGTAGAGCAGGTCTAAAGAAACTACGCCGACGCAGATGCCGATACAATAGCCCCCGGATTATGTTGAATTCCGCCGATATAAATCAATAAGTTAGCGCACTGGTTCCAGTTTTGATTCTGTTTTATATGATGGCCTTGCGCAAGAAATAGTCCGAACAACCGTCCGGCGCGGCCTGGAGACATCAACCGGCGGCTGGCGTCATGCCGGTGAATCGATATCGCCTCTCCGCCAGGGCGGCTGAGGTCGCCACACGACCCGCCACCCGAGGCAGGACAGCGGGAGAGAGCTACAAGAGTTAATGGCAACGTGATGACGCCCTGCTCCGGTCGCTGAGCAGCTGTTTCCCGGCACCTGTAAAACGCCGCATCGGCATCGGGTGCTCGCGCGAATGACGCGTCAATCGGGGCATATGGCTTAGCGAGGGAGAGACCCTGCTGCGAGCGCGGCTTTCTATTCGCCGGTTATCGGCCCGCTACTGGAAATCGGGCTGCAGACCGCACAATGACAGGCGCGAACCTGCCTGTACCACAGCGGCCGACGCCCGGATAGCGCCCAGGGAGCGTCGCCCGCAAACGGGGTCACGGCGGCCTCCTCGGGCAAAGCCGAAACCGGTTAACAACTCAGCGTGTGATTCTCCGGCGGACCGAACCGAACAGACCCAGCGCCGAACCAAACAACCAGATGGCAGCCGGAACCGGGACCGCCGTCAGCGTCACGTCGGGTCGCCATTCACCAACATACTGACCGGCCCCACCATTCGCCCCATTCGTAAAATCGAGAAATAATGAGGACAGGCTGTCACCGTCATCGGTCAGAAAATCGAAGTCCGTCAATTGCCCGTTCAGGAAAGACAAGCTTGCGCCGGTGCCGCCCGTATCGTCGGCCTCGGTCAGCGTTCCGGCGCCGTCCATATCGATGGACAAGGTATTGCCGCTGAGAAGACCGAAACTGACGGTACCGGTTTCATTGCCGACTGTACCGAGGTCGGCAGTGAAGGTGCCGGTCGCCGTTATCGTATCGAGAGATCCGAAACCGCAACCACCCGTTAGATTAAATGAATTGGGCCCAAGACACTCGTCACCGAGCGTCACGTCCCCAACGATTGTAAAGTCATACGTTACGGCAGCGGCATGCGCCGAGCCTGCAACGATCCCCAATAAAATAATCAGTAATGTTTTCATCGAGCAGATCCCCTTACAAAAATGCTCTGGCCTATATCAACCCGACGGGCATAAACAGCCGGCGCGGATCTCAATCTATTATGCCGCGATTCGCAGCATCAATCGTTGTTTTTTTATTCACCGACCGCGGCGCACGAATTTGCAATGGCGGTATAACAGGCCTGCGCTTCTTCCTGGGTCAGAGTCATGACCCGAACCGTCGGCGACCCGCCTGTGGCCTTGACATACGTGCAACGCTCGCGCCCGGCAGCCGTATCCGTATTTGCAAAATGAATGCCGACGACATTGTCCTCAATCCGGATCTGGCCTGAAAGCTGGTTGCATTCGGCAATCCCATCGGCCGTCATTTCATTCAATTCGTCCTGACTGACGCAGGCACACGGCGCCTGAATACAGGGCATATCCGGATCGCCCGCTTTCATCTTCTTGCGATAGTTGGCGAGAATCTTTGTTCGCGGCGGCTCTTTCTCAAAGTCATCCAGATCCTGAGCCTCGCAATATGCGTTACACAATCCGAACAACCCCGGTGTTGCGCCCTGCAAGCCGTCGCAAACCCCCTCGTTCGCGGGCGTTTCACCATCCGGCGTCTGCGCCACCGCCTGACTGATGGCCAGTCCGCTGAACACGACAGCCATCGCAACCAGGAACATGAGAGAGACGCGACGATTAATTCTGAGCAGTGATGTCATGACCCGAAACCTCCATATAATTCATATCCACCGGCCGCCGAGTAACTACGGCCCCCTTGCCAATACGCCGCAGCTAATGCGCGCCCTGCATTTGGAATAACGACAAACCGCTTTTTAACCCGCACCCGCCCGAAAGTCCTGACGTTTGGGCATGCTGCGCGATGAATTCCTGATTCGGCCTGATCGCAGACTCGTCTCAGCGCATCATCTGTTTGTCGTTTTCGCCGTGCCGGCCAGCGGCGTAATCATTGTTCTAGAGTTAGGTATTACTACCTATTGATTCTTGCTTGGACCATACCATTGGCGAACGGTCGGACGCAAAAAAACAATTTGGCAACTGATTGTTTTTTCAGAACAATTTATAATTTTGACCGAGAACATCCGGTGCAGATTATGTTGTAAAGCACCGCCTGCGGCCCGTCCGGATAAGCCGGAACCGAACGCCCCGCGCCATTGCTGAGATTCGGCGCCGGACGGGTCCTTCGGCAGAGAAAGGCAGCGTCGCGGTCATGCACCCGGGAAATGCGCAAAACCGCATCGGGATTGCATCGAGCCGGGGCCAAAAAAAGTTGTCAGACAACGCTGGTGTCTGACACCGTATTTATATAACTGGCGGAGAGAGAGGGATTCGAACCCTCGATACGGGGTTACCGTATACATGAATTCCAATCATGCGCCTTCGACCACTCGGCCATCTCTCCGGTACTCTTTCGCTAGGTGACTCATCCGTTGGGCCGGGCCCGGGTGGCGCTGAAGGTTAACCCAGCGCAGGCGGCCGTTCAATCGGGGACGCCAGGATCAGCGCCGTCACGCTCGAAGTAATCGGGCGGCGTTTCCAGGCACGGGTCGCCCTTCGCGCGACGTTCCGCATCCGGCGACGCATCCGGGATCTCGAGAACCGTCGATCGATTCGGCTGATCGAGGCCGTCGGGTACCTGCACGGAATTGACGCTGCCGCTGGCCTGATATTCCTGGCGTTTGTCACAGGCCGGTTTGCCGCCGAAGAAACAACCGGGCAGCACCACGCTCACCAGCAGGATGCCGGTGCACGCGGCCAGGGACGGACGCGTCCGGTTCGACCTGGCTCGCACCGCCACCTCAGATCAGCTCCGCGGCCGACAGGGCCGCCTCGACGACCGGCCGATAGTCCGCGGAAAGGCGCGTCAGCGGCAGGCGAATCCCGGCAGGAATCCGGCCGAGACGTTCCAGCGCCCATTTGACGGGGATCGGGTTTGCCTCAACGAACAGATCCCGATGCAGCGCTGTCAGACCGGCATCGATCCGGGCAGCTTCGTCGGCATCACCGGCAACAGCGGCAACAGCCATCGCGGCCATCTGCGCCGGCGCCACGTTGCCGGTCACCGTCACGACACCGTCACCGCCGAGTAACATGAATTCCCGCGCCGTCGCGTCATCGCCGCTGTACAAGCCGAAACCATCGCCGCAGTCGGCGCGAATTCGTTGTACACGACCCAGATCACCCGTTGCTTCCTTGATTCCCATGATCCGGGGATGCCCTGCCAGGCGCCGCACCGTTTCCGGCAACATATCGACAGCCGTTCGCCCCGGCACGTTGTAGAGCATGATGGGCTTGTCGACGGCGTCGGCGATCGTCGAAAAATGCAGGTACAGCCCTTCCTGAGTCGGCTTGTTGTAATACGGCGTTACCATCAGGTAGCCGTCAATTCCGGCATCGGCGACCTCGACAGACAGATTCATCGTTTGCCGGGTCGAGTTCGACCCCGTGCCCGCGATGACCGGCAGTCGTCCTGCCGCAATATCCGCAACGCGCCGAATCAGGCCCGCATGCTCGGTCTTGGACAGCGTCGAAGATTCGCCGGTGGTCCCGGCGACGACCAGTCCTGCCGTTCCGCTCTCGACATGCCAGTCAATCAGTCGTTCGAGGCACTCGTAGTCGATCCGACCGTCTTCGGACATCGGGGTAACGAGGGCGACGAGACTTCCTTTGAACATGACCAGAACGGCGAACCGGTTGTTTGCATGGACGGCAGAGCGGCGATGTTACTGGCGGCCCGCTGATAGCGCAAGAATCGCTGCCCCGGCTTGATAGCGGTATAGTTAGCACCCGCGGCCCCATCATGCTTGTACCGGCAGGACCCAAGGAATACGCACCAGTGGAAACAACGCCCAAGGAAAAACAGCTGGCCGTGACGGCAATCGGCCCGGACCGGGCCGGCCTGATCCGTGATCTGAGCGGCATCGTCACCAGCGCCGCCGGAAATATCCAGGAAAGCCGAATGATCGCCCTGGGGTCGGAGTTTGCGATCCTGGTGCTGATCTCGGGGAACTGGCACTCGCTGGCGAAGATCCGCGAAAAACTCGACGCGCTGCAAACCGCCGGAGACATGACGGTGACGATTCGCGACAGTTCGCCGCGAACCGGCATCAGTGCGGCCCCTTACATGATCGATGTCGTGAGTCTGGACCACGAAGGTATCGTGCTGGGTCTGTCCAACTTTTTCGCCGCCCGCGGCCTGGAGATTGCAGAACTCAATTCCCGGCGCTACAACGCGCCGCACACCGGCGCCGCAATGTTCAGCGTGCAATTGACCGTCAACGTTCCGGCCGCAACTCAGGTTGCCAGCCTGCGCGAGGAATTCCTCGAGTATTGCGACGGCGAAAACCTCGATGCCATCATGGAACCGGCGGCACGCTGACGCGACAACGGAGACGACGGCATTGGGCAAGCTTCAGATCGGACGCGTTGCACCGGATTTCACGCTGGCGGCGACCGGCGACAAAAAGATCCGGCTTCGATCCCTGCGCGGCAGTCACGTCGTGCTCTTTTTCTATCCGAAGGACAACACGCCCGGCTGCACCCAGGAAGGCGTGGCATTCAAGGAACACCACGCCGCATTCAAACGCGGGAAAACGATCATTCTCGGCATATCGCGTGACTCGATTGCATCCCACGAACGATTTCGGGAGAAGTTCGACTTCCCTTTCGACCTGCTGTCGGATCCCGACGAGAAGGTCTGCAATGCCTACGACGTGATTCGTGAGAAAAACATGTACGGTCGCACGGTAATTGGGATCGAACGCAGCACCTTCCTGATCGATTCAAGCGGAAAGCTCCGCAACGAATGGCGCAAAGTCAGGGTCAAAGGACACGTCGAGGCGGTACTCGACGCAGTGAAGGATCTCTAACCATTGTCGCGTACGGCATTTCGAAACCCCACGATCATCACGATGCTGCTGGCGCTGCTGCTCCGGCCGGCGCTGGCGATCGATGACGACCTGCCGGACATCGGCAGCCCGGCCGACACCGTCCTGTCCAAACAGCAGGAGCAGGTCATCGGGCGCTCTATCTATAAAAGCCTGCGCGACACGGGCCGAATGGTGACGGACCCGGAAATCCAGGAATACATTCAGAATGTCGGGCAAAGCATTGCGGTCAATGCCCAGAACGGCGACTTCAGCTTCCGGTTTTTCGTCATCGATGAACCCACGATCAACGCCTTCGCCCTGCCCGGCGGCTACATCGGTGTCCACCGGGGCCTGCTGCTGGCGACCCGTTCCGAGAGCGAGTTGGCGGGCGTTCTGGCGCACGAAATTTCGCATGTCACACAGCGGCATATCTCCCGTGCGATCTTCGCCAACCAGCGCGCCAGCATTCTGACGATGGCGGCCATGCTCGGCGCGATTCTGCTCGGCGCCGCCACAGGTGACGGCGACGTACTCGCCGGCGGCGTGGCGGGCGCCCAGAACATGGCCATTCAGCAGCAGATCAACTTTACCCGCGAAAACGAGTATGAAGCGGACCGGGTCGGCATCGGGCTCCTCGCCGCCTCGGGATTTGATCCCTACGGCATGCCGAATTTTTTTGAGACGCTGGCCCGACAGAGCAACTCGCTCGGGTATGAAGCGCCCGAGTTCCTGCGCACGCACCCGGTGACCGTCAATCGAATCGCCGAGACGCGCGCCCGGGCCGCCGGCATCGTTGCGGACGAGACCCGTGATTCCATCGGTTATCAACTGACACGCGCCCGCATTCGTTTCCTCAGCAGTTCGACGCCGGAAAAGGCGCTGGCCTGGTTCGAGGCCAATCGCGGCGAACCCGACGACACTGGCCCGCTCGGTGCCGAATACGGCATTGCGCTGGCGTTGGCGGAACTCGGTCGCTATGACGAGGCGAAGGCTGCATTCAAGTCACTGGTCGCCGAACACGAAGGCATCATTCATTTCCATTCCGGCTATGCCGCCGCGCAGACTGCAACAGGCGACATCGACGGTGCGCTCAAGACTCTGCGCGAGGCCAACGAACTGTTTCCACGCAACGTACCGCTGACCATACGGTATGCCGAAACACTGATGCAGAATAAGGATTACAAGACCGCCCATCGGCTGCTGCTCGATCTGTATAACCAGGTGCCGCCGACCCCCGAGCAGGTCCGGCAGATCGCGCTGGCCGCCAGCGCGGCGGGCGATACGGCCGACGCACATTACTATATGGCGGAATACCATTTGCTCAGCGGCGACCTGATGATGGCATCGGACCAACTCGTGCTCGCGCTGGGCATTCCGGGGCTGGACTCGGTACAGAAGGCGCGGTTTCGCGCTCGGCTGGAACAAATCCAGGAGTACATGCCGGATCGCCAGGAGAACGAGCGGAAGCGGCGTCGCGAAGGACCACCATGATGACACGACTGAATCTTGCGTATCTTGCCGGCGTCGTTATCGGCCTGACCCTGCTGTCGGGTTGTGCGTCGAACCAGACCCGCGAACAGGGTGAGGTACTCGACCCGTTCGAACCGGTCAACCGGACCGTCTATCGATTTAATGAGCTTGCCGACAAGTATGCCATTCGTCCGGTAGCCAAGGGTTACCAGACGATCACGCCGTCGGTCGTTCGTACCGGCATCACCAATTTCTTTGACAACATCTCCTACCCCGTCGATATCGTCAACGCCGTGCTGCAGGGCAAGTTCCGACAGGGTGGGCGCGACACGGCGCGGCTCGTGGTTAATACAACGATCGGCATTCTCGGGTTCATGGACCCGGCCACGAAAATGGGGCTCGTCAAACACGACGAAGACTTCGGTCAGACGCTCGGCGTCTGGGGCGTGCCGCAAGGCCCGTATATCGTCATTCCGATTTTCGGACCGAGAACTTTTCGCTCCGGTGCCGGCACCCTCGCGGATGTCTACATCAATCCGCAGTTCCTGATATTCAACAGCAGCGTCCAGACAAAGCTTAATATCTTCTGGCTAATCCATGTGCGCTCGACGCTGATCGGGTTCGACGAAGAAATACAGCGCGCATTCGACCGCTATGCATTCGTGCGTGATTCATACCTGCAGCACCGCCAATACCTGCTCTATGACGGCGAGCCCCCCGAACAGGAATTTGATATTTTCGACGAAGAATTTGACGATTTTGACGAGGAATTTGAATAGCACCGGATCGATGCCATGCGGACGGAATTCGTAAGTAGAGGCCGCTAAATTCTAGCGGACGTTCGTCGATCTGCTGTCGTTATTCCGTAGCGGAATGCGGAAATTCCGGGTTACATCCGGCCGACAAGGAGGTACGGTCAACTAGTGAGCTAGATTGAGTAAGTCCGAAAGGTACACCGGGGAGGGGGGACCTTGTACGAGATTTACGAAACGATTCAGGATTTCCTCGATCGTGGCGGCGACGTCATGGTGATTCTTGCGTGGGTCGTCTTCATCATGTGGACGCTCATCCTCGAACGCCTGATGTTCCTGATGACCGAGAATCGCATCGAACTGAAGGCCGTTCTGACCGCTCGGGAGTCCCGCCATGACCGACACTCCTGGCATGCGCGGGCGATCTACGATGCGGCCGTATCGCGGCTGTCGCTCCGCTTCGATTCCGGCCTGGGAATGATCCGCACCCTCGCCCGCCTGTGTCCGTTGTTCGGACTCATGGGCACGGTAACCGGCATGATTGTCATATTCGAGGTCATGGCCGCGACCGGCAGCAGTTCACCGCGCGGCATGGCCGCCGGCGTCGCCAAGGCAACCCTGACAACGATGGCCGGCATGGTCGGCGCACTGAGCGGCATCTTTCCCGCGGCGATACTCAGCCGGCTCGCCAACGAACAGCATCAGTCCCTGCAGATGCATCGTCTGACGTCGACACAGATTACGCTGTCGGCCTTTTCCCATCTGCCCAGGCTGCTGCGCACAATCGTGGCGCCCGTCGCGGCCTTCATGATCACGATGGGGCTGTTGTTCCTGATGCAGACGTTAATCGAGAAAGGCGAAGCCGTGATTCAGGACACCATGGTGACGCCAAACATGGATTTTATCCGGGTCCGCCGCGACGAGAGAATCGAGACACGTGACCCCAAGCCGAAAAAAATCATGCCCGAGGACATGCCCGAGAAACTCGATATCAAATCCGCGGCCGAGCAGGAAGCGGGCGGGATTGTGATTCAATACGCGATGAGCGGGCCCACCGTCGGCAAGATGAATCTCGGCGGACTGGGTACCGATTTCGGCTCACCGGACGGCGAATTCATGGCGCTGGTGCGGGTCCTGCCGATGTATCCTCGCCGGGCTCAGGAACAGGGCCTCGAGGGCTGGGTTATTCTGCAGTTCACCATCACGGTCACCGGCACTGTCGAGGACATCGTGGTCCTCGAATCATCGCATTCGATATTTGAAAAAGCTGCGGTTCGCGCATTGGCAAAATTCAAGTACCGGGCGCGCATCGTCAATGGACAACCGGTCACGGTGACCGGCGTCAGGCACAAGCTGACGTTTGAAATCGAAGACTGAAGTCGCGCCGACGGGCTGGCCGTCAACCGGAGACGTCCGTCGGCGCGGCGGCCTTTTTCGTTTCCGCCTGCAGGCGCTCGATGACGGCATCAATCCCCAGCGCGCCGATCTCGGCGTTGAACTGGTTACGATAATTCTGAATATATGACACGCCCTCGATCCTGACGTCATAGACCCGCCAGCCTTCCCTGGAGCGGCGCATGCTGTAATTCACGGGCACCTGCGATCCGTCGTCCATGCGCATCTGGGTCTTCACGACCGTGCGATTCTCATCCGCCACGGGCTCGCCCGGAAACACCGTGATCGCATCTTCCTCAAACTTCAACACCCCGTTGGCGTAGCTCTGCAACAGGAACTCGTAAAACACATCGATAAACCGGTCGCGCTGCTCCCTGGTCGCGGTTTTCCAGTGCTTGCCGAGCGCCAGTCGGCCGGCATAGCGAATATCGAAATGCGGCACGAGAATGTCGTTGACCAGCGTGTACAGTTCATCCGGATTCTCCCCCAGGTACTCCTTGCGGCCCCGAAGTTGCTCGGTCATTGAATTCGCCGCGGTCTGGATGATTTCGTGCGGCTGGCGTTGCCGCTCTGCCGCAAGCGGCCACGCCACGGCCAGGGCCAGCATCGGCGCCAGTACCATAAGAATCCGTTTCCAGTTCATATTCAGGCTCCACTCGTCCTCGTATCGCAGGCATTGCCGGACCGCGGCACAGGCTGCACCGCATGGCTGACGCGGCGCTATACGGGTAATCCGAAACCGGTCCAGCCGAAAAAGATTGTATCAGAGCGCTGTGCCGGTTCACTCTCAGCCGATAGTGGACTAAAATAGTCCTAATTCGTCCAACAGGCCTCCACATGTTCCGAATCAGCAGATTAACCGACTACGGCACCCTGATCCTCGTATTTCTCGCGGGCCAGCAGGGCCGGCTGTGTTCGGCATCCGAGGTAGCCGCCGGCACACACGTGGCGCCGCCGACCGCGCAGAAACTGCTCAAGGTCCTGGCCAAGACCGGTTTTGTCGATTCGGTCCGGGGCACGGACGGCGGCTACCGGTTGGCGCGCAGCCCGGGTTCGATCACGGCCGCCGAGATTCTGGACGCACTCGAGGGACCCGTCGCGATTACCGAATGCAGTACCGACGACAGCGATTGCGTACTCGAGCACCTGTGCCAGGTCGGCGGCGCCTGGCAAAAGATCAACGGCGCGCTGCGTGTCGCACTGTCGGACATCACGCTGGCCGATCTCGGGCGCCCGCAGGCGGAATTTGCGCCGCTGGCGCTAAAGCGCAATCTCGGCGAGATTCGCACTCGCACCAATTAAGCGACAACCCGCACACGGAAAGAAACGATGTCTGCAAAGAACAGCGACGTAGAAGACCTCATTGGCCGGAAATACCGCCATGGCTTCGTGACCGATATCGAGAGCGATACGGTGCCGCCCGGACTCGATGAAGACGTGATCCGTCTGATATCGAAAAAGAAAGGCGAACCGCAGTTCATGCTGGACTGGCGGCTCCGATCCTATCGGCACTGGCTGACGATGCGCGAACCCGACTGGGCGAAAATCAACCTCGATCCCATCGACTACCAGGGCATCTCTTATTATTCTGCCCCGAAAAACAGCGATGACGGACCCAAGAGCCTGGCGGATGTCGACCCAAAACTGCTGGAAACCTACGACAAGCTCGGCATTCCGCTGCATGAACGGGCCGCACTGGCCGGCGTCGCCGTCGACGCCGTATTCGACAGCGTATCGGTCACGACGACTTTCCGGGAGAAACTGGCCGAAGCAGGCGTGATCTTCTGCCCGTTTTCCGACGCCGTTCAGGACCATCCGGAGCTCATCGAGCAATACCTCGGCAGCGTCGTGCCGTACCGGGATAATTTCTTCGCCACGCTGAACTCGGCCGTATTCACTGACGGCTCATTCGTCTATATCCCGAAGGGCGTCCGCTGCCCGATGGAGCTGTCGACATATTTCCGGATCAACGAAGCCAATACCGGTCAGTTCGAACGCACACTGATCATCGCCGACGAAGGCAGCCATGTCAGCTATCTCGAGGGCTGCACGGCACCGATGCGTGACGAAAACCAGCTGCACGCGGCAGTCGTCGAACTCGTCGCACTCGGCGATGCCCAAATCAAGTACTCGACGGTACAGAACTGGTATCCGGGTGATGAAGAAGGCCGTGGCGGCATCTACAACTTCGTAACGAAGCGCGCCGATTGTCGCGGGGCAAATTCGAAGGTCTCATGGACCCAGGTCGAAGCGGGCTCGGCGATCACCTGGAAATACCCGAGTTGCGTGCTGCGCGGTGAAAACTCGGTCGGTGAGTTTTATTCTGTCGCCGTGACCAACAACATGCAGCAGGCCGATACCGGCACGAAGATGATCCATATCGGCGCGAACTCGCGCAGCACGATCGTGTCCAAGGGCATCTCGGCCGGCCGCGCACAGCAGTCGTATCGCGGCCTCGTCAAGATCTTCCCGACCGCACGCAATGCGCGCAACCATACGCAGTGCGACTCGCTGCTGATCGGCAAACAGTCGGGCGCACACACTTTTCCGTATATGGAAATCAAAAACCCGTCAGCGGTCGTCGAGCACGAAGCGACAACATCGACCATTGCCGACGACCAGCTTTTCTATTGCCGGCAGCGCGGCCTCACCGAGGAAGACGCCGTCAATATGATCGTCAATGGATTTTGCAAGGATGTTTTTCGAGAGTTGCCGATGGAGTTTGCGGTCGAAGCGCAAGCGCTGCTGAATGTCAGCCTCGAAGGCGCCGTAGGATAAATTTGCTATGTTGAAGATTGACAACCTGCACGCCAATGCGGGCGATACCGAGATTCTCAAGGGACTGAGCCTGGCCATCGATGCCGGCGAGGTTCACGCCATCATGGGTCCGAACGGCTCGGGCAAGAGCACCCTCGCCCATGTACTGGCCGGACGCGACGGTTATGAGGTCACGAGCGGATCCGTGACCTACCAGGGGACCGACCTGCTGCCCCTGGCGCCGGAAGAGCGCGCCTGGCACGGCATCTTTCTCGGCTTCCAGTACCCCATCGAAATCCCGGGGGTCAACAACACCTACCTGCTCAAGGCCGCGCTGAACGCGCGGCGAAAGTTCCATGGCGAGCCCGAGATTGATGCGGCGCAATTCCTGCGCATCATCAAGGACAAGGCGCGGATGATGAAAATGGATCAGAGCTTCCTGAATCGTAGCGTCAACGAAGGGTTCTCGGGCGGCGAAAAGAAACGTAACGAGGTCTTCCAGATGGCCGTGCTCGAGCCGCAGCTGGCGATTCTCGACGAAACCGATTCCGGGCTGGACATCGATGCGCTCAAGGTGGTCGCCGCGGGCGTCAACGCGTTGCGCAGCAAAGACCGCGCTTTTCTGCTGGTGACCCATTATCAGCGCCTGCTCGACTACATCGAGCCGGACCATGTACATGTACTGGCCGGCGGCCGCATCATCAAGTCCGGCGACAAGACCCTGGCGCATGAACTCGAGGCGCAGGGCTACGACTGGGTACTGCGCGAGGCAGCGGGCGCCTGATGGCCACTGCTGCAAAAATCCGCGACACTCGCGTCACCGCGGCGCTGGCGACCGTGGCAGATGCATTCGGCGCAGGGTCGGACGCGGCCGCGCCGAACTGGCTGCAATCGTCGCGCGAAAAGGCCTTTGCCGCCTTTCTCACGACCGGTTTCCCGCTGGCGAGAAGCGAGGACTGGAAATACACCAGCCTTGCCGGATTCGCCGAGCGCAGCGCCGAATACCTGCATAATCGTCCGACCGGCGACGATGACACGACCGTCGCGGCATTACTCGACGCGCTTCCCCACAGCGAGGGCGGTATTCGCATCGTCTTCGTCAACGGTCGGTACCGGCCCGATCTTTCAACGGCGAGCGGCGCCGCGACGGGAGTGGTCCTGACGCCCTACTCTACCGCCGACGACGCCACCGGCAGACGCATCCTGGACCGGCAACCTGTTGACGACAATGCCCTGATCGCGCTGAACACGGCCTTTCTCGTTGATGGCCTGGCCATTCGGGTTGCCGACGGCTGCCGGGTCGACGAACCGATTCATGTCGTATTCGCGTCCGACGGGCAACCGGCTGCCGTACAGCCACGCCTGTCGATCGAGATCGGCCGCGAAGCCGACGCGTTTATCGTGCAGCATCACATCGGCACGGGTAAGGGCCTGACCAACGCGGTCACCGGCATCGATTGTGCCGAGCAGGCACATTTGTTTTTCGTGCGGCTGCAGGATGAGAGCACGCAGTCGATACACGTCGCCAACCAGATCGCACACATGGCGACGGGCAGCCGTCTCGACGGCATCAGCATTGATTTCGGCGCGCAACTGGCACGCAATGATCTGGAAGTGGATCTCAGCGGCGAGCGGGCACATGCAAATCTGTTCGGTCTGTTCATGGCAAGCGGCAACCGCCATGTCGACAATCACCTGCGCGTCGATCACCGCATGCCGAACACGTCGAGCATGGAAAACTATCGCGGTATCGTCTCCGATGCGGCGCGCGGCGTATTCAACGGCAAAATCATCGTCCATCCGGGCGCGGACGGCACGGACGCGCAGATGAGCAATCGCAACCTGCTGCTGAGTGAGCGGGCCGAAATCGACACGAAGCCGGAACTTGAAATCTATACGGATGACGTCAAGTGCGCGCATGGCTCGACGACCGGGCGACTGGATGCCAATTCGATCTTCTACCTGCGCGCGCGCGGCATTCCCGAAGCCGACGCGCGAATGATGCTCGTGGCCGCCTTCGCCCAGGAAATCATCGACCATGTCCGGTCGCGGGCGCCGACGCTGGCCACCTACCTCAGTCATCGCATGAGCCAACAACTACCGGACGTCACCCAATGACAGCCATACCGGACCAGAAGAAAATGACCCCGACGGCTCTCGATGTCGACCGGTTGCGTCAGGATTTCCCGATTCTCGCGCAGAAGATCAACGGGCACCGGCTCGCCTTTCTCGACAGCGCCGCATCGTCACAACGACCGCAGTGCGTGATCGACGCCGTTCGCCACTACTACGAGCGCGACCATGCCAACGTCCATCGCGGCGTTCACACGCTCAGTCACCGTGCGACCGAAGCTTACGAGGGTGCCCGCGAGAAGGTCCGACAATTCATTAATGCGGCGTCGACACGCGAGATCGTCTTTACGCGCGGCACGACCGATTCGATTAATCTGCTGGCGGCGAGCTTCGGGCAGGACATCGAAGCCGGCGACGAGATCGTCATATCGCACCTCGAACATCATTCGAATATCGTGCCATGGCAGATGTTGTGCGAACGCACCGGCGCGGTACTCAGGGTCGTGCCGATCAATGACCGTGGCGAGATCCGCATGGACGAATACCTGTCGTTGCTCGGACCGCGCACACGGCTGGTCGCCATATCGCACGTGTCCAATGCGCTCGGCACCATCAACCCGGTCGAGCAGATCATCGCAGCGGCCCGCGAGCACAGCATCCCCGTGCTGCTGGACGGTGCGCAGGCAGTGCCGCACCAACGCGTCGATGTCACGGCGCTGGACTGCGACTTCTATGCGTTTTCCGGGCACAAGATGTGCGGACCGACCGGAATCGGCGTGTTTTACGCCAAAGAGGAATGGCTCGAACGGCTGCCGCCCTACCAGGGCGGCGGGGACATGATCCTGACCGTCAGCTTCGCTGGCACGACCTACAACGATCTGCCGTACAAGTTCGAGGCCGGCACGCCGAATATCGCCGGCGCCATCGGCCTCGGCGCCGCCGTCGACTACCTGCTCGACATCGGCATGGATGAAATACAGGCCCATGAATCGGCAATCCTGGACTATGCAACGAATGCGGTCGGTGGCATCGACGGCATTCAGCTCGTCGGTACCGCAGAGCACAAGGCCGGCGTCCTGTCGTTCAACCTCGACGGGGTGCACCCGCACGACCTGGGCACCATCCTGGATCACCACGGCGTCGCCATTCGCACGGGCCACCACTGTGCGATGCCGGTCATGGAATTTTTCGGCATCGCCGGCACGGCGCGCGCCTCGCTGGCGTTTTACAACTGCCGCGAGGACATCGATCAATTGATCGAAGGTCTGCATCTGGCCATACGGATGTTTAACTGATGGCTGAGACTCAGGACCTCGTGACGCTCTATCGGCAGACCGTGCTCGACCACAGTCGGCAGCCGAGGAATTTTCGCCGCCTCGATCCCGCGGACCGCACGATCGTTGGGCACAACCCGCTGTGCGGCGACAAAATGACGCTCTATCTGAATATCGATCAGGATCGAATTGAAGATCTGGCATTCGAAGGCACCGGCTGCGCCATATCGATGGCATCCGCATCGATCATGACCGAGATGCTGCGGCATCGTGCGCTGGATGAGGTTCAGCACGAAATCGAGTCGGTCATAGGAACGTTTGAACCGCATGGACAGGATGACACGCCGATCGCCGGCGCCATGGCGGCGCTCGGCGGTGTGCGCGCCTACCCTTCACGAATTAAATGCGCGACGCTGGCATGGAAGACGCTGGCCGCGGCGTTGCAAAATCAAAACACTACAGTAACGACGGAAGATTAGACTATGTTTGGACCCAACAGCGAACCGGTCACACTGAAACGGGATGTCGAGGTCATTCTCGTTCCCGACGGATTCCCGGTGACGCTCCACACGGACAACCTGGTATATATCACGCAGGCGATGGGCGGCTGCTACACCATCTACTTCGAAGGCAACCTGTTCCGAATCGGCGTGCTGGATGCCGACGCCCTCGGCAAGGAGCCGATCGGCAAACCCGAACTGCCCGAGGGCGCCTCCGACGAGGAATTTAACCGCGTGGTCTGGGACCAGTTACGGACCGTCTATGATCCGGAGATTCCGATCAATATCGTCGATCTCGGCCTGGTCTA
Source organism: Gammaproteobacteria bacterium (assembly GCA_021773815.1). Classification (GTDB taxonomy): domain Bacteria; phylum Pseudomonadota; class Gammaproteobacteria; order Steroidobacterales; genus SMWD01. The sequence goes on from JAJFJS010000067.1 coordinate 64,433, forward strand.
TGAATGCGGCGTGTCGAACCTGCCCGGCAACAAGCGTTACGTCTATATCGAGATGACGCTGACCGCACCGGGCTGCGGCATGGGCGACATCCTCGTTCAGGACGTGCGCGAGCGGGTCGGCATGATCCCGACGGTCGGCAAGGTCGACGTCGAACTGGTCCTCGACCCGCCATGGAACCAGACCATGATGTCCGAGGCAGCGCGTCTGGAAACCGGCCTGCTCTGAGCAAAGAAACCCGACGATGAAACGCCTGACGCTGCTCCGACATGCGAAATCCAGCTGGGGGCAATCCGATATCGCCGATCATGATCGACCGCTGAATCGGCGCGGTGAGCGCGACGCACCGCTGATGGGTCGCCGACTGATTGCTCGCGGTGCACGCCCGTCGCTGATCATGACCAGCCCTGCGACACGCGCCCGACAGACCGCGAGATTGCTCGCCCGTGAGATCGGTTACCCGATCGAGTTCATCCAGACCGAAACATCGCTGTACCTGGCCGATCCGCAGACGATTCTCGAAGTCATCGCGGGACAGGACGATACTTTTGGCGATATCGTCGTCTGCGCGCACAATCCCGGCATCACGGACCTGGCCAACCACCTGAGCGGACAACGGATCGAAAACATGCCGACCTGCGCCATGGTCACCATCGAAGCCGAAACCGATGCCTGGCAGGAAATCGGGGGCGCGCCACGCACATTCATCGACTTCGATTACCCTAAACGGCCCGACTGACCGGCGATTCAACGTGCGATGCGCGCGGGCAGCCTCCTGCCCCGGCAGCCGCGTGTCACCACCGATAGCCGACGTGTTGACGGCAACGATCTTCTCGGTCACGCAGCGCATTCAGGTAATTCGGCGCACCAGATCGCGAACCAGCCCCGGCTCGGCCACGACACAGGCCGGATTGATCCGGGCACCGATTTTAGTCTCGAACCCGTGCCAAGCTGCGAACATCGGTCGACACCCCCGTGACAGGTCAGCTCAGCTCACGTCGCCGCATCACGCCCTTTCAACGCCCTCAGTTTGCGCCGGTCCTGCTTGTCCGGGCGCTTGAGCGGGGCCGGCGCGGCGCCGAAGGCGCGCTCGCCGCGCCGCTGCGTATTGAGTTCCACCGCGGTGTCGATCCGGTAACAGGCGAGCGCCTCGACCGCCGGACCCCGGCGCCCGGGTATATCCATGACGGTAATCGTCAGCTGCCGGTCAGGCAGATCGACCTGCAACGCCTCGGTCACCCGAATCAATCGGGATGCCTTCACCCGCTGCCCGGCGACGCGCACCTGACCCTTGCCGACCGCTTTGGCCGCACCGGAACGCGTCTTATAGAACCGTGCGCGCCACAGCCACGCATCAATCCTCAGCGCGGCATCCGGCGACATCATCACATCCAGGCGTCGCCGTCATTGCTCACGGCAGCGTACAAAAACAATGGTAGTAAATACCGCGCGGATCATTCAGTCCGGTCAAAGCTCCCAGGTCGTTCTCAACCCGGGCAATAAACCGCCCGACCGCCGAGTCGAGTCCGCTGCCGTGCGTCCCCACGCCGACCGCACTCAGCAACCGAACTGCCTGGCCCGCGAACTGCAGCGCGAGGCGATCGCCGAGGCTGAGTTCCGGTGCAATCGTGCGCCGTCCGTAATCGCCCTCATCCAGTCCGGCCAGATCAGCCGCGGCCCGCACGGCATCATCGAGCCCGCCCAGTTCGTCGACGAGTCCGATCGACAGCGCGTCGCTGCCGATCCAGACGCGGCCTTGCGCGAGATTGTCCGCCCGTTCGAAAGACATGCCGCGCGCCTCGGCGACCTTCCCAACGAAGATGCGATAGGCCTCTTCGACGCTCAACTGCAACATCTCCTGCGCCTGCTCACCCAGCGCCCGGTCCGGCCGAAACTGCCCGGCCAACTGCGTCGTGCCGAGCCCGTCGATACGAATGCCGATGCCCTCGAGACTGCGCTGAAAGGTCGGCACCAGCGCTCCGACCCCGATCGAACCGGTGATCGTCGTCTCGCTGGCCCAGACCTGGTCGGCGAGCATCGCGATGTAGTAGCCGCCGGATGCCGCAACCGTACTCATCGAGACAACCAGCGGTTTGCCCATGAGTTTCAGCCGTACCAGCCTATCGAACACGACCTCGGATGCGAACATGCTACCGCCCGGGCTATCCACCCGCAGCACCAGCGCCCGAACATCATCATCTTCAGCGGCCTGGTCGATCAGCGCCGCCAGCGAGTCGCCGCCGATGGTGCCGGCCGGCGCTTCGCCGTCGATGATCTGTCCCGACGCAACGAGCACGCCAATTTTCGGCTTGCCCGGCGCGTCGAGCTGCCGTGTCCGTGTCTGCGCCAGGTAATCACGAAAATCCACGGCGCTGTAATTGCCCTGATCGTATTCGCTCGGTCCGACCAGATCGATCAGCCGCTCGCGTATCTCCTGCTCTCCGGCCAGGCTGTCGACGAGACCATCGTCCAGCGCCACCTGGGCTGTATTGCCGCGTGCCGCACGCAGCTTCTCGACAAACCGGTTCGCATAGTCGTCGAGCCGCTCGGGCTCGATGCCGCGCGCCGCAGCCACATCGCGCTTGTACGCGGTCCACAGGGCATCTAGCCAGCGCTGACTGGCCTCCCGATCCTCCGCGGACATATTGTCGCGAATGAACGGCTCCACGAAAGACTTGTACTTGCCGACACGAAAGACATTCAGGTCGACCTTCAGCTTGTCGATGATGCCCTTGAGATACGTCCGGAAATATCCGTAGCCGTCGACGTACAGGAGACCGAGTTGATGCAGATAGATCTCGTCGGCGTGCGCGGCCAGATAGTACTGATCCTGCGTGAAACCGTCACCGACGGCGATAATCGGCTTGCCCGCGTCGCGCACGACGCTCAGCGCCTGCGCCACCGCCTGCAGCTTGGGCAGCCCGCCGCCGGCCAGTCCGTCCAGCGACAGGACGACCGCCTTGATGCGCTTGTCCTGAGCGGCAGCCGTCAGGCTGTCGGTAACGTCAGTCAGGAGCGTCTGCGGCACCCCGGCGCCCTGCGCATCGGCGAACGCGCGCTCCAGCGCGTTGCCGGCCAGTTGATCCACGAGCACTCCGCTCGGCGCGACAACCAGCGCGGCCGAAGACGGAATGCGAAATTCCTTATCGGCCATCCCGGCAAGGATCAGCCCGACGATGAGCAGCATCAGTAGAATCTGAAAAGCGCGCCGGAGATTATTCAGGGAGCGCCAGATAAAGCGAAAAATCTTCATTGATATACCTGCTGGTGCGAAGCGCGTTCGACGCTTGCCTGGACGAAAAACGACGCCGGTGGTTATCGAGATCTGCGACGATTGTACCAACCTTGCATTTACTTCACCGCTGCCGACCAGCGCCCGCGTGCGCCGTCCGCACGCAGCCGGACGGGACGCCTCCGGGCTGCCTGCCAGGCTCTGTATTTATCTTCAATAACATCTGGATAGAATCTTCCCACGGCACCATTCGATGACCGAAACCGGGGCGCGAACCGCCGGTTATCCATGCCGATACCGAGCGCGGATTCACTGCCCGTTCCCTGTCGCAGCTGGCGACCGACCGAGGCCGTCACCGGACGACTTCGTGGTCCGCAACGAAGGTGCCGCATCAATTGTTGTTGTCGTAGGCCACCCGATACACGACGCCGCGCTGGTCGTCGCTGACCAGCAGTGCACCGTCCGGGGCGATCAGCAGGTCGACCGGCCGACCGATCACCTGCCCGTCACCATCGATAAAGCCGGTCATGAACGGCTCATAGGCGATTGCTTCGTTGTCACGCAACGTCACCAGCGAAATCCGGTAGCCGGTCCTGCCGGCGGATTTACTGCGATTCCATGAGCCGTGCTCGGCGATCAACACGCGATCACGATAACTCGCCGGGAACATCGATCCGGTATAGAACCGCATACCGAGCGGTGCAACATGCGGACCGAGCAATTGTGCCGGCGCTGCGGAATCCTCGCAGCTGCCAAGAGCGCCGAGTTCGGGATCGGCAATATCGGCGCCGTGACAATACGGAAAGCCGAAGTCCATGCCGGGACGCACAATACGGTTCAACTCACACGGCGGGCTGTCGTCACCGAGCAGATCGCGGCCGTTGTCGGTAAACCAGAGCTCGCCGGTGGCGGGATGCCAGTCGAAACCGACGGAATTGCGAATACCGCGAGCGAAAACCTCGCGACCGGTGCCGTCCGGATTCATTCGCAGCATGACTGTCAGGTCGGGTGCCTCACAGATATTGCACGGCGCACCGAGGCTGATATAGAGCTTGCGATCCGGTCCGAAGCCTATGTACTTCCACGCGTGCAGCTTGTTCTGGTACGGCAGATCCGCAACGACAACCTCGCCGACTCCGGGCGCATCCAGACGCGATTCGATGTCTCGATAACGCAAAATGCGACGCGCCTCGGCCACGTACAGCGCACCCTCGAACCACGCGATCCCATTGGGCATATCCAGATCTTCGGCAATCGTAACGACCTTCGGCGCCGTCGAGAACGGACCGGTCACCGCGTAGAGCTTGCCGAGGCGGCGCGTACCGATAAATAGTGTGCCGCCCGCACCGAGCGCCATTGAACGCGCATTGTCCACCCCATCGACGAGAACCGTGGCCGAGAAGCCGGCCGGCAGCGTAAACGGCGCTTCCGGCACCTCGTCGGCGACGGCCGGCACGGCGCCGCACTGCCAGACGGCGGCAGCAACGAGGAGTCGGGCAATCATTCGGGCCATGAGTCGGGCCCGTTCGCATCGGGTGGAATCCATCGCGTTATTCTCCGAGCAGGACCAGCGATAGCGCCGGCCAGAAGGCGATCAGCAGAACCGAGATCAGCAGCATCATGAGAAACGGAAACGTCGCCAGATATACTCGCACAATCGACTGGTTGAAACGATAACTGGAAATGAACAGGTTCAACCCGACCGGCGGCGTCAGGAAACCAAGCTGCATCGTCGCGAGAAAAACGATACCCAGGTGCACCTCATTGATGCCATAAACGTGCGCCATCGGCAGGATCAACGGCACGACCAGCACCAGGGCCGAGAAGATATCCAGTATCGCCCCCAGAATCAGCAGGAAGACCAGCAACAGCAAGACAAAACTGGTCGGTCCGCTGACAAAACGATCGACGACCCCGACGAGCATTTCGGGCACCTGCGCATCGATCATATAGTTCGTCGACGCCAGCGAGACGCCGAGAATCAGCAGGATGCCACCGACCAGCACCATCGATTCGCGAATGATCGTCGGCAGGCGGCGCAGCTCCACGTCCCGCAGGATGCCGACCTCGACAATCAGCACGTAAACGACAGTCACGGCGGCGGCCTCGGAGACGGCGAAATAGCCGCTGTAGATGCCCCCGAGCACGATGAACGGCAGCGGGATCTCCCAGACCGTTTCTTTCAGCGCGGCGCTGACCTCACTGACGGAAAAATCTCGCAGCGGCGTCCGATTCGACCGGTTCACCCACAGTGAATAGCCACCCATCGTCAGCATCATGAGGATGCCCGGCAGGATACCGGCAATAAACAGATCATCGATCGGCACCTCGGCCACGACGCCATACAGGATCAATGGCAGTGATGGCGCAAACAGTAATCCCAGGCTGCCGGCCGACGTCACGAGTCCCAGGCTGAATTTTTCCGCATAACCGGCTTGCGTCAGCGCCGGGTACAGCAGCGCACCGAGCGCGATAATCGTCACGCCCGAAGCGCCCGTAAAAGCGGTGAAAAACGCACAGGCGGCGATCGATACCATCGCGAGTCCGCCCGGCATCCAACCCAGCAGCGCGCCGGTCAGGCGAACCAGCCGCGCGGGCGCATGGCTTTCGCTGAGCAGGTAACCGGCAAATGTGAACAACGGGATCGCGAGCAGGATCGGCATCTCGGCGATGCCGAAGATATCGATCGGCACCGCCGACAGCGGCACATCACTGCGCGCATAACCGAGCATCGCACTGGAGGCGATGACGATAAACAGGGGCGCGCCGAGCAAAGCCAGCAGCGCGAGTAAGACAATCATCATTGCCGCCACTCTCCGCGAATGGCATCAAGCACGTGACGCACGCTCCATACGGCATAGCGCCATGCGATCAGCGCAAACCCTACCGGCAGGATCGATTGAAACGGCCAGGCCGGCAAATCGTTCATTAACAGATCGCCGAATGCCTGCGAGTCACGGACGAAAACCAGGGAATACCATGCCAGGGCGCCCGCCACGCCGGCCGACAGCGCGTCGACGCAAACTGCGGCCCAGTTGCGCGCAGAAATGCCGAGCAGGCGCGCCAGAACATCGATGACGATATGGCGACGATCACGACTGGCGGCAACCGCGCCGAGCATCGCGATCCACAGCACCATCAGGCGCAGCGCCTCGTCAGCCCACGGGAGGCCGGCGTCGAGCAAATTGCGCATGACGATCTGCGCCGTAGCCAGTACCACCATGGCCGTGAGCACGATGACCAGCGAAGCGTTCTCGACAAATCGGCCGAAATTCTCAGCCCGGTCCAGCAGCCCGGATTGCGTGTCCTCTGTCGTCACTCGGCCGAGTGTAACGCAGCCTGGTTGCCGCCGGCGCCCGAATGGAAATCAGCAATATGGCCGAGGAACTCATCGAGAAGCTCAACAGAGAAGGTGCCCTGCTCGGCCATTTCCCGGTTCGATACCGCGGTAATTTTGCGCCAGCTCGCGACCAGCGCGGGATCGACATCGACGAAGGTCAGCCCGTTCTGCTTCAGCGCTTTCTCCGCGTTCCGATTGTCCTCGCGGTTGCGCTCGTCGATCACCTCGTAGGCGCGGGTCAGCACCTCACGAACGATGCCCTGATCCGATTGGCTGATGCGGCTGAACGCGCCCTTGTCGATCGCAAGAATTCCGGCGGTGTACGCAAACGGGACGGTCGTCACGTACTTGACCTTGGTGTACCACTGCAGCACCACCGCGCCGACGGGCGGCGTCGCGATGTACTCGATCAGGCCGGTCTGCAATCCCGTCAGCACGTCGGTGATGGGCAATACGACCGGCGACAGCTCCATCGCCTCCATCGCCCGATAGGCAATATTGTCGCCTTCCGGCGTCCAGACCTTACGCCCGCGCAAATCCTTCAGATCGGTAATCGGCTCGCTGCCCATGAGCTTGGCAAAACCGCCGCCGGCAAAACCGAAACCGACGTAGCCTGCATCCTCGAGTCCCTTCATCAGCACCGAATCCATACGCTGGCGAACATAGTCGACTTCAGCCTGCGTCTGAAATGCCATCGGCAGCCCGTACAGGATGATGTCGCGGTAACGCTCAGACAATCCGGTTGCGGTGAATGCGCCGCCCTGCAACTGGCCGATACGAATCTTGCGCAATACTTTCTTGTCGTTGCCCATGACGCCGCCGGCGTAGAGTTTGAGCTTGACGCGTTGCTGCGTCTGCTCTGCGATGGCATCACCGGCGGACCTGAGATCGATCATCCACTGGGAATTCTCGGGCGCGATCGTCGCAATTTTGAAAATCGTCTGCGCCTGCGCTGTCGGCGCGGCCAATATCACGAGGAAAAGAAAACCCGAAGTCAGACCCGCAAGAAACCGCATGCAACAACCTCCATTGTCCAGTGCATTAGAAATAGTCATCGGCCGACGCCAGCAATTCCACGGCTTGCTGCCGTGCGAGACTGTTGACCAAGGTGAATCCTTCCTGTTTGACCTCGGCGGCAATCACTTCGTTCAATAACCGGTCGTGCAGCTCGCGTTCGTACATCAGCCGCGCATAGCCGCGGGCGAATTCGACTTTGACACTGAGATCGCGCCCGCCGGTCAGGACCAGCGCCGCCTCGAAATATTGCCGCCCGAGCTCTGGTTCGCCGCCGAGCGCGGGCGGGCGAAGGGTATTGAGTATGCCGAGATACATGTTCACAGCGCCCGCATCGTCGCCGGCCCCAATCTCCAGCAAATGATTCAGCGCGAGTTCGATCTTCGGCAGCCCGGTCAGCGCACCGACATCGGCGCTGTTGGCACGGATATAGGCCAGTGTTCCTACCGAATAGCTGTACAGCGCATTGCCGTCCCGTCGTGTCACGCCTTCGATGGCTGCCGCATAGGCGTCGAAGGATAACGTCTCGATACCGCAGGCACGTTTCCGTTGTGCGCAGAGTGCCCGTTGCCCGTAAACACGCGCCCGACTCGTCAGTGTGCGGGCACGGTCGGGATCATCGACAAAAGCTGTACCGTAGACGGCATAGATTTCGGCCGCGGCGCCGAGGATCTCCGCGTCATCCGGTGACGACCGAACCATGCTGTCCATCAGCAGCATAAAGGCCGGCACGCCTTCGCGGACGAGTTCGGGATCCTCCTGATCGAGGATGGCGGCCGACAGGCTCTCGGCCATGCCCGCGGCCGCCGAGGCCGCAATGCTGGCACAACCGGTCTGCATCGCGGCCGCGCCGAGCAGGGCCAGCGCAGGCAATGCCCCACCCAGGCCGGCAACGACGGAGACCAGCATCCGATACATGTCGCTCGCTACCCCTGCTGTACTCTGGTCAGAACGCGTCATGAACCGGCAACCAAGGCGCCGGTCCGGAATCAAATCAGCCGATCTTCTCTTTGATCCGGGCAGACTTGCCGCTTCGCTCTCGCAGGTAGTAGAGTTTTGCGCGCCGAACGTCTCCCCGGCGCTTGCACTCGATGCTCGCAATGCTCGGGCTGTGAGTCTGGAAAACCCGCTCGACGCCTTCGCCGTGCGAAATCTTCCGGACGGTGAACGATGAATTTAACCCGCGGTTGCGCTTCGCGATCACGACGCCTTCATAGGCTTGCAGTCGTTCACGGGTGCCCTCCTTGACGCGCACCTGCACGATAACCGTGTCGCCCGGCGCGAAATCCGGAATGTCGGCCTTCATCTGCGCCGCCTCAAATTCCTCGATGATGTTGCTCATTGGTAAATCCATCCGTCTCTTAATTCAGGAGCCTTATTCGACCCATTTCAATCCCGGACCGGATGTTTCTCATCCGTATCCGCAGCATGTTCCGCCTGAAACTCGCGCAGCAAACGCTGTTCCTCATCGTTCAACGATCGCCGCGCCAGCAGGCCCGGGCGCCGGAGCCATGTCCGGCCCAGCGCCTGCTTCAGGCGCCAGCGCCGAATCTCCTCGTGGTTGCCGTCGAGCAAAGCCGCCGGCACGACACGATCGCCAATACTCTCAGGACGCGTATAGTGCGGACAATCCAATAGTCCGTCCATGAACGAATCCTGTTCCGCCGAAGCGCTGTCACCCAGCACATCCGGCAACAGCCGCGTCACCGCATCGATGATCGCTACTGCGGCAATTTCCCCGCCGCTCAGCACGAAATCTCCCAGCGAAACCTCGTCATCGGCCTCCGTTTCCAGCAATCGCTCGTCGAAGCCCTCGTAACGCCCCGCGACCAGCGCCATGCCTGGCAAAGCGGCAAATGCCCTGGCCGACGCCTGATCGAACCTGCGCCCCTGGGGCGTCAGGAAGATCACCGGACTGCCCGGCGGCAATTGCGCCCGCGCGGCGCCGATCGCCGCCCGCACCGGTTCGACCTTGAGCACCATGCCGGGCCCGCCGCCGTAGGGCCGGTCGTCGACCGTTCGATGCACATCGCCGGCATACGCCCGCGGATCCACCGTGCCGATACCGATCAGCCCGCGTTGCACCGCTCTGCCGCACACGCCGAACCCGGTCGTTGCCTCGACGAGTTCCGGAAACAGCGTCACGACGCAAAACTCCATGACTGTCTTCGCTCCTCGCCGACCCGCGTTCGTTACTCAGAACTCCGGGTCCCAGTCGACCGTAATTGTCGCTGCCTCGAGATCGACGCGCTGCACACAATCATCGACGACAAACGGTATCAGTCGTCGACGCTCACCCTGTACAACCAGCACATCATTCGCACCGGTTGCCAGCAAACTCTCCACGACGCCGAGATCGCGTCCTGCCACCGTTACGACCCGCAAGCCGATCAGGTCACGCCAGTAATACCTGCCATCACCCGCTGCGCCGAACGATTCCCGTGCGACGAGAATATTCGTGCCGATCAGCGCTGCGGCCGCATCGCGATCCGCAACGCCGGCAAACTGCGCGATCAGTCCCTTGCCGTGCGCCTGACAGCCGACGATCTCGAGCGGCTGAACCGCGCCATCATGTTCCAGGTACCACGGTCGATACTCGAGAATTTTTTCACGCGGCTCGGTAAAGGAGGCTACCTTCACCCAACCTCTCACGCCGTAGTGCCCGGCAATGCGGCCGACGACGACGCGCGTCTCAATCACACCGATCGTGCAGACCGGAGCGCCGGATCACTCAGCCGCCGCTGCCGCCGGCGCCGCCGGCGCCGCTATCTGATTTTTGCGAAAGGTCTTGAGCAACGTGGAAACACGCTCGGACGGCTGTGCGCCGTGTCCGATCCAGTGCTCGACGCGATCGAGATCGATGCGCAGTTTTTCTTCGGCGCCACGGGCAACCGGGTTAAAAAAACCAAGTCGCTCGATATACCGGCCATCGCGACGATTGCGCTGATCCGTCACAACGATGTGATAGAACGGGCGTTTCTTGGCACCGCCGCGGGATAATCGGATGCTGACCATGGTTTGCTTGTTTCCTGTCAAAAAAATAGGCCGCCGGAGCGGGAATATCCGATCCGGGTCGGCGTAATCGGCTAATTTTACTGGAATCTGGCGGAATGTGAAGCCATCCGGCCAATGGATCCGCCTGCCCCTGCCACAAAGCCGCAGACCGGCGCCTGCCGTAATGCAGCAGGCGCGGCTAGCCGCCCGTGAGCCCGCGCATCAGCCGCCGCATATTGCCGCCCTTGCCCAGCTTGCGCATCATCTTCTGCATCTGGCCGTGCTGCTTCAGCAAGCGGTTCACGTCCTGTACCGCCTGCCCGGCGCCTGTTGCGATCCGCCGCTTTCGCGAGCCGTTGATCGCCTTGGGGAAGCGCCGCTCGTCCGGCGTCATGGAGTCGATCAGGGCGATCTGGCGGGTGATCGCGCGTGAATTGACCTGCTCGGCCAGCTTGTCCGCCGGTATTTTGCCGGCCAGCGGCAACTTTTCCAGCATGCTCTCGATCCCGCCCATCCCGGCCATCTGGCCGAGCTGGTCGCGTAGATCTTCCAGGTCGAAGCCCTTGCCCTTGCGGACCTTGGTCGCGAGCTTTTCCGCTTTGTCCTTGTCAGTCTTCTGCTGGACCTCCTCGACGAGACTCAGCACATCGCCCATACCCAGGATCCGTGAGGCCATCCGGTCGGGATGGAACGGCTCGAGACCGCCGGTCTCCTCGCCGGTACCGATGAACCGGATCGGCCGCCCGGTCACGCTGCGAACCGACAGCGCCGCGCCGCCGCGGGCATCGCCATCCACCTTGGTCAGGATGACCCCGGTCAGCGGCAGCGCTTCGGCAAATGCCGCCGCGACGTTGACCGCATCCTGACCGGCCATGCTATCGACGACGAACAGGGTCTCCACCGGCTTGACCTCGGCATGCACCGCGGACAATTCGTCGAGCAGTTCCCGGTCCAGCCGGGTGCGCCCGGCCGTGTCGAGGATCAGCACGTCCTGCACCCGGCGACGCGCCTCGGCCACCGCCTGCCGGGCGATGGTCAGCGGCGCCTCGCTGGCATCGGTCGGAAAGCACGCGGCGCCAACCTGCTCGGCCAGCCGCTCGAGTTGCAGGATCGCCGCCGGCCGACGTGTGTCGAGACTGGCCAGCATGACCTTTTTCGCGTGCCGCTGTTGCAGATGCAACGCCAGCTTGGCAGCAGTGGTTGTCTTGCCCGCACCCTGCAGGCCGGCGAGCAACACGATGACCGGCGGCTGGTGACGCAGGTCGATGCCCGTACCGTCGGCCGCGCCGTCGCCGAGCGTCGCCGCCAACTCGTCCTGCAGGATCTTGATGAATACCTGCCCGGGCGTCAGGCTCCGGGCGACCTCCGAGCCAATGGCGCGCTGCCGCACGCGACCGACAAAATCCTTGATCACCGGCAGCGCCACATCGGCCTCGATCAATGCGCGCCGAACATCGCGCACGGCGGTCGATACGTTTTCCTCGGTCAGCCGGCCCTTGCCGCGCATGCGGTCGGTCACGTTCTTGAGCCTGGCGCTCAGGGTGTCAAACATCGCGCTGGATCTCCGGTTCAATCGGCGGCATGCGTCGGAAAAGACCGCATTCTAACCGTTCCGGGCACAGGAGTGGCCAGCGGCCGCGGTCCGCGACGCGCCGGAATCGCTTGACAGCCCGCGCCGCAGTTGGACACCATGGGTTTCATTGCAGCGACAAAGGAGACTCATCCCTCGTGGGTGACGACATACCCCTGGGAGTTCTAGCCGGACTCCTGGCTTTTCTATTGGTCTGCTCGGCCTTCTTTTCGGGCACCGAAACGGCCCTGATGACCCTGAACCGCTACCGGCTGCGCCACAAGGCACGATCCGGTCACCGCGGTGCGAAAATCACCGAATCGCTGCTGGAACGGCCGGATCGCCTGATCGGGCTTATTCTCCTGTGCAACAACCTCGTCAACGTGCTGGCCGTGCAGATTGTAACGATCATCGCCTTGCGGCTGGGCAGTCCGTTCTGGTTTGCTGCCAGTGGATTCATCTTCACGATCGTCCTGCTGATCTTCGCCGAGGTGACGCCAAAAACACTGGCCGCGCTGCAACCCGAACGCATCGCGATGCCGGCGGCATTCATTTATTACCCGCTGTCCCGCCTGCTCCTCCCGTTCGTCTGGCTGCTCACCATCTTCGCTAACGGGTTGCTGCGCCTGCTCGGCGTCAACGTCGAGGATGGCGACGGCGACCATCTGACCGTTGAAGAACTGCGCACGCTCGTCAACGAGGCCGGTGCGCTGTTGCCGCGCAGGCGTCACAAGATGCTGGTCGGCATTCTGGAACTGCAGGACATCACGGTCGACGACATCATGGTTCCGCACAACGAAATTGTCGGTATCGATCTGAACGACGACTGGACCGATATTCTGGCGACGATTCGCAACAGCGCCTATACACGGCTACCGGTATTCAGGGACAGCATCGATGACGTGATCGGCCTGCTGCACCTCAAGCGCCTCGTCCAGAGCGCGGGACTCGAGCAGCTGGACCGGGATACGCTGATGACGCTCGTCGAGGATGCCTACTACGTTCCGGAAGGCACGCCGCTGAACAAGCAGCTCGTCCAGTTCCAGCGGGCGCGTCAGCGCACCGCATTTATCGTCGACGAATACGGCGATATCCAGGGCATCGTGACGCTCGAGGACATACTCGAGGAAATCGTCGGTGAATTCACGAGTGAGCCGGCGCCCACGCATGCCGACGTGCGCCAGGACGGCAAGACCGGTTACGTCGTCAAGGGCAGTGCAAACATCCGGGCACTGAACCGGATGATGAACTGGCACCTGCCGACGGACGGGCCCAAGACCCTGAGCGGGCTGATCGTCGAGACACTGGAAGCCATCCCTGAAAACGGCACGGGATTGATGCTCAACGACTATCCGGTCGAGATTCTCGAAACCAGTGAAAGCGTCGTCCAGTCGGCGCGGATCAAGACTCCCCAACCCCACGCCTGAACGCATCCAGCGCTTCGGCAAGCGTCTTGACGCCGATCGCAGTCAACCCGGCGATCGGTTTGCGCGGCACGTTGGCGGCGGGCGCAATCGCGTGGGCAAACCCGAGCTTGGCCGCCTCCCGCAGACGCTCCTCACCGTAAGGCACGGGCCTGATTTCCCCGGCCAGCCCGACCTCGCCGAAAACGATGAGCGCGCGGGGCACCGGTTTATTGTCCAGACTCGACGCCGTGGCCGCCAGCACGGCCAGGTCCGCCGCCGTTTCAGCGATTTTGACGCCACCCACGACGTTCAGGAACACATCTTCGTCGTGCGCGCGCACGCCGCCGTAACGGTGCAGCGCCGCCAGCAGCAGCGCCAGACGATTCTGGTCGATACCCACGGTAATTCTCCGCGGCGGACCGCCGCCGGATCGGTCGGTCAGGACCTGCACCTCGACCAGCAGCGGCCGGCTGCCCTGGTGAATCGCGGTGACGACGCTGCCGACGATCGGCTCGTCGCGCATCGTCAGGAAGATAGCCGAGGGATTTTTGACCTCGCGCATGCCCGTCTCGGTCATGATGAAGATGCCGAGTTCATTGGCCGCGCCGAAACGGTTCTTGACGGTACGCAATACGCGGTAACGACTGCCGGCTTCGTTCTCGAAATACAGCACTGTATCGACCATGTGCTCGAGGACCCGCGGTCCGGCAATGTTGCCCTCCTTCGTCACGTGCCCGACCAGGATCACCGGGATACCGGTGACCTTGGCCATACGCACGAGGCGTGAGGTGCATTCCCGCAACTGATTGACCGAACCCGGCGCCGACGGCAGGTCGGTCGTAAAGATCGTCTGCACCGAATCGATGATCAGCGCCGCCGGTCGTTCCTGCTCGGCAAGCGCCACGATCTCATCGACGTCAATCGCCGCACACACCGTCACCCCGCTCGGATCGATGCCGAGCCGGCCGGCACGCAGCGCAATTTGCTGCAGCGATTCCTCGCCGCTGACATAGAGAATCGGCGCGGCGACGGTAAACCCGACGCAGGCCTGCAGCAACAGCGTCGATTTGCCGATGCCCGGATCGCCGCCGATCAGGGTCACCGACCCCGCCACGAGGCCGCCGCCAAGCGCCCGGTCGAGTTCCGCGATGCCGGTCGGCCGACGTACGGTCTGCTCGGCGCCGACGACCGCGAGTCGTTCGGTCCGGGCACTGCCCGCCCAGTTGCCGCGCCGTTCGCTGCCGCTCGCCGCGACCGGCGCCGGCTGCAGCGAGTTCCACTCGCCGCAGCCCGGGCACTGGCCCTGCCACTTGACCGTGGCCGAACCGCATTCGCCGCAAACATAAGATCGCTGCGCTTTACTCAAAATGTGATCTTCCTCGCATTGCAGCATTGCCCCCGCCGCTGCGGGATCCGCAACGAGTCACGAAAATGACACGTGGTTCTCACCTTGTAAACCGCGTTATCGCTACCATCCCCAAATGTTTTTACAGAATTCCGCCCCGCAATACCGCGGCAATCTGGCCGCACCCGGCACGTTGCTGCTGATCCTCGTGACGCTGATGCTGCTCGCCGGGGAACGCATGTCCATGCTGGAAGCGGCGTTCTACGACTTCCTGCAGAAATATCATGTCGCGCATGCCAGCGAGCGCATCGTGCTCGTCGATACCGCGTCCGGTGATGGCGCGAGCAAATTCTGGGATATCGGACAATTCAAACCGGTCATCGATGCACTCAACGAGGCCGGCGCTGCGCTGATTGTGCCGCTCGACGAGCCGCCCGCCAATAGCCGCCTGCCGGATATCGAGCAACTCACAGCACTGGCCGAACTGGAAAAACGCGCCCGCAAGGGCAGCGGTGGCGATGCACTGACCACTCAATTGCGCGATTTCCGACAGCAATATGAACAACGTGCCGCAATCGCGGACGCGGTCCAGGAAGCCGGGAATATCGTACTGCCCATCATCGCCCGGCCGACGCGTCAGGCCTTCGAGGAAGCAAAAGACGAATGCCGCCGTCACGCCGTGCAATCCGGCGACGGCGAGGCGGTCGAACCGCTTTGGCTGCACGAGGCCCGGGGCGTGCTGACATTGCCGGATATCCTGTGCAAGGGCGCCGCAAACGCCGGCTATATCGATTACTGGCCGGACGCCGACGGCATCGTGCGCCGCGATCACCTGCTCGTTAAATCGGGCCAGCGGGTGTTCCCGGCACTGTCGCTGGCCGTGGCGCAGGCCGCCCGCAAGAACGCGAACGTGCATGTTGATGGCGCCTACAATCTGCGCATCGACGACAGCGACATCGACACCGGACCCGGGTTCTCCAGCCTGATCCGGTTTTATGCCGCCGATGACGAGCGGCCCGCATTTCGGTCGATCAGCGCCCGGGACGTGGTCGGCGCCGCCGATGCGAAGGCCCTGTTCGAAAACAGTATCGTGCTGCTCGGCGACCTGACCGGCGGTACCGGCGTCTTTCGGACACCGTTCGGCGAGGCCATGCCGATGCCGTTTCTCGTCGCCACCTCGCTATCGAATCTGTTGCAGATGGATTTCATCTCCCGCCCGTATTGGCTGGGCTCGGCCGAGCTCGCGATTCTGCTCGTGATCGGCATCGTCATCCTGCTTTCCGCACCGGCCCTGAGCGTCAATCGCGCAGCCGTCGTCATGCTGATACTCGCCGCGATTCTGCTGACCGTCGAGGCCTATGCGCTCGTGGCCTACGGCGTCTGGCTGCAATTGGTCACCGCGGCGCTGTTCTCCGTGCTTGGCATCGTGGCGATTCAGGCCCTGTCGGCGCTGCGTCCGCGCCACGCGGTCGCCGCATCGGGCGGCGCCGGACACGCGGCGCGAGCACCGGCTCCGCATGATGCCGAGGACGAACTGGACCTCGCTTTCTCGGTCCTCCGCCAGCAACCCGCGACCGACGAAACGAAGCAGCAGCTCTACGAGATTGCGATGAAACACGGCAAGCAGCGTGAATTCGCCAAAGCCGAACGCGTGCTGCTGTACCTGCATTCGATCGATGCCGATTACCGCGACGTGCGGGAAAAGCTCAAGAAACTGTCAGGCGCGCGCAAAAACGCGCATGACGACGACTCGCAGGCTGACGCATCTAATGCGCGTGCGGCGACGCGCAAGGTGGCCGAGGCGACCAACGGCGAACAGACCCTCGGTCGCTACATTATCGAAAAGACACTGGGCCGCGGGGCAATGGCAACCGTCTACCTCGGCCGCGACCCGAAGATCAACCGCAAGGTCGCCATCAAAACGATTGCGCTGGCCGAAGAATTCAGCGAAGACGATCTCGACGCGGCCAAGACGCAATTCATACGCGAAGCCGAATCCGCCGGCCGCCTGAATCATCCCAACATCATCACGATTTACGACACCGGCGAGGACAATGACGTCGCCTACCTGGCGATGGAATATTTCGGCGGCAAGGCGCTCAATCATTACACGCAGGCAGAGAACCTGTTGCCGCCCAAATGGGTGCTCGAACTGACGGCGCGCGCCGCCGAAGCGCTGCACTATGCGCATGGTCAGGGCGTCGTCCACCGCGACATCAAGCCGGCCAACCTGATGTATGATGCGGCCAGCGATGAACTGAAGATCACCGATTTCGGGATCGCGCGGCTGACGGATACGAGTCGTACCAAAACCGGCATCATTCTCGGCACGCCATCGTACATGTCGCCCGAACAGCTTTCCGCCAGCGCGGTGACGGGCAGTTCGGACCTGTATTCGCTCGGTATCACGATGTACCAGTTGCTGACCGGGACCACGCCGTTCCGCTCGGATTCCATTCCGAAGCTCATGGACAAGATCATGAATGAACGCCACCGGCCGGTTTGCAGCATCCGGGACGATCTGCCGCCGGAAATTGACGAGGTACTCGACAAGATTTTGGCGAAGCATCCCGAAGACCGCTACCAGAACGGTCGAGCCATGGCTTTGGCGTTACGCGACTGTTGTAGTACGTTAGGCGCCTGAAGCCTTAATCCGGACTACTTCCAGATCCTCTTTGTATGAGCCTGTTGAACAAACTCGCCTGTGTCGAACTGACTGATGTCGGCCGAGTCCGCGACCATAACGAAGACGCGATCGGCACCGATTGCGGTACCGGCCTGCTCGTGCTGGCCGACGGCATGGGCGGCTATAACGCCGGTGAGGTCGCCAGCGGTATTGCCGTCAAGACCGTTCTGGAGCTCGTCACCGAGGCCTGTCTGCGCGAAGAACGCAATGCCGTGGAGCCCGAAACCGGCATGATGCGGCAAACGATCGTGCTGCGCGATGCGATCGCCCGGGCCAACAAGATCATCCACCAGACCGCCAAGAGCCAGCCGCAATGCGAGGGTATGGGCACGACCTTCGTCGCCTGCCTGTTCTTCGACAACCGCGTGTCCATCGCCCATGTCGGCGATGCGCGGCTCTACCGACTGCGCAAGAACAAGTTCGAGCAGATCACACTGGACCACTCCCTGCTGCAGGAACTCGTCGACCGGGGCTTTTATTCACAGGAAGAGGCCCAGCGGTCGACGAACCGCAATTACGTGACCCGGGCACTCGGCGTGGAGCCGATCGTCGACGTCGATGTCCAGGAGACTGACGCCCAGCCGGACGACGTATTCCTGCTGTGTTCGGACGGTTTGCCCGACATGGTCGAGGATGAAGATATTCACTTAACTATCAGCACTTTTAGTGCTAACCTTGAAACCGTTGGTAAGCAGTTGATCCAGCTCAGCAACGAGCAAGGCGGCAAGGACAATATTTCAGTCATTCTGGCCCATGTACTGGAGCCATTCCCGGCGAAAACCGGCGTTTTTTCAAAGATTAAACATCTCTTTCAATAGACGCGAAACACAATGGCACGACTCATACTGAGCTTGAATGGCCAGACCATGGCCGAATACAACATGAGCAAGGAGCGGTACACGATAGGCCGCCTCCCCGACAACGACGTCAGGATCGACAACCCGACGGTCAGCGGCCATCACTCGCTGATCATCAATATCCTGAACGACTCGTTTCTCGAAGATCTCAATAGCACCAACGGCACCTACGTCAACGGCAAGCTGATCAAGAAGCACGCCCTGCAAAACGGTGACGTTGTGACGGTCGGGCGACATCAGCTGCGCTATGTCGATTCGGTCAACGACGACGACGATGACGATGAGTTCGCCCGCACCATGGTCATCGACAGCTCCGATGTCGCGGCCCGCGCCGCCGCCAATGGCGGGGGCTCCGCAGCGGCCGCAGTGGTTGCGCGCGCCGAGCGCCTCGCGGAACAGACCATCGGCGCCGACACAAACGCCAAGCCGTTGCCGGTCGCCAAGATACAGGTCCTCAACGGCACCTTTGCCGGGCGCGAGGTCATCCTGAATAAGGCCGTCACGACGCTGGGCCGGCCCGGCGTTCAGGTTATCGCGATCACGCGGCGGTCGGAGGGTTACAGCATCGTCAAGGTCGAAAACGAGCCTGACCGTGAGCCGCCGAGCGTCAATGGCGAGGGGCTGGGTGCGCAGGCACGGCTGCTCGGCGACAACGACGTGATCCAGATCATCGGCATCAAGATGGGCTTCTTCGCCGACTGACCCTCGCCGCGTCCGGCACCGGCGGTCACTCGTGTCGGCGCACGACGCGCGGACCGACGCCTGTCAGCAATTCATACGGGATGGTTCCGGCCATCCGGGCCAGTTCTTCGACGGTCGGCTCCGCACCCCACAGGGTCACGGCCGCGCCGACCCGCGCGCCGGGCACGTTCGTCACGTCGATACTGATCATGTCCATCGACACCCGCCCGACCACTGGCGCGGCATCAGCGCCGATGCGGACCGAGGCCTGGCTTCCAAGCCGCCACGGGTAACCGTCCGCATAGCCGACGTTCACGACGCCGATGCGACTGTCCCGCTCGGCCCGCCACTCGCCGCCATAGCCGACGCAGGCGCCGGCCCGGATATCGTGAATCGCCAGCAGGCGCCCGGTCAGCAGCATGGCAGGCTCGAGGCCGCAGTCACGCGCAGTGCGGCCGATCAGCGGCGAGACGCCAAAAAGCATCAGGCCCGGGCGCACCCAGTTGCGCCCGCGATAGCGCAGCACCGGACCCGGCCGCAGGGCGTCCGGACAGCCGAGAATGCCGGCCGAGTTCGCGATACTGACATCGCCGTCCCAGTCGCCGATCGCCGCGCCGAACCGGCGCAGTTGCGCATCGGTCTCGCTGCTATCAGGGTCGTCGGCACAAGCGAGGTGCGTCATCAGGCACAGGTCCGGCGCCACCGCGCCGCTGTCCCGCAAACGTTCGATCATGGTCGTCGCGTGCTCCGGCGCAATGCCCAGGCGGCCCATGCCGCTGTCGATCTTCAGCCAGGCACGGACCGGTGCGCCGGCCGGGGCCGCCGCCAGCATGTCGACCTGGTCGGCATCATGGATAACGGGCTGCAACCGGTATTCGCGCACCTGAGCGAGGCTGTCGACATCGAACCGGTCACTGAGAATCACGAGATCCTTATCGATGCCGGCACGACGCAATTCGATCGCGGCCTCGAGACGGGCGACGCCAAATGCATCGGCGTCATCAAGCGCGCGCGCCGTCGCGAGGAGACCATGCCCGTACGCATCCGCCTTGATGACGGCCAGCACCGGACACCCGGGTGCGGCAACACGCACGCGCTGCAGGTTATGCCGCAATGCCGTCGACCGAATCTCGGCGACGGCCGTCAGCGCCATCAAAACACCTCGATCTCGGGCACGTAGTTCTCGAACTTCGTGTACTGGCCGAGAAACGTCAACGGAAACTCACCGACCGGCCCGTTACGCTGTTTGGCGATATGTATATCCGCGATGCCCTTGCGGGGCGTGTCCTTGACGTAGATTTCCTCGCGGTAGATGAACACGATCACGTCGGCGTCCTGCTCGATCGCGCCCGACTCGCGCAAGTCCGACATTATCGGTTTCTTTTCGGTCCGCTGTTCGACGCTGCGATTGAGCTGCGACAGCGCGATGATCGGCACCTCGAGCTCCCGGGCCAGCGCCTTGAGGGAGCGCGAAATCTCCGAAATCTCCGTCGCGCGATTCTCATTGTTGCCGTGTACCTGCATCAGCTGCAGGTAATCGACGATGATCAGCGACAAACCATGCTGGCGTTTCAGGCGCCGGGACCGCGCACGAATCTCGGTTGGCGTCAGCGCCGGCGTGTCGTCGATGAACATCGGCGCATCCTGCATCAGCTGAATCGCGCCGTTGATCCGCGGCCAGTCCTCGTCGTGCAAACGGCCGTTGCGCAGGTTGGCCTGGTTGACGCGCCCGAGCGACGAGATCATGCGCAGCGCGAGTTGGCCAGTAGACATCTCCATGCTGAACACGGCGGTCGGCTGGTGGCGTTCCTGATTCAGCGCCGCGTTCTCGGCAATATTGAGCGCGAGCGAGGTCTTGCCCATCGACGGTCGACCCGCGATGATAATCAGGTCGCCCTTCTGCAGGCCGGCGGTCATCTCGTCGAATTCGTGGAAACCGGTCGACAACCCGGTAACCGCTTCCTGGTTCTGGTAACGCTCGTCGATCTGGTCGATCGTCTCGCTGAGGACGTTGCGCAGCTGCACGAAACCCGAGCCGCGCCGCTGCCCCTTCTCCGCGATCTCGAAGACCTTGCGCTCGGCGTCGTCGACGAGTTCGGAAATCGGCCGGCCTTCGGTGTGATAGGCACTGGCCGCGATCTCGTTGCCGGCCTGGATCAGGCAGCGCAACAGGCCACGTTCGTGAACTATACGGGCATAATCGGCGACGTTCGCCGCACTTGGCGTATCCTGGACGAGACTGCCGAGATAACCGAGCCCACCCGCCCGAGTCAGTTCGCCGCGCCCGTCCAGGTACTCGGACAGAGTCACCGCGTCGCACGGTTCATTGCGCTCGGACAGCGTCCGGATCGCGGTGAATATCAAACGGTGGTCGGGCCGGTAAAAATCGCCTTCGGCGACGCGGTCGGCAACGCGGTCCCAGGCAGATTTGTCCAGCATCAGCCCGCCGAGCAGCGCCTGCTCGGCCTGCACGGAATTGGGCGGAACGTTCAGCCGATCCGTCTCGGTAAGATCCTGGTCCTGCCCAAGGATTTCGTCCTGCCCGGAGATCGCGCTTACCATCTGGATCGGGCGTCCTCAGTCCGCTTTGGTGGGGTCCTGTATCGGATCTTCGGCCGCTTGTGGCTCGGCCGCATCCGGATCATCGACGGCATCAATCGACATCAGCGGCTCGCCGTCGGAAATGACCTCGACGCGAATCGTGACGTTGACGTCCGATTGCAGATGAATCTCGATCTCGTGCTCGCCGATCATGCGGATCGGTCCGTCCGGCAACCGCACCTCGCTGCGTTCGATCGGCACGCCGGCAGCGGCGCAGGCCTCGGCGATATCGACGGTACCGACAGAGCCAAACAACTTGCCCTCCGGACCGGCATTGGCCTGCAATTGCAGCGACAGACCCTGGATACGTGCGGCACGCGCCTGGGCGCCGGCCCGTTCCTCGTTCTGCTTGCGCTCGAGTTCGACGCGGCGTTCCTCGAAAATCGCTATGTTTTCGGGCGTCGCCAGCGTCGCCTTGCCCTTGGGCAACAAAAAATTACGCGCATATCCCGACCGAACCTTGACCCGATCGCCAATGCCGCCGAGGTTTTCCACCTGTTCTAACAGAATGATATCCATTGCTGCCGTTCTCCATAGACCGACTGATAATTAAACCATACTCCGGGTCGCGAAAGGTGACGCGCACCCGTTGCTAAACTCCGAACCGGGCCCTGCACCGTCCTGGGGCCCTACCTCGCGCTGGCCCGGCGCAGGCCGTACCAGTTGTCGACAAACCCGACCGCGGCAAACAGCATCAGCGCCATCAACAGCAGCCCCGTACCGAGAAATATCGGTACATACAGCGGGATCAGCCCCCACCACGGCCACCGCCGCACGACAACGTGCCAGTGCAGGACCGCCAGGCCCTGAAACACGAAGCCGACGCCCGCCACGAGCAGCACATTGCCGGCCAGCGGTTGCAGCCCGACCAGCGCCGCCAAGCCGGCGACCGCGGCGATACCGCCGATCACGACCCCGAGTCGCAGGCCGATAAACAGATCCCGGAACGAGGCGCCCCGGCAGCCGCCCGCCCACCAGCAACCGAGCATCAGCGCGACGATCGCGCTGGCGATCGTGCTGGCCGCAAATAACCCGCTCATCATCGGGGCAAGTCCGATGACGGCCTCGGCGTCATTCAATTCGACGCCGAACTGCCGCATCTGCTCGGCGATCGTCGCCAGTATCGGCCCCCAGAATCCCGCCGGGTCGGCGACGATGGCGGCAAAACCGACCAACCCGACACACCCCAGCAGGATGACAATCTGGATCGGCAACGTCAGCGATCCGAAGGTCGCCGCCAACCCGCCCATCAGCAGCGCGACACCCCAGGTCGACACCGTGCTGAACAACACCTGCGCCAGGCCTTCGCCGGCCATGCCGGTCAGCGCGAGCACGGCGACCAGTGCGATCACGCAGTCGATCAGGCCTTCCCGCCAGCCCTTGGCGATGGCCACACACACCACGATACCGGCGCTGACGACGCCGAACAGCGGCAGCAGCGCGGCAACGAGTGCAACACGCGCGACGCGTCGCTCGATCAGCCAGGACCCGAAAGCCGAACGCATGGCGTCAGCGCCCCGCGACGGCCGATCGACACAACGACCGGTTAGTGCTTATCGGTATACGGCAGCAAGGCAAGAAAACGCGCCCGCTTGACCGCCGTGGCCAACTGCCGCTGATAATGCGTTTTGGTTCCCGTGATACGACTCGGCACGATTTTGCCGGTCTCGGTCACATAGTTGCGCAGCGTCTCGAGATCCTTGTAGTCGATCTCGGTGACGCCGTCCGCGGTGAAGCGGCAAAACTTGCGCCGCCTGAAATATCTGCTCATGGCGTAGTTCCCCGTTAGCTGTCCGTGCCGGTTTTGGCGTCTGCCGCATCATCCGCTGCGTCGTCTGCCGCATCCGGTACGTCGGCTGCCGCCGCATCGTCGTCCGACGCGGCCGCGTCGGTCGCGGGCGCCGCGGCATCGCTAGCCGCGGTCTCATCATCGTCGGAAGAATCCTTATCGTCAGACGAATCTTCCGCATCAGGCCTGACATCAGGCTCTTCGGATTTCTGCTCGTCGGACTTGGCCAGCGGCGACGCCTCGGTGACCGCCGCATCGCGCTTGATGACGAGGTGGCGCAGCACAGCGTCGCTGAATTTGAATGCGCCGAGAATTTCTTCCAGCGCCGCCTGTGAACATTCGATGTTCATCATGACGTAATGCGCCTTGTGCAGCTTGGCGATGGAATGCGCGAGTTGCCGACGGCCCCAGTCTTCGAGGCGATGGACGTGGCCACCGCCGGACTCGACCATGCCCGTGTAACGCTCGAGCATCGCGGGCACTTGTTCACTCTGATCCGGATGGACCAGGAATACGATTTCGTAATGTCGCATGGTTGCTCCCTGCGGATGAAAGCCGCCCACTCCGGTGGTGCGGCAAGGAGGCCCGCTTGCGCGGGACCGCGAATCCTACAGGACGGGCCGGATACCCGCAAGACGCAGCGCCGGCAGGCCGCCGGCGACCGGGCTCACCGGTCAAGCCCACCGCTGCGCCGCTGGCGCACGGTTTCATAGAGGCAGATGCCGGCGGCGACGGAGATATTCAGGCTGTCGACCGTCCCGTGCATCGGCAGGCTGACGAGCGCATCGCAGCGTTCACGGGTCAGGCGCCGCAGCCCGCGGCCTTCGGCGCCCAGCACGATCGCGACCGGCCCGGTCAGGTCGGCCTCATACAAGGACTCCGGGGCCGTGCCGTCAGCGCCGACGATCCAGACCCCGACATCGTGCAGATATTCGAGAAAACGAACCAGGTTGCCAACCTGCGCCACCGGCTGCGTCTCGGCCGCCCCTGACGCCACCTTGCTGACGGCCGCCGTGATGCCGACATTACGACTCCGGGCCGTGACGACGAGATTGACACCGGCCGCGTCAGCCGAGCGCAGGCAGGCGCCAAAATTGCGCGGATCCTCGATGCCGTCCAGCACGAGGATCAGGGGCCGCTCCGTTGCTTCGACCAGCGCGCGTTCGACCAGGGCACGCGCCTCGGCCTCGCCGACCACGGGCGCCGGCTCGACCTGCGCCACAACGCCCTGGTGGTTCGCGGTTCGGGCCAGCTCCGTAAGTTGCTCCACACCGACCCGGCGGACGTCAACGGGCGCCCGATCGAGTTCGGGCGCGATGCGGCCCAGTCGCTTCCGACCGAGGTCCGCCTGCAGATACACGGCGACCACGCGCTCCGGGGAACGGCGCAACAATGACGCAACTGCATTGATACCGCAGACGACGGTCTGCGGTGGCCGCCCCGCCCCGCGGCTCACCGGCGCTGTCGCGGCCGGGCGCGGCCGCGACCCCGCCCGCTGCGCGCGTCACGTTCGGCCACCGGCGCGCTGTCTTCGGCGAGTTCGAAGTCCATCTTGGCCCGCTCGACATCGACGCGCAGGATACGCACCGTAACCGGCGCGCCGAGCGCGTAGCTGGCGCCGGTCCGCTCACCCGTCATGCGCGTGCCGCCTTCTTCACAGTGATAATAGTCGTGGCCGATGCTCGACACGTGCACGAGCCCGTCCACGTACAATTCGTCGAGCATGACGAACAGGCCGAAATGCGTGACCCCGGTAATGATTCCGGGCAGCACGTCACCGATACGTTCCTGCATGTAGGCGCATTTCAGCCGCGCCTCAACATGCCGTGTCGCCTCCTCGGCGCGGCGCTCGAGCATCGAACAGCTCCGTCCGGCCTGTTCCATGCCCGGTAAATCGTAGCCGAACGCGCCGGGCTTGCCGCCGTCGATGATATGCCCGATACCGCGATGGACGAGCAGATCCGGGTAGCGACGAATCGGCGACGTGAAGTGCGCGTAGTGACTCAGGCCGAGACCGAAATGTCCTTCGTTGGCCGGCTGATACACCGCCTGGCTCAGGCTGCGCAGTACCGCTACGGCCCAGACGGCATGGTCGGGTCGTTCGGCGATCTGCTGCAATACGCGGTTCAGGTGCCGCGGATCGGTGCACGCCTCGGCGGGCACGCTAATGCCGATCGCACGCAACGTCGCCCGCAGGTCGTCGAAACGGTCCGGCTCCGGGCCAGCGTGCACCCGGTATAGCGTCGGCAGTCGATGCTTGTGCAGAAAGCGCGCGGCCTCAATGTTCGCCGCGACCATGCATTCTTCGATCAGCCGGTGCGCATCGTTGCGCATCCGCGGCACGATGCGCTCGATGCGGCCGGCCTCATTGAGTTCGATGATGACCTCGGGCAGGTCCAGGTCGAGCGCGCCACGGCGCCGTCGGGCTTTGATAAATATCTTATAAACTTCATATAAATCATTTATTTGTGATATATACTTAAGTCCATCTTTATCTTCGCTGCGACCCTTTTCCCCGCGCTGTAATCGATCGACCTGCTCGTAGGTCAGACGCGCCACCGAGCGCATGACGCCGCGGTAAAAATCCGCCTTCGTCACCTTACCCGCATTCGTCACGCGCATATCGCAGACCATGCACAGGCGATCGACGCGGGGATTGAGCGAGCATAGACCGTTCGATATCGACTCGGGCAGCATCGGCACGACCCGGTCCGTAAAATACACGGACGTGCCGCGACTGCGTGCCTCGTCGTCTAGTGGCGTCTGCGGGCGGACGTAATGCGACACATCGGCAATCGCCACGATCAGCCGCCAGCCGTCGGCCACCCGTTCGGCGTAGACTGCATCATCGAAATCCCGCGCGTCGGCGCCGTCGATCGTCACGAGCGGCAAATCACGCAGATCAACACGCCCGCGCTTGTCAGCGGCCGCAACCTGCTCGCCGTAGGCTTCGGCGGCCGCCAGAATTTGCGGATCCCAGCCGACCGGAATATCGAACTGCTCGATCGCCACTTCGGTCAGCATGCCCGGGTCTGCGGGATCGCCGAGGATCCGGACGACTTTGCCCTGCCCCCCGCGATTCTCGGACGGGTACTCGATGATCTCGATCTTGACCAGTTCGCCGGCACGCGCGCCACCGCGATGATGATCCGGAACGATGAAATTGTGCGGGATGCGGCCACTCTCGATGACAAAACCCACGCCGTGCTCGCGGCAATACAGCCCGACGACGGATTGCTTGCCCCGCTCCAGGATCTCGACGACGTTTCCCGCACGCTTGCCGTTGCGTCCCGGAGCCCCGACACGCACGGCGACCCGGTCGCCGTGCAGCAGCGCGCGCATCTCCTGGAACGGCAGGTAGACATCGTCCGATCCGTCCTCGGGCAGCAGGAATCCGAAGCCGTCCGGGTGCGCCGACACGATTCCCGTCACGGCATCGATCTTCTCCAGCAGGCAGTACTCGGCCTTGCGATTGATCAGCAGCCGCCCCGCCGATACGAGGCGCTGCAGCCGCCGGCGCAACGCCTTGCGCGGCTTGTCGCCGTCAACCCCGAGCAACTCGGCGAGGCGCCCGAATTCCAGCGGTATCCCCTGGGCCTCAAAGACCTGGATGATCGCGGTCGGTTCGGGAACCGGATGCCGGTTTTCGGCGGGCCCGCGTGATTTGGCAGCGGGGCGCCTGCGGCGCGGCTTTTTTCGCTCTGTCATTCGTGTGCTTGTGGCTGGCTCATCGCGTTGACAAGGATACAGGCTGCCAGTACAGTCCCGCCACTCTCGAATTTACGGTCACCTGAATCAAGAGACGGGCCCAGGTGGCGGAATTGGCAGACGCGCTGGCTTCAGGTGCCAGTGGGCCTAGGTAATTCGTGATGAAAACCTACCAAAGAATCACGCGGTTATAAGACGAGGTCGACCACGGGCAATACGACTGGTATGGTTTTTGTCGTATATGCGGTTTGGCAGTAAGTTTGAAAAACCTGATTTGATTGTGAAATGCCCAGGTGGCGGAATTGGTAGACGCGCCAGCTTCAGGTGCTGGTCTACGTAAGTAGGTGGAGGTTCAAGTCCTCTCCTGGGCACCAAACTAAAAAGGCCACGCAATGCGTGGCCTTTTTAGTTTGGTGCCCTTTGGGCAATCTATTACGCCACTACCGCGGCGGGCTGAAGAGGTCGAAGAACTAACTGCGAAGCTGAAAAACAAGGAAATACGGGACGCAAAGATTCGCCCGTTCCAGATGGGCCAGACAACGGGAAGTGCGCATGTTTGAATTCGCCAGGACGAAGCGCCGTTCCCGAGCGCATGTCCCCAATGCACCGAGGAGGACAAGTGATACCTCGGGTAACTATCTGCGTTCTGGCTGCGACAAGTACTTTCTGGTTGAACCGGCAAAACCCTCAAAAGTGGCCGGGGTGAGAGTCAATCGCGGACGCCAGCGCGGCAAGTGGTAAGCCCAACTGGTCCTCCACCACAGGTTATTAACAGGATATCGATATATTTCTGATTTGCCCGAGCGTTTTGGCGGGAAATTGATTTCAAAACCAAGCCTAAATAGCGCTCCTGGAAACCACATTCAACTTTTGCCCTGTATCCTTCAGCAACTCACTCGGTCGGCATGAAAGCAACATTGAAGCAACGCCTAATCCCGACGACGTTGACCCGGACAAGCCATGCGCGGTCGTACTGGCGCCACAAAGATAGAGATTTTCTATTTCTGATCTATTGTGAAAGCTAAAGGGACCGATTTGCCGCAGAGTCTTTTCCGTCCCATAGCACGCACCCTGTGTCGATTGTACATAGTGTTCACTGCTTAGCGGGGTGCTTAGATCACTATAGAGAATGTGATCTGAAATACCTGGAATAATATTTTCGATAGTCTTTAGCATTGCAGCGGTGAGCTTACGTTTTAGTGCGCGATATTCCTCGGGTCTCTCGCCGACTTGTGTGTTTCTCCAGCACCTGAATACATCATAGGAAATGAAATTTACCGCTTCAATAACGTGGTGGCCGTTCCTGAAGCTAGTCGGGTCTTTCATACTGGTAACCCCCAGAAATACGCCCGGAACCTCATCAACTTCAGCTATCGTAGAACTCCTACTTTGACTGTAATACGCCTCGAAGTCAGGAGACTTCGCATACCAGTAATTGCCCGAATCAAGCGCCATCGCATGCAGATCAAGATCAGTTGCCAGGTAAAGCACTACTGCAGATGTCGTATACGTTGCGCTGTCCAGTTTCTTTCTTAGCTTGCTGCTGATGTGCTCCCGGCCAACCAGGTTGTCATAGGTAATATGCGGCGACGCATTGGAAATAATCTTATGTGCTCTCAACTCCTGGCCGTCAGCAAGTTGCACTCCAACGGCGGCGCGGCCTTTGCTGCTTGCTTCGGTAAGAATCTTTACAACATTGGTGGACAACAGTAGCTGCGCATGATGTTTTCTCAGCGCCCGCACGAATGCCCTGGGAATAGCACGGCCGCCGCCTTTCGGATAATAACCACCATTGAGATAATGTCCGACAACGGCTGCGTGTAATGCGAATGGCGTTTTTGAGGGCGGCAGGCCGTGATCGCCGCATTGCATCGATAGAAAGGCCTTAAGCAGAGGGTCGGATATACGATCGTCCAGTATTCTTTTCAGGGAATACAGCCCATAACGACCCATATGCCTGGTGCGATATGGCACGGTCAAAAAATCCAGAAAACTCCTGGTTTCCGGCACCACCGGCAATTCTGAACAGATTCTTTCAACAAGAGAAAAGTAGTCTTCGATACCCCTGGCCTGTGACGGAAACCGCTGCTGAAAACGCTCAACCGTGGCCTCTTTGCCGCTCGGCATATCAAAGGCATCGCCCCCGATTCGAATATGCTCATAACCATCCGGGTTCATCTCGTAAAAGGTCAGGTCATTCGCGACACCCAGACCTTCGTAAACGCCTCGCATGAACCCACCATCACCAATCTGGCCTACATAGTGGATGCCGGGACTAAAACGGTAACCGTTTTCTTTAAAGCTATGGCAAAGGCCACCGGGGACGTTGTGTTGTTCTATAACAATTACCCGTTTGCCCGCTTGCGCCAATGGCAGGGCGGCCGACAGCCCGCCAGCACCAGAGCCGATAACGATGACATCAGCGTCAGTGGTTGTCACAGCCTGAACGCACCCACAATCTGCCAAATGGGTCCTGATAGCAGCCGGCGATTCTGTCGTTGAAGGAAATTCACGAACGTTGGCCGCCTAAGAGCCTCTCTGACTGACACTCGGCGCGGCACCGCCCGCTGCTCTGTAAGGCTGTGTCTTCTGTTGGAATTTTCGCAACGAATGCACGATCGGGTTGCCGAGCATAGCCGGCAAAAAGCGCCAATATGGCGGTGCAGCACCGACTAATCGCAAAGTTCTTTGCATGGCAAACTCGACAAACGTCTGCCCTTCGCTTGCAGCCAAAACGACATACGGGGTTTTTTGAATAGCCTGATTGATGCGTTGAATCATCCAGTCCTCAGTTACCTGTGGAGATATATAAAACGTCGGCCGGGACAGATCAGTGTCCGACTTTAAGAACCCCTCTCTATACGCGGTGCTCGCCACGCCGGTTCCAGAGAAAATACGAATACCTACAATGAATATCGACATCATGTTGTTACCCGCCAACTCCGTCTCAACGAAACGCATTGTTTCGTTGACCGTATCCTGTGTTTCACCCGGACCACCAAGCATAAAGAACCACGTACTGTGTATGCCGCTTTCACGAATATATCGCACAGCGTCATACACCTTAGGCATTTCAAAATCCTTTTTGTAACTGGCAAGCATGGTATCGCTTGCTGATTCCGGCGTTACCATCATGGAGTTAAATCCCGCGCGTTTCATTGATGAAAACAGCTCGGGTGAGGTGGCAATTGGATTCACGCCCATTGCAGTGAAGTTTGCTTTAATCTTTCGACGAATGATTTCCTGGCACAATCGTATTGCATGAGACTGCGGTGCATTAAATGTTGAATCAACAATTTCAAAGGTTTGCGGCCCGACCCGCGCTATTACTTCTTCTATTTCGTCAACAACATCTTCTGCCGATCGTTTTCTGAACCGCCGACCTTCAATGGCAGGATACGAGCAGTAATCACACTTTAACGGGCAACCGCGCTTGGTTTGAATTGCCCAGCAAGCGTTACCGAGCCTGCGATATGACGACCAGTCGATCCAGTCTTCCATATACGAGCGACCGAATCCTTCCAGGATTTGCTTCGGGTTCTTGAAAATCACATCGCCACGACGGTAGCAAAGACCGGGTATCTTGTAGTAACTGGTCTCATTTTCCAGCGCATCAAGCAGGTCGGGAAATGATTTCTCCCCCTCCCCACAAATTGCAAAATCTGCATCGAGATGTCGAAGCGACATTTCCTCAAGTATGGAAATCGCCGGCCCACCCAAAACTATGTATATTTTCTTGCCGGAAACCTTATCGGTAGACTCATGAATTAACATTAGAAATTCAGCCAACTCGGGCAAATGGTTCTCAACGCGCTGAGCCACAATGTTATCGATATTACGTACCGAAACACCCACAACATCGGGTTCGAACTCACTAATGGTTTTTCGCAATATTTCCTGAGGATTGCCAGCAACCAGAAGATCTAGAAACTCAACCTTGTGACCAGCCTTTTTTGTCGCGGTAGCGATGTAGCTCAAGCCA
Organism: Gammaproteobacteria bacterium; assembly: GCA_021773815.1. Classification (GTDB taxonomy): domain Bacteria; phylum Pseudomonadota; class Gammaproteobacteria; order Steroidobacterales; genus SMWD01. The sequence goes on from JAJFJS010000067.1 coordinate 95,636, forward strand.
ATCGGTGGAGCGAGAACCAGATCTTTACATTGATTCGAGTAAACCAGTAATACACGCATAATGAGTGAGCTCTACTTGCTTGTTGCCGCATACGAACGGCCAAAACCCTGAAGATGAACATTAAATCATGTTTAGTCGCTGCTACAGCCAACATTAATGCCACCTAAAGTGGCTCAGCCCCCTGATTCAATATATTGAAATAAGTACTATATACAAACAGCCGATCACGTTGCTTGCCAGTTGTTTCCCAAACCAACCCAAGGTCCGTTAAGTGACCTATGGGTTTGCGCACAGCATGTTGTGTGGTGGCGGTACGTGAGTAGCATTTCCTGCGCGAGGCCCACCCAATTCTGCGTCCAACGATATTCGCCGGGTTGCATGATTGCACCCCTGCCGTGGCCAAGTAGTACGCCGTGAATGTCACGAATAAGCCTGTTCAACAGCGGCATATCGTCGCGCAACCGCTCAGGGCCAAAATTCATGGCAGCGACATAGTTGGAAACTTCCTGTACGTCATCGAGCAGCACACCCGGAGCTTCATCGCTCTCGTACAACAGCAAATCAGATAGCGCGGACCACGCTCCCTCAATCTGGGCTGACAGCAAAGCTTCCTTGCGAACGAACGTGTTAGAGGAACAAGGGTGAATCGGGCAGCCGTCGTACCGTCCAAGCGCTCTGCTGACCTCGTCCAAGAGGCCAAAGAGCTTGTTCGGCTTCCAGAGGCGGTGCTGGCGGCAATACGGGCGGTACGAAGGCATGAACCGTCTCACCACCTACCGCGGCTTCGACGAAAGTGCCCGGACGACTGGCCTGATCTGCGTCTTGCTTAGCTTCAGCCACTACGAAACAATCCTTTCCCAACGAATCTAACCAAGAAGGGATATGCCTTTTTCTTTTTTTTGTGAAAGTCTTTTTTAAGAACAATAGAGCCTTATAGCTTCCTCGCCCGCCACTCCAGACCCCGAATTTTCAACGCCCACAGGCCTGCAGGAACCTCACAGAACGATTTTTCGCCAAAATCCAGGCTTCCGACCAGGCTAGGTTTGAGGGCGTGAGGAGGCCTGCATTGGCTGAATTTTCAAGATTCGAAGCAACACCGCTCAGGTGGCACAATTTGCTAAGTCCTTGATCCGTTGAGAAATCTTACAGTCTATTTTTTCACAACTTACGCGCACGGGCTGCGCGAGTATTGGATTTGCGTTCCCAATCCACTCGCGGGCACCAGATTTAAATGGTGTCAGACACCAATTAAATCTGATGCCCGTTGGGCGATCGTTTTCCGGTGCTTCCGCACGCTGAATATCCCGGATGAAGGCGCAGGCATTCGTGATGTTCACACGAGTTGCAGAACCTTGCCTTTCCGGGTTCACCTACTCAACCCCTATCCCTCGCTGGTTCCACGCGTCAATGTCTGTACTCAGAATGCTGCTCTGCGTGTCCAGCAACTCTTCCAGCAGCGGCGAGTCGACGGCAAGATTCAACGCGGTATCGATCTGCTCAAGCGCCTCCCTGTTGCGCCCCTGCGCTACCAGTGTCATCGCCAGGTTATTGCGCGCGATGAGCGATGCCTCGTCATTTCGCAGGATGACAAGAAAACCCAGCTCTGCCGCGGAGAAATTGCCGAGCGCGTATTGCGCATTCGCCAGTCCAAATAGAAGAACGGAGTCATCCGGCCATTGCGACAGCCCGGCTTGCCAGGCATCTCGCGCCGCCAGGGGATGCCCGGTCTGCTCAAGTCCTGCGACAGCTTCAATATAGCGGTTTCGGTCGGGGTTGGCTGGTAACTCCCCTGGCCTGAGTATCGACATAGCCCAGAAATTGCTGCGTCTCCACGTGCGCAGAAACACGGGTGTATGCATTACGCGCCGTTCTTCCGTGCCGGAACGAAGAATGATTTGCTCGCTGACCGCATCCGCGCCAACGACCACCGCATAGTGCCAAAGAGGCGCCCAACTGACACCCAGATTGAGCAATACCAATACCGGCCGCCCGGTCGCCAACTCGCCTGTTATCGACGAGAACTCAGGCACCAGTACATAGGGGACCCTTTCCGCCGCACGCGAGGCTGCGAGCATTTCGCTTTGTAAACTGCCCTGGCGTGCGGGAAGGTAGACCTGCCTGGACACTGCATCCAGCGTGGTTGTAACACCGCTCGCCGTTAACACGGTCATGAGGGCCGCAGGCCCACACTGGTATTGCTGCTGCGCATAAAAAGGCGTATCGACCAGTTCGAGCAGGCCGGGTGCCGGCCCATAGTTGCTGACAGACGGCGGCATCGCGCTACACCCTGCCAGAATCCAGAATACGAAAAGGGCCGGCGCATGCGCGGCCCTTTTCGAACGGTCGAACAACTGCAAAGTGCCGATTGCCTTCACACTCTCTTGAATACGTCGATAACTCCAACAATCTCCAAAACAATCAACACCACGAATACGACACCGATCACAACTAACGCACCGCCTCCACCCGCAATTTGCTGGTCGAGCTTACCTTCCAGCGCAAGCAATTCGGCGTCCGTCATGTTGCCGACTCGTGATTGAACTGCCAGCGGGTCTACCCCGAACGCGACCAGTTGCCTGACCACATCCTCTCGCGCGAGAATCGTTTCCACGCGTGTGAGACGCCCGTCCCGGACCTCGCTTTGCACAACTTGCTGAGTGCCGATCATTGCGGCGCCGGACGTCTGCGCCAGACCCAGACTCAATAGCGCGAGTGAAACAAACCTGACGACGAAATTTTGTAACATTATTGAGTGCATTGAGGTATCCCTTGTGTAAGTTTGTAAATTGAACGGCCAGCGCGAGGCTCCTGCATAGCCTCACCTTGCTCGTTGCCGAGCCGAGTCGTCTGTACGCTGCCGCACAGACAGGCCATCTGCCTGACTCCAAGCTCCGTTCATTCACCGGAGCAGAATAGATGCCTGGACTTCCCACGGTATAGATGACACACCGAACCCTCAAAATGAGGCTCTTTCAAAAGCCTCTGGACTGACGCCGCCGAGGTAGCTGTGGCGTCGGGTTCGATTATAAAAATACTTCGATGTAATCAAAGATATCAGCTCTGGAGAGATCGCGTGTTTTGTAGATACGTTTCTTGATACGTTCTTTTTTCAAGCTACTAAAGAACGGCTCGGCAACGGCATTACCCCAACAGTTTCCGCGCCGACTTATGCTCGATTGGAGTTGGTGCTCACGACAGAACCTCAGCCAGTCGCGGCTGCCGTACTGAGACCCTTGGTCGGAATGCACGATCACCGTGTCCGTCGGCTTTCGTCACCAGATAGCCATCAACAATGCATCAACGACAAGCTCTTTCACCAAGGTCGGTTTTATCGACCAACCCTGGTGTATAACGTTGGTTACCAATCACTTTCTCCTATGCTCGGATCACAGCCCGGAGGTGTCTGCCGTACTGGGGGAAGTCCAGTCTGGGCACGAATGAAATTGGAAAATGGGTCGTGGATATTTTCCAGGCCACGCTGCAATACATTTTTAGCGCCGTTAGTCATCTTAATGAGCTGAATTGCAGACCTTCTGAACCGATCTGACAGATAAGCAGATAAACATGAACTTAAACTTCAACCGGCACGCCAAGATCCCTTCAAGGTGACCTGTTGGATGTCCTCAACCAGTTAGTCTCCCCCGGTCAGCTCCGCTAGCAGCTCTGGCAGTGAAACCAGGGCGAAGGTTGTTGATCGATCACTGATACCGTAGGGAATCACGAGCTTGTCATTGTGGATCATGCCGCCGCACGAATAGACGACGTTAGGGACGTAACCGAAGCGCTCGTCTTCGACCGGCGCGAGGAGAGGTTCGGGGAGACGGCCGATGACTCGGGAAGGGTCGTCTCGGTCGAGAAGTGCGGCGCCGATCGAGTATTGGCGCATCGGACCCACACCGTGCGTGAGAACAAGCCACCCAGCTTCAGTTTCAATCGGTGAGCCGCAGTTGCCGATCTGAATGATTTCCCAGGAAAACCTGGGCTTCATGAGAAGCTTAGCTTCGTTCCAGAAGAGAACGTCGTCAGACCTCAAGAGGAACAGACTCTCTTCGTCAATTCGACCGAGCATCAGGTACCTGCCGTCGACCTTTCTCGGGAACAGCGCCATCCCTTTGTTAAGGGCGTACCGTCCGCCCAGCGTGCGAATCCTGACCGTCTGAAACCCGGTGGTTTCGAGGAGCTGGGGCATGATATTGACGCCATCGTACGCGGTATAGACCCCGTAATAGCAGATTTCGCCGTCTTCCGAGCGATATCGCACCATCCGCATATCTTCGATCCCATGGCTCTCGCGATCCGAGTGCGGGAAAATTACAAACTCGGATGGGTCGTCGAGATCAGGCATCTGAAGATCGTAATTCGCCCGCGCAAGCGCGAGCATGTTCTCAACGGGCTGGCAAAACGAGGGGGCACAACCGAGCGAGTTCCGCACCGCATTAATCGCCAAATTGAGTTCGTCGAATGTGAATGTCTCGCCCAGGCGGTTAAGGACTTCGTCGGTCGATGGTTCGAGCACGTGCATCTCGACGAGTTTCTTTCGGTAGATTTTTTTCTCAAATTGTCGATTCTCAATGACTTGGAGCTGGTGACTATATTGACTGACGGGCTCGATCCGGATTCGATTATGGCGATCGATCACTCCGCGACGGAAAACGACCGAGGAGATATGTCCTTCGCCCGTTGCTCGCAGGCTCATCAGAAAGCGGGTGCTGCCCTCAGCCTGTCTATCCTGTTCGATGGCAGGCACCATTGAGGGATTGAAGAGCGCGGCAGACTCGATCGCGTACTCCATTGTGAAGTAAGTACCGATCAGGAACCGCCGTTCCTCGTCGACACCATCTTCGTTGGCGACGAGGTGTTTGACCGCACTATAGTTGCGCTTGGCGATCGCGGCGAGTTCCGGATGTTTCTTCTGGAAACTCCGCTTGAGACCGCTCAATAAGTTGGCGACCGTGGAGTCGTCAAGGGTTAGGATCCGTTCAATGATTCCACGAAGCCGCTGCTCGTCGCCAGGGCCGAAAAATCGGGGAATAACGCGCCTAGACTCTGGGTCGAGCCGCTCGGAAACACGTTCGACCTTCACGCTCGAGCGGTACATCGTATCGGTAGACTTCTTGACGCGTGGTTCGGCACATACGGCGGCGCGAACTCCAACCCCGCCTTGATTGCCGGATAGCACGCGGCCATCGGCGCGATGACCACGATCATCAACCACGCCTGCCGAGGGGGCGAGAGCGGAGCTTCACGGAGATGACGATCACCGTTCATTTTTTTCCGCCCGCTGTATTAAGTTGCCAGAAGATGAGCCGACGTGCGAATGCTCCGGCTGGCTCGCGGACGGGCGTGACTTGAGGAAGAAAAACTCGGTGATCAGGATTGCCGCCATGATGGCTGCTGCCACGAATAAAACCAAAGGATCCGAGGCGACTTTCACCCAGAGAAAGCCACCAATGATGATCACATCCATAACGATTGCAATGACCGGAATCGCGGGATGGGCCTCCACTTCTTTTCGCAGGTGGCGCAGCACTCCCCAATGAATGGCGATGTCCATGATCAGGTAAAAGATGATGCCCAACGCCGCGATGCGAGACAGGTCAAAGAACGCGGTCAGCACCAGGCCCAGCGCGACCGTATAAACAAGGGTGTGCGTCCGAATGGTGCCCGGCATGTGGAAGTGGCGGTGGGGGACAAGCTTCATCTCGGTCAGCATGGCCAGCATGCGTGACACCGCGAAAATGCTGGCAATAATGCCGCCGGCGGTGGCCAGCATGGCCAGAACCACGGTAAACCAGACTGCGTGCTCTCCCAGTGCCGGGCGAGCGGCGGCGGCCAGCGAGTAGTTGCGCGTTGCGATGATCTCCTCCAGCGACAGGTTGCTGGAGACCGCGAAGCCGACCAACGCGTAGATCACCACACAGAGGCCGATGGAGATCATGATGGCCCTGCCCAGGTTCCGGCGCGGGTCTTTAAGTTCCGAACCGCTGTTGGTGATAGTGGTGAAACCTTTGAAGGCCAGAATGCCGAGCGCCGTAGCACCGAGAAAACCGGTCAGCGACACCCCGCGATCTGCCGCGGAGAAATCCGTTGTCACCGAGTCCGCCATCCACACCCCGACCACGCCAAACAGGACGATTCCGCCAATCTTGATGAAACCGAGCAACGAGGCGACCCTCTGGATCAAACCCGTGACGGACAGGTTGATCAGAAAGGCCGTCAGCAACAGCCCCACCCCCAGCGCGGGAACCAGCCAACTGCCGTCATCGATTTCAAACAGCCGCAAGGTGTAGGATCCGAAGGTCCGTGCCAGGAAGCTCTGGGCGATGACCATGGAGAAATACATCAACAGGGCATGAAACGCGGTAGTCAGGGTTCCGCCATACGCCTTTTCCAAATACATGGCGATGCCCCCGGCGGAGGGGTAGGCATTGGATAATTTTACGTAAGAGTAAGCGCTCAACGAGACAATCAGTGCGGCAGAAAGAAACGCCAGAGGAAACAGGCTCCCCGTCATCTCCGCCATCTGGCCGGTCAGTGCGAAAATCCCGGCGCCGATCATGACGCCCGTACCCAAGGCAACGGCGCCAATCAGCGACAGGCTGTCCGCCTGATACTTTGACGTTCTGTCTGGCGTAGCGTCCATGTGATTACTGCTTACCCCAACGAACGCCCAGATTGTAAATTCCCGCGATCAATACCCCCGCGAACCAGCACAAGATGAAGATGGTAACCAGGCCCAGCGCGGCCTGGGAAACAGGTACGCTGGTTTTCAGAATCAACCTGACGTCGAGACCGTGTAACAGGCTATTGAAGAAGACCACGGCCGCGTCATGCGAGACGGTGGCCATCGTCAGCATGCAGCCGAGGTAGAACACCACGCCGGTAGCACCGAAGGAGAGTCCCAGGTATTTGGGGCTTAGATACAGCGAGTGAAGCGACGGCGGCCGGACGTTTCCGGAAGCGCGGCTGTCGTTCTGATTAGTGTCGGTCCTCATGGCCGTTCTCTCCGTTCTCTTCATCATCGTGCATGCCGAAGTGCATCAGGTGGCAGAGCATCATTGCCCCAACCACTATGGCCAGCACCCAGCCACTGCCCAAACCCATGACTGGGAGGAGAAAAATCAGCAGCAGCGCCAGGGCGCAGCCGATTACCATCGTCAGGATGTGTTTCATCATTCTCTACTCAGTTTTGAATGTGTTCGTGGTCATGCCTCGCTCTTGTGACAGTTGTGTGTCATCTCGATCTCCGTTTCCGGGGCCTTGAGATATTTCAGTCAGGCGTATCCTCTCGCGTGGCGGTCATGGCACGACTTGCCGTCGCCATGGCGCCGATAGTCAGTGTCGATGTCGAACGGGACGAACGGTTCACCTGTGTCAGCCGAACGTTTCTCGAGAAACTCGTCGAACAACCTTTTCCAGGCCGCAGCCTGCACGCTCGCCGTCCTGGTCAAGACGCCATCCAGATCGAACAGAACAGCATCGTAGTCCCGTGGGGACGCCCAAGACGAAGGCGGGGCACTTCCGGACGGGCTCAAAGTTTGGCCCGCTTCAGCAGTTGCGCGTTGAGCGCCACCACCACCGTGCTCGCCGACATGAGCACCGCGCCCGCGGCAGGTGTCAGCAGGATGCCCCATGGCGCAAGCACGCCGGCGGCCAGGGGGATCGCGAAGATGTTGTAGCCCGCCGCCCACCAGAGATTCTGCACCATCTTCCGGTACGTGGCCCTGCTCAGGGTAATGATCCGGGGAATGTCGCGAGGGTCGGACCTCACGAGCACGATATGCCCGGCCTCGACGGCGACATCGGCCCCCGCGCCGATCGCAATCCCGATATCGGCCGTGGCCAGGGCCGGTGCGTCGTTCACGCCGTCGCCGATCATCGCGACTTTCTTCCCTTGGGCCTGAAGCTCGCGGACCTTGTTGGCCTTGTCGTCGGGCAGCACTTCCGCGAACACGGTGTCGATTCCGAGCTCCTTCGCGACGGCATCGGCCACGGCCTGCGCGTCGCCCGTCAGCATGGCAACCTGGATCCCGCTCTCATGCAGCGCCGCGATAGCTTCGCGGCTTTCCTCACGAATCGCGTCCGCCACAGCGTAAACGGCCAGGGCGCGGCCTTCGCGAACGAGATAGATCGCCGCCTGCCCTCGGCTGGCTGCGGCCTCGGCCGCCTCCTGAAGCCCCGGTGGCACCTGAACCTTCTCCGCCTTGAGGAGCGCCGGGCCGCCCATGTGGTACTCGGTGCCTGCGATCATGGCCGCCACGCCCTTGCCGGTGAGGGCGCGGAAGCCTTCGGCGGCAGGAACCTCTATGCCTTTGTCCTCCGCAGTCTTCACAATGCCCCGGGCGATCGGGTGCTCGGACTCCGATTCGATGCCGGACGCGATGCGAAGCGCTTCGTCCTCCGCCAGTCCTTCCGCAACGGACATGGCCACGACCCGGAACTCGCCGAGCGTCAGCGTTCCTGTCTTGTCGAAAATCACCGTGTCGAGGTTGCGGGCCTCCTCGAGTCCACGCCGGTCCCGCACCAAAAGACCGTTGCGGGCCCCCAGCGTCGTGGAGATGGCCACCACCAACGGCACGGCCAGTCCGAGCGCGTGGGGACAGGCGATCACCAGCACCGTCACCATCCGCACCACCGAGAAGTCGATCGCTGCCCCCAACAACTCCCACACCCCTAGAGTGATGGCGGCGGCGCCGATCGCCACGACAGTCAGAAGTCGGGCCGCACGGTCAGCCAGATGCTGCGCTCTGGATTTGGATTTCTGCGCATCGGCCACGAGCCGCATGATGCCGGAGAGCCTGGTCTTCTCCCCCGTTCCGGTGACCTCGACGCGCAGAGATCCTTCTCCGTTGATCGTGGCGGCGATTACCTCGTCGCCTTCCCGCTTCTTCACCGGCCTGGACTCCCCGGTGATCATCGCCTCGTTGATGTCGCTCTCGCCCTTGCGGACCACGCCGTCTGCGGGAACGCTCTCGCCCGGGCGCACCAACAGGAGGTCACCATTCTGCAACGCGCTGACGGCGACCTTCTCCTCGCCCCCAGCGGTGATCCGCGTCGCGGTGTCCGGAAGGAGCTTCGCCAGTTCCTTCAATGCCCCTTGAGCCTGATTGATGGACCGCATCTCGATCCAGTGGCCAAGGAGCATGATGGTGACCAGCGTGGCCAATTCCCACCACAGCGCATTCGCCCCGATCAGTCTGAACTGAACGACCCAGGAGAACAGGAAGGCGACCGTGATGGCGAGCGAGATGAGGGTCATCATCCCAGGCAGTCGGTCCGTCAGTTCCCGCCATGCTCCCTGCAGGAAGACCAGGCCGCCGTAGACAAAGACGACCGTGGCGAGCACGGGCCCGAGCCAGTCCGATCCGGGGAATTCCGGGGCCCGGTAGCCGAGGAGCTCCTGGATATGGGCCGACCAGAAGACCACCGGAACGGTGAGAACCAGCGAGAGCCAGAACCGGTCCCGGAACATTGCGGGAGAGTGGCCCTCGTGTTTGTCATGGTTGCCGTGGCCTGCCTCGCTGGAGGCCGCTCCATGCTTGTGGGGCTGCGCGCCCGGCGCTGATTCGGGCGCGGTGGACGTGCGCGCGGGTGCGCTGGCCGGCGCGACCGGGGAAGGATTCGGTGTAGACGACGGCGCCTCGTCGGGGCGACTTCTTTCAGGCGTGTCCATCAATTCATCCTCTCGAAAGAGTCAGCCGATGATACGCCCCGGGCAAGTTCTCCCGATCCAAGTCGATCGACGCGAAGCTCAGGCGGAAGCCGTCAACGCCGCGCGGACCCTATCAAGTCGTGCACGGACTTCAACAGCCACCTTGGCGACCTCGGGGTCGTCGGTCAGTTGCATTACGGCCACCGGGTCCATGAACCCCACCGTCTGGCAGCCGTCGGCCTCTTTGCGCACTATGACGTTACACGGCAAGAGCAGCCCGATGTCAGGCTGAGCCAACAAGGCGCGATGCGCCAACGGTGGATTGCAGGCACCGAGGATGCGGTAAGCGGCCACATCAACATCCAGTTTGGCTTTCATCGTCGCTTGAACATCGATGTCCGTCAGGACGCCGAATCCTTCGGCCTTGAGCGCGTCGGTGACTCGCGCGACTGCATCAAGAAAGCTCAGGCCCGTGAGCGTGCAATAGAACCCATATGCCGCGCCTGCGTGGGCGACAGTTGCTGGAGAGGAGGCATTCATCTCGTCGCCCTTCAAGACTTGCCCGGGGCTTGGGACATGCGGTCTATCATCATCTGCATCATGGACTGCATCATCTGCATGCGCTTCTCCATCATCTTCATGTGCTTCTCCATCATCTGGCGGTGCACGCCCATGTCGCCATCCATCGGGTGCTTGTGTTGCATGTCGGGCATACCACCCGTGTCCGCGCCCATGCCGGGCTTGCCTTTCATGCCGCCAGCGCCCATTTCACCCATCATGGCCATGCTGTCCTGCATGACTTGCATGTGCTCCGCCATCAAAGCGCTTCGCTCCTCCGGCGTCTTCGCCGCCATCATCTTGTCGTGCATCGCCTGCATGGCCTTCATCTGCTCGTCCAGTCGAGCCATCCGCGCGTCGGAACCGTCCATCGGCATGGGCATGTTTCCAGTGGAAGCGGCATCAGGATGGTGGGGGTCGTGCTCGACGGGTGTCTGGGCGTATCCAGTAACGCAGAAAGCGGCCATGGCGGCCGCGATTGCAAGCGTACGAAGTAAAATCATGGGGAAGCTCCGGTGGTCGACATGAAAATTGCAGTCGCGTTACTGCAAGCGAGAACTGCGATTCTGGCCGGCCATCAGTTCGATGGCTCAAGCCACCTTTCTTTATGAACCGAAAGGACAAAGGTGTCTGTGCGGTAACGAACTTAGATCCGCTGAAACGCCTTGCGTCACAAGCGCTTGGCGGTAGCGGCAAACGCTGGAGAAAGCAGTGTTCGGCATTCGGGGGCGCCGACCGGATGGAACCGGGGCCTGCCACGCTCAAGAGTGCAGACCCCATCCAAAAAACGGGGGTCTTATGCAGCACTGTTCAGATTCGATGCGCTGCCGAAACGCAGCACGAGGGTGACGTCGCCGGTGTGGGCACAATTAGCGGCTTTCATTCCGGCGCGCTGTGCAAGGCTGGTCTGAATCGCTCAATCGCCGGGGAAGTGTCCACGCCGGAAGCATGGATCGTGGAACCGTTCTGATCTTAGTGACGGTTTGCTACTTCCAGGTCGCAGGCGTCCTTATAGGCAAGGACGACACGCGTCTGCGGCCTTATCAAGGCCTACCGGGGCGGGGGCGGGCTCTATCTCGTCATGGGCTAGCTGGTACTGATCGCGGCCGTGCCACTGGCCAAACGGGTGCCGCGGCTGAGCATCTAACTGCTGGCGGCTGGCGGGCAGCGGGCTCGCCTGCACGGTCGGTATCATTTAAATCGGTTGGATGCAGTTCCTGATTGCGAACGCATTCTCAGCGTTCTCAACCGGCTGAAACCCTTCTAATCCATACCGACTCTGACACCCGCACCGTCTCCGAATCACTCACGTCACCGCGCCGCTCAGCGCTTCGAAGCCGGAAATCACGTCGAACAGCTCCTCGTCGATGTCACTCTGGCGCAAACGGTGGAATGACCCGTTGAGGTCCTCCAGCAACTCGTCAATGTTTTTCTCGGCGCGCTGCATCGCCGCCAGACGGCTCGCGTTCTCGCTGGCGAGTGATTCTGCGCATGCCCTGAACAGGGAGACGAAAAGATACTCGCGGATGAGCGCCCGCAAGGTATCGGTTTCGCCGCCCACGACTTCAGGTAAGCTCTTTGTCGGCCAGGGAGGCTCGCCGAGTTCGCGACGCCAGGTTTCGTCCAGCGGTAGCAGCCGCTGCGGGACGGGCGCATATATCGCACCGGACGTCGGGCGGTTATAGAAAAGATGGAGTTCGCTGATGGCACCCTGGCTGTAGCGCGCCTCGCTCTCCACCAGAATCTGTCCGACCAGCGGCGTAATGGCCTTGACGGAGTTTGGTACGGCAAAGTGGCCCTCCAACGGCACGCCAGCATCCAACAAGCGGGCATGTACGCGCTCACCGACAGCCCAGACCTGGGGTTTTCCTGGCAGCGCGGCGAGGATCTTCAGGGCATAATCCGCCACCACGTCGTTGAACCGGCCCACCAGTCCCTGATCCGAACCGAACACGACCGCGCCTATGGTCCCTTCTCCCGGACGTGCCTTGATTTCAACCTGCGCCGCCGGCGCGATTTCTTTTAAACAAACGCTCAACCCCATTTCCACGCTGCGATAGTAGTCGCCCAAGGCACGCACGGAGTTCTCGTATTGGACGATGTTCGAGGCAGCCAGGGCTTTCATCGTGCGGACGACCGATTGGAGATCTCCGGCGCTGCCGATCTTTCGGCGCAGGCTCGCTGTGGTATTGCTCATGCATTCTCCTCCGCTGCCGCAGCGGGCATGGATTCAGGCTTTGGCTGGAAGTCAACGAGCGCTTGGCGGGCGATGTCGATGATCGTTTCGCGATCTTTATTGCTCAATTGCTTGGCGGTTCCCAATCGCTCAATCACATCGCCCGGGATGTCCGCCGCCGCCATGCGTACGGCTTGCTCGGCGTTCGTCATCCGCTCAAGCGACACCTTGTCGAAGAACCCTGCGGTCACCGCGAGCAGGATGGCTATTTGCGCGGGCACCGTCACCGGGGCGAATTCCGGCTGCTTGAGGCAGGCGCGGATTCGCCGTCCGTGCTCGATGATGTTGCGCGTCTCTTCATCCAGGCGGGCGCCGAACCGGGCAAAGGTCTCGAGTTCCTCGAACTGAGCGTACGCGAGCTTCAGGTCGCCCGCGACCGCGCGATAGGCCGCACGTTGCGCCTTACCGCCGACGCGCGAAACGGATTTGCTGACGTCGACCGCAGGCAGCACACCCAATTCGAATAGCGACGGCGAGAGATAGATCTGCCCGTCCGTGATGGAAATCAGGTTGGTCGGGATATAGGCGGAAATGTCCTCCGCCTCGGTTTCGATAATCGGCAGCGCGGTCAGCGATCCGCCACCGAGCTCCGGACGCAAGTGGGTTGCGCGCTCCAGCAGCCGCGAGTGGATATAAAAGATGTCGCCGGGAAATGCCTCCCGGCCGGGTGGTCGTCGCAACAGCAGGGAGAGCTCGCGATAGGCGCGCGCATGATGCGTGAGATCATCGTAAACGATCAACACGTCGCGGCCCTGCGCCATGAAATACTCCGCGATGCTGGTCGCGGCGTAAGGCGCGATATAGGCGAGACCGGGCGGATCGTTGCCTTCGGTGACGACCACGATGGTGTAATCCATCGCGCCTTTTTCGCGCAGGGTGGCGATCACTTTGGCTACACCGGACGCGCGCTGCCCAATGGCGCAATAAACACACAGCACATCTTGATCGCGCTGGTTAAGTATCGTGTCGAGCGCAACCGCGGTCTTGCCGGTCTGCCGGTCGCCGAGAATCAACTCGCGCTGGCCGCGCCCAACGGGGATGAGCGCATCGATGACCTTGATGCCGGTCGACAAGGGCACGGTGACAGGCGCGCGGTCCATGATCGGCGCGGCGGGGCGTTCGACGGGCAGGCGCGTACTGGAAACCACCGGGCCATTGCCATCCAGCGGCTGCCCCATCGGGTTGATGATGCGCCCGATCAACCCGTCCCCCACCGGCACATCCACCACGTGCCCGCTGCGTTCTACCTCATCGCCCGCATGCAGGTGCCAGTAGTCACCCAGCAAAACGACGCCAATTTCGGCTTCGTCGACATTGAATGCGATGCCGTATAAATCGCCGGGAAACTTCAACACTTCCTCGAAGCCCACGCTGGGGAGACCGGAGACTTTGGCGATGCCGGTGGCGACGCTTTTGATCGTTCCGACTTCCCGTGGTTTCAGTTGCGGCGTGAATGATTCACGCGCCTGGCTTATCCCGGCAAAAGCGCTTTCGAAAGCATCGTGGAGGCTCTCAGGCACCCTGCTCATGGACGCCCTGTTCCGGCTTTGGCTTCAGGCCTGGACTGCGTTTTCAGCAGTTCGTCGACGCCCTTTTCCAACGACGCGAGGTAATCCGCGATACTCCAGGCCACCTTTTGTCCATTCGTGGTGAGTTCGATCCCGCTGACCAGATCAGGCGCCGTCTCAAACTTGACCCGGATTTCAGCCGAGAAGGTTTCGTTGAGCGCGTTTTGTATCGCCGCGCGTTGCTCCGCGGGCAGGTCAAACGCGCTGCGCACGAGCGCGGGTCCGGTGGCCGTCTTCAGGGACGTGGCGAAGCCTTCCTTGACCTGATCGTCCAGCGCTCGCAAGCGGCGCAGGAATACCTCGCCCATGCGTTCTTCCAAACTCGTCGTAGCGAGATCAGACAGTGCCTTGCGCGCGATGGCGAACACTTCCTGCTGGGTCCGCCGACTGATGGCTTGATTCAAGTTATGCGTGTCATTAGCCAGCGTTTCCATCCGCTTGGCCCTCAAGGTATCGACTGCCTGCCGCGCTTCGTCCAGGAGCCGTTGACGCTCAGCCTTCGCTTCATCCGTTACCTGGCTCAGGAGTGCCGAGCGCTGCCGATCGAAGGCCTCGTTCTTTTGCCGGAACTCCTCGCGCTCTTGGTCGGCCTCGGCCCTTTTTGCGTCGGCGTCTGCGAGCTCGGCGGCGATCCGCTGCTCCCGCGCGTCAAGGGCATCGAGGATAGGTCGGTACAGGAAGCGCTTCAACAACCACGCCAGGACGAGGAAGTTGAGCAACTGCGCGCCGACGGTGAACCAGTCGATCAGCATGGCTATTTCCCGGCAATCTCGGCGATAGCGTGGTTCCAGAACGGATTGGCGAAGAGAAGGATCATCGAGACTACGAAGCAGTAGATAGCCGTAGACTCGATCATCGCCAGACCGACGAACAGGGTACGGGTGATGGTGGCGGAGGCGTCGGGCTGCTGCGCCAGCGAGGTCAGCGCGATTGCAACCGCACGCCCCTCGCCGAGCGAAGGGCCGATCACCCCGATCGCGATGGTCAGGCCAGCGGTGACGATGGATGCCACCGCAATAATTGTCATACTGTCCATGGTGTTTCCTTTGCGGGAATGCGTGGTGGGCTCAATGGCTCGGATTTCGACTGGCGAATTTGCGTGGCGGCCGCAATGTACACCGCGGCCAGAATAAAGAAGATATAGGCCTGCACCATGCCGGTGAGCAGGCCGAGTACGGTCATGACGATCGGAAAGACGAAGGGCGTGATGCTCAACAGGATGCCGACGATCATCGCTCCGCTCATCATGTTGCCGAACAGTCGGACCGCCAGGGCCAGCGTCCGCGATACCTCGCTGATGAGGTTGAACGGCAGCATGATGATCGTCGGCTTCGTGTAGGACTTGAGATAGCCGCCCAGGCCCTGCTCTTCGATGCCGAACAGCGGCACGGCGACCAGCACGCAGAGCGCCAGGGCCACCGTGGTCGAGAGCGAGCCGGTCGGCGGCTCGAAGCCGGGAAACACGGTACAGAGGGCAGAGAGGGCGACGAACAGGAACAGGGTACCGAGAAAGCCGAGATACTTGCGTGGCTGCCGCAGGCCGACCTCTTCGATCTGCTTCTCGATGCTGGTGACGACGACCTCCAGCAGGTTCTGCCAGCGGGAACGCTCCAGGTCCCTGGACAGTCGGCGGGTGACGAGCATCGAGCCGACGACCAGCACCAGCATCAATATCCAGGTGAACAGGATGGTCGCGTTGAGCTTGAGAAACCCATACTGCCAGAAGATCATCTCGTCGGGGCTAAGGCGCATGGCCGGCCTCCTTCGCTGGAACGTCGCAGTGTTCGGCCGGCGGACCGGCGAGCCGTGTGACCATATAACGCGCGATGACGAATCCGAGCAGACAGACCAGCAGCCGCTGCCATTGACCGTCGCCGACAACATAAAAGCCTGCGACGGTGACAGCGGTCCGCAACAACAAGCTGCCCAGAAACAGCAGCGCCGGCTGTTTTGCCGACACGCCCTTGCGCACCGTCCACCACAGTCCGCCGAAGAAGATTCCGCCGAGCAAAAGACCCGCCACGCCGGCTGACAACAGTGTCACGGTCTCATTCATCATCGTCCTCTTGTCGCTCCCGCATGGCCTTGTCTTCCTTGGCGACCCAATGCCACGCATTGAAACAGCCGGTGGCAAGCCCGGCCACCAGCAGGGCAAGCGTCCAGGAGCGGCCGCCGGGGTAGCGCTCGTCCAGCCAGAGGCCGAGTGCCGCGCCGAGCAGCGTCGGAATCGCCACCGACCAGCCGATCAGTCCCATCATGCCCAGGCCGAACCAGACGCCCGGCGTGGCGTTGCGCTGTGCCTTGAGCTTGCGCGCCGCCTTCGCACCGACTTCCTGACTGAGCGACCGCTTCGGCTTCGAGGGCCTATTCCGGAGCTCGTCACTCATTGTGAAATCCTGCCATGCGGCGGATCAGATCGCTTTCCATTTTTGTCAACACCGACCTCACGCTTTGCTCATGCTCGTCAAGGGTCAGAAACTCCTGCTCTACCGCATCGTGCAATTGACCAAGGTCCGTCCCGCCCGACGCCCGGCGCACCGAAATGAGCACGTCCGGGCCGGTCTTGACCAGCACCCCTTCATCCACCGCCACGTAGACCTCCCCTTCCCCGTCGGCTTCGTAGATCAGAATGCCTGGCGTGATCGCCGCCACGCAATCGAGCCGGTGCGGCAGGAGTCCGAACGATCCCTCGGGGGTCTCCGCGATGATGCGCGATACGCCGGCTTTCTCGGCGAATATCTGGAAGGGCAAGAGGATCTTAAGATTCATCGGCATCGACCGCAGCCACGGTCGTTGATTCAGACTTGGCCGGATCCGGGGGAAGGCCGGTTTTCGCCTTTTCCTTCGCTTCGTCCACCGAACCGATCATGTACAGCGCGCTCTCCGGGTAGTCCTTGAATTCATCTCGGAGGATACGTTCACAGCCGTCCAGCGCATCTTCAAGGCTGACGAGCTTGCCTTTGAGGCCGGTGAATTGCTCGGTCGTGAAAAAAGGCTGGGTGAAAAAGCGCTCCAGGCGGCGGGCACGGGCGACCACATTGCGGTCCGCCGGCGAAAGCTGCTCAAGACCGAGCATGGCAATGATGTCCTTGAGTTCCGTGTATTGCGCGAGCGTGCGTCGGATTTCCTGCGCCAGGCCGTAATGCCGTTCGCCGACGACGCCCGGGGTGGCCATCTTGGAACTGGACTCCAACGGGTCGATGGCCGGGTAAAGGCCTTCACTCGCCCGCTTGCGCGAGAGCACGATGGAGGCAGACAGATGCGAGAAGGTATGCACTGCCGCCGGATCGGTGAAATCGTCCGCCGGCACATACACCGCCTGAATCGAGGTGATGGCGCCGGTATCGGTATTGGCTATGCGCTCTTCCAACTGTGACAACTCGGTGCCCAAGGTCGGCTGATAACCCAGGCGCGACGGCATCTGCCCCATCAGACCGGATACCTCCATGCCGGCCTGAATGAAACGAAAAATATTGTCGATAAGCAGCAGCACATCACGATGCTCGTCGTCACGAAAATACTCAGCCATGGTCAGCGCCGCATGGCCGACGCGGAAACGCGCACCAGGGGGTTCGTTCATCTGGCCGAATACCATCACCATGTTTCGCAGCACACCGGCCGCGCTCATGTCGCGGTAAAGCTCCTCGCCTTCGCGACAACGTTCGCCGATGCCACAAAATATGCTCACGCCTTCGTGTTGCCCGACCATGTTGTTGATCATCTCGGTGAGCAACACGGTCTTACCCACGCCGGCCCCGCCAAACAAGCCCGCTTTGCCGCCGCGTTCCAGTGGCATCAGCACATCGATGATCTTGATACCCGTTTCGAAAACTTCAGACTTGGTGGAACGACGTGCCAACGGCGGCGGCGCCCGATGCGCGGAACGCCATTGGACATCGACTGGCGCCGCCTCGCGGTCGATTGCGTTCCCGAAGACATCGAACATGCGCGAGAGAATTCCCTTGCCCACCGGCACCTGCAACGGCCCCGCGGTGTCTTCCACCGCCATGCCGCGGGCGAGACCCTGAGTGGGCGTCAATGCAATGCCACGCACGTGAATCGCATCCAGTTGCGCCAACACCTCGATGACGATCTGCCTTTCCGCTCCCGCCCTTAGCACGGTGTAAATTGGCGGCAGGCTGTCGTCGAACCGCACATCGACGACGCTGCCACGCACCGAGACGACTACGCCGGAATTCGATAAAAGAGGGGTACTTTCCATTTTCCGGTTCCGTTCCACAAAATTATGCCTGTTCTTGCCCTTGGCACAATGCAGGCTCGGCTTCGAGCGCTTCGCGTACGTGCTTCAGCCGTGTTTCCATCCGCGCGCGATCGTGTGTGGACTCGAGAGTGCGATCGGCCAGCTCGGCAATCCACCGCAACTGTTCGTCGAGTGCTCGTAAGTGGCTCGGACTGACCGTGAGACTCGCGATGGTATCGATGGCGCCGAGCATGCGCGCCATGATGGCGACATTGCCTGCGGCGCTGTCCCGAATCTGATCGAACGCCTCGACCAACAGACCCTCAAAGGTCGGAACGATGGCTATCACCCGCAGCGTATCTCCCTCGTAACGGCGCGATGGCGTGAATTGCCGACACGCCAGCCGAGCCAGAATCGCCGTCAGATAATCTACGCACATCACGGCCGTGGAGGCGTCATTTATACCGGGAGAAAGTGCCTTCAAGGCCATATCGACGATCTGCCTGATACCGAAAGCGGGGTCCTGATCAACCGTGCGATGGCGACCAATACTGTAAGCCCCATTCAGTGCAACAATTGTCGCCCGATCTGGCGGGTACGTCAGGGCGAGCGATGCCAACGCAGTATCTTGCACAACGAACGCACCGATGCCATGTTCCATCCGCACAATGGTCCTCCCGCCCCGGGCCAGGCGCAGGATGGCATCATTATCTACGTTCTCTATGTAGCCGCTCGCCTCCGCCGGCACCGCGTACCAGGTCCTCTCATCCGGAGAGGGAAGGAGCCGCTCGTTCTCCTCACCCTCCGCTTTGTCGGGACCGGGTTCCCGTTTTTCCGGGAACAACCGATCAATGGACGCATTGGTTTCCTGCGCAACCGAGGCGATGATGCTGGAAGCCTGGATCGACGAGGCGATGTGATGAATAAAAAAGATGAGTATGGCAATGCCACCAAACGCCAGAATAAATGCGAAAAACACCGCCAGTCTGGGTACGAATGGCGTATCGCCAGTGCGAATAGTGTGCAACACGATCAAACAATAGACGAAAATTCCTGCAAAGGTTCCCAGCGTGCCCTGCGTGACACGGCTGCGCATGAAGTTGCGCAAGATGCGCGAGGTGTATTGGCCCGACACCAGCGCCAGTGCCAGCAGGGTCATGGAGAACGTGATGCCCATAACGGACATCATCGAACCCGCAAGCGTGGACAACATATCGCGCGCGCCTTCCGCCCCGACCCCAAATGTCCGCGGCCACTGGGCCAGCCACCGGCCACTCCCGGCATAGTCGGTTTGGATCAACACTACCGCGTAAACAATGCTGGCCAGGATGATCAGAAAAGGCGCGAACCAAAAGCTTGACTGCAAATCGCTCCAGAGTTGTCTTAATTTATTCATGGATCAGCCTATAAGTGTCGGTGTGAGAGCACGCACGAAGGCTATGTCCTCGGCAAGCGTTTGTCCGCAAAACATCCGCCGAGTTATAAAGACCGCCGCCGTGGACCCTAATCCAGCCCCAATGAGGTACCGCTAGGCCACGCCTTGGATAGCATCGCCCACTTATCCTTAGCTCTGTATCAAAACGTCGGCCCCGACGCGGCTCAGCCCAGGCTCTTGCACTACAGTTCCTGCCTAGCATAGTGGCGGTCATAAGGCTGAATCCTTCCATCGCCAGTCGCGGATTTCCGGCATGTCCTGGCCATGCTTGTTGATGTATTGCCTATGCTCGATCAGCTTGTCGCGCAGAAACTGCTTGGCGTAGGCAGCGCGTGAGCCCAGGCTCGGCACACGGTCGATCACATCGCCAGCCAGATGAAAACGGTCCAGATCATTCAATACTGCCATATCGAATGGAGTGGTGGTGGTGCCGTTTTCCTTGTATCCGCGCACGTGCAGCTGATGATGGTTGGTGCGACGGTAGGTCAGACGGTGGATCAACCAGGGATAGCCGTGGAACGCAAAAATGATGGGCTTGTCCCGGGTAAAGAGTACGTCGAAGTCTTTGTCAGAAACGCCGTGAGGGTGCTCGCTCTGCGGCTGAAGTGTCATTAAATTCACGACGTTGATGACGCGGATCTTCAGTTCCGGGAAGTGCTGGCGCAGTATATTCACCGCCGCCAGCGTCTCCAGCGTTGGCACGTCACCGCAGCAGGCCATGACCACATCGGGATCACCGCCTTCGTCGTTGCTGGCCCACTTCCAGATACCGAGTCCGGCGGTGCAGTGCCTGATCGCAGCGTCCATGTCCAGCCATTGCAGTGCAGGCTGCTTGCCCGCGACGATGACATTGACATCATTGTGGCTACGCAGGCAATGGTCGGTTACCGACAGCAGGGTGTTGGCATCGGGCGGCAAATAGACGCGGATGACTTCCGCCTTCTTGTTTGCCACCAGATCGATGAACCCCGGATCCTGATGGCTGAAGCCATTGTGGTCCTGCCGCCACACGTGCGAAGACAGCAAATAGTTCAGCGAGGCAATAGGCCGTCGCCACGCAATGTCGCGTGTCACATCGAGCCACTTGGCGTGCTGGTTGAACATCGAATCGACAATATGGATGAAGGCCTCATAACATGAGAAGAAACCATGTCGGCCGGTCAACAGGTAACCTTCGAGCCAGCCTTGGCATTGATGCTCACTCAACATCTCCATCACCCGGCCATCGGGCGCGACATGTTCGTCGCCGGGAAGTATGTCAGCCGTCGAACAACGGTTGGTCACTTCGAACAGCGCACCCCAGCGATTCGACGCGGTTTCATCCGGGCTGAAAATACGGAAGTTGCGTGCCTCGGCGTTAAGCTTCATCACGTCGCGCATGAACTCCCCCTGCGCGCGTGTCGCTTCGGCCACCACCTCACCGGGTTTTGGGACCTTGACCGCGTAGTCGCGGAAGTCCGGCATTTTCAGATCGCGCAGCAGCATGCCGCCATTGGCATGCGGGTTGGCGCCCATGCGCCACTGGCCTTTCGGCGCCAGTTCGGCCAGTTCCGGAATCAGCCTGCCCTGCTCATCAAATAGCTCTTCGGGCCGGTAACTTTTCATCCACTGCTGGAGGATCTTTACATGCCTGGGTTCCTTGACGAAATTGGTCACCGGAACCTGGTGCGCACGAAAGGTCCCTTCGATCGGTTTGCCATCAACTGTTTCGGGTCCGGTCCAGCCCTTCGGTGAGCGCAGGATGATCATGGGCCAGCGCGGGCGCTCGCCAAACCCGTTGGCGCGCGCGTCGCGCTGGATGCGCCGGATCTCAGCCACCACGGTATCGAGGGTGGCCGCCATAAGCTGGTGCATCGCCTCGGGGTCGTCGCCCTCGATAAAATACGGCGTGTATCCATAGCCGCGAAACAACGCGTCCAGTTCGTCGTGGGAAATGCGCGCCAGCACGGTGGGGCCGGCTATCTTGTAGCCGTTCAGGTGCAGAATCGGCAGCACGGCACCGTCGCGAGCCGGGTTGAGGAATTTGTTGGAGTGCCAACTGGTGGCCATCGGACCGGTTTCCGCCTCGCCATCGCCCACCACGCAGGCCACCAGCAGATCGGGATTGTCGAACGCGGCGCCATAGGCATGCGACAGGGCATAGCCAAGTTCGCCGCCTTCGTTGATGGAGCCGGGGGTTTCCGGTGCGACGTGGCTGGGAATACCGCCGGGAAAGGAAAACTGGGTGAATAGCCTCTTCATCCCCTGTTCATCCTGGGAGACGTTCGGATAAAACTCGCTGTACGTCCCCTCCAGATAGGTATTGGCGACCAGAGCCGGCCCACCATGCCCGGGGCCCGTGACGTTGATCACGTTCAAATCGTATTGCCGGATGATCCGGTTGAGGTGGACATAGACAAAATTCAAGCCCGGCGTGGTACCCCAGTGCCCCAGCAGGCGCGGCTTCACATGTTCCAGGCGCAAGGGCTCCTTGAGCAGCGGATTGTCGTACAGGTAAATCTGGCCAACCGATAGATAGTTGGCTGCACGCCAATAGGCATCCATCTTATGCAGAAGATCCGCCGAAAGTGGCTTATCCGTGCGCTCAGGCGTTTGCATCTTGCTGACCATGTTCGTGTTCCTTTTCCATTGGGATGTTGAGAACGCGACAGACCGACTTCGCGATCATGACTTCCTCATCCGTACGCATGATGCGGACAGCGACAGCCGCTTTTCCCCTGGAAATCACGGCCTCATTTGCAGTGTTGCACTGATCATCGAGTTCAATGCCTAGAAATCCCAGGCCATCACAAATCCGCGCGCGGACCGCGGGTGCGTGTTCGCCGATACCGCCCGCGAATACCAGCGCGTCCAGTCCGCCCAACGCCGCCGCGTATGCACCGATCCCTTTCTTGATCTGATAGCAAAACAGGGCGACCGCCTCGGCCGCCCGCACGTCCTGCGTTTCGCGGTCAAGGAGGTCACGCATGTCGGAACTGGTTTCCGACATGCCGAGCAGCCCGGACTGGGAATTGGTCATCTCGTTGAATTGCTTTGCGCTCATGTTTTCCGTGCGCGCCAGATACCCGGGAAGTCCGGGGTCGAGATCACCCGAACGGGTGCTCATCGGGACGCCCGCCGCGGGGGTGAAGCCCATACTGGTGTCGATGCTCTTCCCACCATGGACCGCGGCCAGGCTCGCGCCGTTGCCGAGGTGAGCGAGGATCACCCGGCCATGTGCCGCCTCCGCTCCAGCCAGGCGGCCCAGTTCCTCCATCAGAAAAGCGTAGGACAAACCGTGAAATCCATAGCGCCGCACCCCCTGCGCTTCGTAGCGGCGCGGAATTGGCAACAGGCGCGCCACGCGCGGCAGATCATGATGAAAAGCCGTGTCAAAGCACGCCACCTGAGGGAGGTCGGGGAATTGGTGTTGAATTGCCTCGGCCAACAGGATTTCCTGAGGCAGGTGCTCTGGAGCGAATGGGCTGAGGTGGTGCAGTTCCTTAATTATTTGCGTCGTGATGCGTTGTGGTTCGCAGTACATCGGCCCACCATGCACCACGCGGTGCCCCACGGCGGTCAATGCATCACGCCCGCTGCGCTCCTCAAGCCAGTCCATCAGTATACCCACCGCCACCGTGTGATTCGGCGCCGTTATCGGACGAGAAAGATTGTTTGCCGGACTCAATCCCTGGATCCGAAAGTGGGCCTGTGGCAGTCCAATCCGCTCGATCCCGCCCTCCAGTATCCGTCGGAGCGTGTCACCGGCTTCGAACAGCGCGAACTTGATGCTCGACGAGCCGCCATTGATCGTCAGGATGCGGGAGATCGTGGATTTCACAGTTGCGTCACTTGATCATCTCTGCCACAGGATATGAGCCTCTTGCAGCGGAAAGCGGGATCGGCCCATACGTTCTTGAGCGTCTCACGCGACACAGTTTGCAAGACGACCCAGGGAATGCGGGTCAGCTCCCACAGTACAGGATCCAGCTGTCGCCACACCTGGTCAGTGGAATGATTCCGCGACGAACGCCGATCGACCAGGGCAAGCTCTGCCGGGCTGTCGAACCCATCGACGTCCGCGGACGATCGAGGCTGCTGTAGATGGCCGATGCGTGTTTGTTCGCTCATGATTTTTGCGTCGAACGAGCGATTGGCCACAGACGGCTCACGTCTTTTTGGCCTTAGTAAACCCAGCGCTTTGGGACTCTATTACGGCCAGCAAATCACGCCATGATTTGGCGAACGCAGCAGTTCCTTCGCGCTGGAGGTCGGCAGCCGCTACTGCAGCGTCGATGCCCGCGCGGGAGAATTCCGCAAGTACTATTTCTGCATCACCGCCATCATATTGCAAGGCGCCCTTCACTTTCCCATGATCGGCAAACGCTTGCAGGGCTTTCTCGGGCATGGTGTTGATCGTATCCGGAGCAGCCAACGCTTCGACGTACAGAACATCTGAAGCCTCGGGATCCTTGGTGCCGGTGCTGGCCCACAGCAGGCGTTGCGGCACAGCGCCCGAGGCGGCTAGTTTCTGCCAACGCGGTGATTCGAGCAGATCGTGGCCAGCTTTATAGGTGCGCATTGCAATGGCGATGCCGAGACGGTTTTTTAGCGCGGCAGGGACCTTGGCATCGACGAATGCATCCCATCGGCTGACAAAAAGCGATGCAACGGACGCAACTTCAGGGTCAAGGTTGGCAGCAATACGTCGTTCAATGCCACGCATATACGCTTCAGCCGCCGCGATGTAATGGTCGCATGAAAACAGCAACGTGACGTTGACCGGCACGCCGGCGAAGATCGCCTCTTCTATGGCAGGAATGCCGGCGCCGGTACCCGGAATCTTGATAAACAGATTGGGGCATTTGGCGCGCGCATGCAGTTCCCTGGCTGCTTCGATGGTGCCCGCGGTATCGTCGGCAAGCAAGGGTGATACCTCCAGCGATACCCAGCCATCGACTCTGCTACTGGCAGCATGGATCGGTTGAAAAAGACCCGCGGCCTGGGTCAGATCATCGAGTGCCAACTCGAAGAACAAGGCTTCACTCGACTTGCCTGCGAGTGCCTTTGCGCGGATAGCATCGGCATAGGAATCACTTTGTTTGATAGCGTGTTCGAAGATCGTGGGATTAGAGGTTAGCCCCGTCACCGAGAACTCGTCGATATAACGGCTAAGCCTGCCACTGGTCAGAAGGTCGCGCGTAATGTTGTCAAGCCACAGGCTCTGTCCGAGATCGTGCAGTTGTCGCGTGGCATTCATAGTCTCTCCTGTTGCGTGCAGTCAAACTGTCGCCGCGCCCTTATGCCGGGTCGAGAAGCATCACGGGAATCAGGCTTTCTGTTGACGCCTGGTAGTCGGTGTAAAGCGCGTAGTAATCGACCATGGCATTCCAAAGTCTCTCTCTCTCATCGCCTTCGGCCACTCTTGCCATTGCCTTGAACTCTTCATTAGCCACTTTCGCATGGACCGCAGGATCAGCTTTCGGATTCATAGACCACGCGGGATGCGATGGAGCGCCGCCTTTAGAAGCAATCACGCAAAAGCCGCCATCGCCTGTAGGCTTGCAGATCAAAGGAATCATCTGCTGTTCGCCAGATTTGCGGCCCTTTGTGGTCAGCAATAGCGTGGTCAACATGCCCTCACCACCACCCAAACTGGCATCCCAAGGTAGGCAGCCTCGCCATCGACGAGATACAGCTCGATGTGGCCTTTGACCCATGCTGGTAATGACTCTGGAATGATGATTTCGCTCATGGCATTTCTCTCTAGCTAACCGCGCAAACTCAATTTACCACCAATTATCAGCTACACCTTTTGTCCGAGACGCTCTATCACGGCCGGCGCTTCCGCACGCTGAACATCCCGGATGAGGGCGTTCGTAAAGCCGAAAAACCAGCTTCTGAGCTGTGACCTTGAAAGGGAAGCCTACAATCAGCGCCTTACAACTGATCGCCGCGATGTTTGCCAGACACGAGCGGGCTTTTGCGCATTTGTTACTTTACTGTCGTCGCGCAGGAAAGATCCGAATAATCCCAGTGTTGGCGAATGATCGCAGACGACCTTGAGACCGGTGGCAATCGGTACGGCCATCAGTGCCCCCGCGATGCCCCAGAGCCATCCCCAGATAATGACAGATACGAACACGACCGCCGGATTGAGCGCCATTCGCCGTCCCAGCACGGCAGGGGTAATTAACTGCCCCTCCAGGATGGTCAGGACGATGAACGTGCCCGGCACTGTCAGGGCTTCGACAATATTGGGAAATGTCGTCAATGCGACGAGGGTCAGAACTGCCGCAGACACAAGAGCACCAACATACGGCGCAAAATTGAGCACCGCCACCATAACCCCCCACAGCAACGGGTTTGGCATCCCCAAGAGATGCAAAGACAACGCAACGGCAGCGCCGAGCAAGAAGTTAATGAGAGTAACCGCTGCCAGGTACCTGGACATGTCGGACTGAACGCGGCGTGCAATTAGAACGATGCGACGTCGCTCTGACCAGCTGCGCCCGCAGCGGGTCGCCTTGCGCAGGATGCTGTCGCCTGACGCCATCAGGAAAAAGCTAAGAAAAATGACAACGCCAACGGAAGCCAGCATAGACGGCAGACCGCCGACGACATTTTCCAGCATCCCCGGCCCTTGTATGACGACCGACGGCGTCTTTTTCGGCGCGTCGACTTTCCCTAATTCGTTGACCTCATCTGCCAACTCCTGAAAGTCTGCCATAGGGCCCTTGGCAGGCAACATTTTGTCTTGCAGTCCGCGTATGGCCCTCGGGGCATCGTTCAGCCATTTCTCTGCCGGCCCTGCAAGAGCTAAAACCGCAAGCGTAGTAACACTCATGATAGTGCCCACGATCATCGCGGCCGACAGGCTTTTGGGAATGCGCCAACGCGCCAGAAACCGCACTACAGGAGAGCACGTAATGCTGATGAACACGGCAACTGCGATGGGGACTAACAAGCTGTCCGCGAAATACAGAGTATAGACAACCGCCAAAGCTGTTAGCCAGACAACTGCGACCGGCCAGCGAGTCGACGCCATCATGCCGAACCGCGGTTGTCGGTCGTCGGGCACGCCTCTCTCTATTTTAGCGGGCAGCTCATACACAATTGTTTTGACCAATCCGGAGTGCCCCGCACTAACCAGCGAAGGGGCCGGTCGGCTCCGTTTAGGGCTGTTCTTTGGACAAATTACCCGCTGTTGGCTGAGCAAATTTGAGCTGGCGATTAACCAGTTGCCACGCCAGCAAAGAGGTATTGATTGCAGCCATTATTATGCGTCGCCCAGCGCTGCTTTCCGCCGCCGAAGAACGTCCGGCAGCCCAAAAGGTGCCGACGGCGAATAACCAGGCAAGCGCCTCAACACTGCCCACGTAGCTGGTCATCCACTCCTGAAGAGTTTCGCGAACACGCCTGGCTTCGCGCCTTTTGTCCTGCGCCCGGTCGGATAGCAAATTAACGAGTCGTCGCTGCTTTGTCCACGTCACCACCAACCTCCTGCACTTGCTGGAATTGCTTCCGTGTTGCTGCGAATTCAAGATATCGGCTAAGCCCGACGGCTCCACGCCAGAGTAGCCATGCGCAGAGCGCATGCAACAAACTCAGCGATACAAGCGTTATCCACAGGGAAATACCAAACCTCGATACCGCCGCTACGAGCCCAGCCACCACAAGCCCCCAGGCGCCCAGCAAGAACAGCGCGGACAGCAATCCCATTAGCAGCATCAGCGTCAGACTGATCGCCGCAAGTCTGGCTTCGGCGAAAACAAGCTCTGTCGTTATCTGAACACGCGAACTCGTCGCCGCCACCCAGCCGGCAACGAGTGTCGCTATGCTCGCAGATTCGGTCGCTGTACCTGGCGCAGCTGCCGAAGGTGCATTCATGAGTCAGTTTCTTCCATTATCGGCGCAGCAATACCGTCGCCAGGACGCCGGCAGCAAAAGCAATGCCGGCCGCAGCAACGGGCCTGCCCTTAACAAACGACCCAACTTTCGCCAGCGACTTCTCGACCTGCTCCATGGTCGCCTCCTGCGATTCTTCAAGTTTGATGCCTGCTTTGGCGGCGCCGGCACGCAGATGCGTTTCGATCTCCTCGGCTTTGCCTGACGCGCTATCAATAGTATCGTGCGCCGCGCTGGCAGCTCGCTGTGAAACAGATCGTTGAGTCTTCGCGTCTGCTGTTACGTTGCCATCAATAGCGGGACCTGCCTCTCGTTGCAGAGCTGATTCTTGCGTTTCCATAACCTTATCCTTGAAATTTTTCCGAAATTACCTGCAGGTAAATACCTGCGTATTGGCGCCGGCCTGACTACCGCTCGATCTTTGTAACCTTTGTTCCTTCAATGCTTATGCCCGCCATCAGCCCCTGCTGATTGAAAATAAACGCATAGGCATCATCCTTGAGCGAAGAAGTCGATAAGTTCTTTGCAACGCCCGCGTCGACCACAACCACGGTGGGACCGACGCCGATTTCCCAGCCCTTCGACTTTTTCAGGTAGGCCACCGCTTTGTCCGTCATCAGAAAAATGGCATAGCCGTAGGACTGCGCGCCAGCCTGGAGGCCCCATGACCCACCGACAGTGTTGTAGTAATCGACGACTGTCGTGCCTTGAATCAATTCGCCTTCACCATAACTGCCGCCGAAGACAAGACCTGCCTTCACGATATTCGGAAATACCAGCACGGCCTTTGCGGTACGCGAGAACTCCTCGGCCAGGGGATGAGTCTTATAAAGCGTCTGCAGTGCCTGCCTGGAATCCTTGTCGAGATCCTCTGAAGTTGCTGCATTTGCGAGATTTATCGCAATTACCGCAACTATTGTTGAGATCGCGAATAAAACGATAGTTCTGGGTAGTTGATACATTTTGCGTGACTCCAATGTTGAATCGTAGAAAACGTCAGATGCTATCCGACACCTTCAGATGCTATCCGACACCTTTTGAGTTAACTGGTAACAGCGCAGCTCTTGCTGCGCAATTCTTTGGAACCGGGCTATCAGTCGAAGACGGGCCGGCCATTCTCGATACGGATTCGTCTGCCCGGATCGTCATCCATGTGCACCATCTTTTCCTGTCCATCGAGCCGATACGTTACGTCGTAACCGGCTCGCTCTTGCCTGCTGTCCTGCGTCGTCTCGCACACACGTTCATTTACCTGATCGACATTGCGTTCCTGCATACCTTCCTGAACCTTATTCCCTGCATAACCACCGACAACGACGCCACCTACAGTGGCTACCTTCTTGCCGTCACCACCGCCGACCTGACTTCCGACAAGGCCACCGACTATGGCACCCGCTACTGTTCCTGCAATTTGACCGGGATCCTGGGTTGGGCGCTGAACAGAAACTGTTTGATCACGACATTCCTCTCGCGGCACGGACACCGTCTTGGTTACAGGCGTGACAGACACTACTTCTGCGTAGCCCGCCGAATCCAGCATTCGGTAGCCGGCCGTCGCGCCAATTGCGGTGACCGCTATGGCGCCAACGATGCCGCCGATCATGAGTTGTTTGCTTATCACTGTTTGCACCCCTGAGCCATTCTGATTAGTTTGTTGATGCCTTCGAATTTGCCGATTGCGGATTCTTGATAATCACTTCGACACGACGGTTCTGCTGCCGCCCACTCGCAGACAGGTTATCCGCGATCGGTCGGGTCTCGCCCATCCCTGACGCAAGCAGCCGCCCAGACCGGATACCCTGTTGCAATAAATAAGACTTCACCGAATCCGCACGCTGCTGTGACAGGGTCTGGTTCATGTCGAGACTGCCCACATCGTCCGTATGGCCTTCTATGGCGACATTCCGATCGGGATACTCGTTGAGGAACACGACGAGCTTGTCGAGCGTGCTGTTGCCACCTGGCTTCAGATCAGACCGACCGGTGGCGAACAGCACGTCACCGAGTGTGAGCACCAGACCACGATCGGTGGCTTCAGCCTTCAGCAGGTCAATCTGCCGCTGCAATTCCGCCGAATTCCTTGCCGCTTCGGCCGCAGATGCTCGCGCGGCGTTCGTCTCGCTTTTCAACGCTGCGGCCTGGCGCTGCGCCTTATCCGCCTCGCGTGTGCGGGCATCCAGACGGGCCTGGTCGCGCTTCTGGCTGAGGATCGCGCGTTGTCCTTCCGCGTAGCGTGTCGATGCCGTGGCCATCGCAATTTCAACCTTGCGATCCGCCATGTAAACCCGATGCTCACCCAGTGCAGCATCTGTGCCGACCGGCTGTTCTGCCAATAGAACAGCGGCCTCAGCCTCTCTGATCTCGACCGGCGCCTTAACCGCCAGATTTGAATTGGACTGCAGTACGCTTAGCTTGCTGCGTACTTCCGCAGAGCCTTGTGGGCTTTGTGGTGCGGTGGCGCAGCCAGCGACCGCGAAGGAAACTGCCGCCGTAACCGCGATCATTCCGGCGACACGGGCGTGATTGAGGCTTGGTGTGTTCATTGCTGATCTCCGGCACGCTGCATTTCTTCAATCAGGGCTTCGGCGCCCCGGCTCATGTCTTTGTTAACCGCTTCGGCTTTGGTGGCTGCTGTCTTCGCCGCAGCCAGTTTCGCCGTCACCGTGGACTCCTGCGCAAATCGCTCGGCCAGCAACATGTCTTCAGACACAACGGCTTTATCCGCCAGTATGAGTTTCTGTCGCGCCTCATCCAGTTCGGCGCCGGCATAATGACTCGCGTCGTCCCTTTCAGCGGCTTGAATGGCAAGTTTCGCTTCGTTGAGCGAGGCAGTCGGGGCCATCGGCGCGGTTGCGCAGCCGGCAAGGAGCAGCATGGCTCCGGCCAGGCCAGCAGTCACATACAATCGATAGGTTTCGTTTATTCGGGTCGATACAAGCATTGCAGTTCTCCAAGGGAACAGTCGTTCAATGAACGATTGTGCGTATCGATACCGTGCGCGTCTGTACGCCAGCGCACTTAGCCGAACACCCTCACCGTACGGGCAAGAGAAATTAGAAAATTCCGGACCGGAAAAAATAGAATTGATGCACGCCTTGTAAGTCCGGCTCACGGTGTAGTCGCGTTGCAACGCGTCAAGCCTGAAGCTTTGTACGTTATCGCACACTATGGACAAAAATCGAAGTAGAATAGTGGCGTAACCGGTACGTTAGATCCAATCTGCTAATGGCCAATAGCTCACAAACTGGTAGTTCTGTCATGACCGCCCCGCACGATCCGAGGCAAAACCATCTGCTCGCGGCACTTCCTGCAAGCGAGTTTGAGCGCCTGGCCCCATATCTGGAATTAGTCCCGTTAAGGCTGGGTGAAGTGCTCTACGAGTCTGGCGGGCAACTCAAACACGTCTACTTTCCAACCAATTCCATCGTGTCGCTGTTGTACGTCATGCAAGATGGTGCATCGGCTGAAATCGCCGTGGTCGGCAACGAGGGAATTCTCGGCATTGCGCTATTCATGGGCGGTGAGACCACGCCGAGCCGCGCCGTCGTGCAGAGCCAAGGTATTGGCTACCGCTTGCCGGCGCAACGCCTGAAGCAGGAATTCAATCGCGCCGGGCCGGTGATGCATCTGTTGTTGCGTTACACTCAGGCGCTTATCACACAGATGTCTCAGACTGCCGTGTGCAACCGGCATCATACCGTCGATCAGCAACTGTGCCGCTGGTTGCTGCTGAGTCTCGACCGCCTGCCCTCCGATGAATTGACGATGACGCAGGAGTTGATTGCCAATATGCTCGGCGTGCGGCGCGAAGGGGTCACCGAGGCGGCCGGGAAATTGCGGGACGCCGGTATCATCGAATACAGCCGCGGACATATCAAAGTGCTCGACCGGCGCAAACTCGAACAACATGTCTGCGAATGCTACGCCGTGGTCAAGCAGGAGTTCGATCGGCTGCTTTCGGATATCCCCAAGGGCAAAAAGTTTGTTTCAATCCCGCAGTTTCGCGCCTGAAATGGCAGCTCCTCGACCCATAACCCACGAAGGCTGCCGCACAGCTTTCGCGATATGTTCGCTACAGCACCGACTGCTCGGCCAAAATCCGGATAATCGGGCTAATGCAAACCAATCGCCTGCTGAGCAACCTTCGTCGCAGCGATCAGCGACGGCTGCTCGCTGCCTGTGACGAGGTCGAATTATGCATTGGCGACTTGCTGTGGGAACCGCAGAAGCGCATCCGGCACGTCTATTTTCCGCTCGATGGTTTCATTTCCCAGCTGGTACCCGTTGAATCTCGAGCGAATCTTGAATTGGCGCTGGTCGGCAATGAGGGCATGCTGGGCACTCCGCTGATACTCGGTGTGAGCGCCTCGACATTGCAAGCGCTGGTGCAGGGTTCTGGCGCTGCGCTGCGAATGAGCGCGGCATCGTTTCGTCGTGAACTCGAACAACTCCCGGCACTACGAAAACAATTGAACCGGTATGTCTTTGTGTTACAGGGGCAGCTCGCCATGACGGCGGCTTGTATCAGCTTCCACTCGCTCGACTTGCGACTCGCCCGCTGGTTGCTCATGACGCATGATCGGGCAAATTTCGACAGCTTTCATCTCACCCACAAATTTCTGGCGCAAATGCTGGGTGTTCGTCGTGTGGGCATAACCAATGCCGCGGGACTGCTGCAGAAGCGAAAAATCCTGAGCTATAGCCGGGGTGAAATCACGATATTGAACCGTGCCGGCCTGGAGAAGGCTTCCTGCAGCTGCTATCAGGCCTCAAAGGACCTATACGAGCGAGTGCTTGGATAAGCCTGGAGTTTGCAACCACGCTTGTCGAATCAATCCGGCTCACCTTGTTACGAGCTTAATCCTCCCACCCTCGTCTTCCCAGTCACGCTCTGCAGCCTGGTCAGACAATTCATCGACCCGGTGCGCCGCCTCTTCCCAGTGAATGACTGACCACCAAGCGCACAGATAATCGCCGCGCCGATTTTGATAGTTCAGATAGCAGGCATGTTCCCACACGTCATTCGTCGATTTCTTCAAGCGAGGATCAGGCTGCCCGGAAAGAACCCCCGGAACATGCTGTCCCGGGGGCTGCCAAAGCCCGCACCTATTTTTGGGGAGTGGGGGGGGGGGAGCGCAGGCGGTGCCAGAAAGTTGGATTATTGACCATTGGTCGCAAAGATTTCTGTGCGGCAGCGTACATATGGCCAATAGACTTACCGAATGCACACGCCCGGAGTCCGTATTGTTTGTCTTGCCTGATATTTTTCTGAATATCGCCGTAACCGGCTTGCACCTTGCCAGCTGCTTTTTCAGGGACCGGCCTTTCCGCGCACCCACAACGTGCTTTTCGATAAATCCACGCACGGATGCGAATGAGCCGGGCATCAACACGGATCAGGTCCCGAAACGCCATACGCTTCAGGCACTAAGAAACGATTCTTTCCTAACGAGTCTAACTCGATGAAAAGGGTGTCTGACACCGCTAATCGCTTATTGGGCGCCCGGCGATCAATCCCGGTGAAATTTCGACTGCCTGCGTCCGGCCCTCAGCCGAACTTCAGCGGCTCGCCGTTCTTCCTGAATGCGACAAATCCGGAAAGATCTCCGCCGTTCTGGACCGTCTCGACCATCATGTTCAGCGGCACTTCGGCGTCGTCCACGCTGGGTGCGATGCCGTTCCGGCCGCCCAGCGACGCGACGAGGACGATATGCCAGTCCTGGCCCATCTGTTTGGACTCCTCGACGAGCGCGGCGAAAGTGCTCAATTCATCGAGCGTCTTGTCGACGCACATGATCGGTTCCAGGCCGCCGCCTTCGCCATCATCATAGCGACGAATCTGGTCCGCATCGCTGCCGGATGGCAGGGATGTCCGCAGGAACACGAACAACAGCCGCTGCGGTTGTTCCTGCCGGCCGGCGACGGCCAGCAACGAGTTGAAATCCGTGATATCGATGGCGAGTGTCTCCTTGTCACTAGTCGATTGCAGGCTCAGCCGGGCAATACGCACTGCACCAGCAAGCCGACCGAGCCATTGTCGAATCCGGTCACCCCCTGCAGGAATACGCACTTTCCACAGCAGAGACCGCAGCGATCTGCGCCCACGGCCGCGATATGGCGCCACAGCAGGGCATGCGATCACGGTTCATTCGGCCTATGATCGAAGCTGGCACATTCGCCGCACAATACCCAAAACAAGGAGCTATTTCATGCCAGTCGATGACATCGATACCGTTGCCACCGTGTCGGCACTCAACCGGATTCTGGAACTCGAGTTAGCCGGCGTGGTTCGATACACGCATTACTCGTTCATGGTCTATGGTTTCGGACGCATCCCGATCGTCTCGTGGCTGCGCGGCCAGGCGGACGAGTCCCTGCTGCACGCGCACGAGGCAGGCGAGTTGATCACGCACATCGGCGGCGCACCGTCGCTCGGCATCGCCCCGCTGCTCGACTCGGTGACGGACAATATCGCCGATATTCTCGAAGAGTCGATCCGACATGAAGAGGCGGCTCGTGCCGCCTACGTCGCATTGCTCGATCTCGTCAGCGGGCGATCGATCATGCTCGAGGAATATGCGACACGCCTGATTGCCGATGAAACCCGGCACGCCGGCGAGGTGCGCAAGATGCTGCGCCGACCCGGCGGCTAAGCCCGGGCCGGCGGCCACCCGCCGGCGTCATCTGAGCGGCACGAAACGCGTTAGCGAGATTCGGTCCGCAACGACATCAGGTTTCGTCAGGATTCGGGCGGGAACGCCCGAATCTTTTGGTGATCGATACCGCTGTTACCAAAATAACGACACTGATCACCGGTTCGCCCACGTTGCCCACGATGCCGCCGGTGCCGGCATACGGAACGGCGAAGAACGCCGTTGCCCCGAGGGAGCCGAGAAAAAGCCATTTCCAACCGATTTTGAACCAGAGATAGAGGCCGAACACGATCAGGCTGGCGCTCAGGACCATCGCCGGCAGCGGCCCGATGCGCTGGCCGGCGCCGATGTCCGCGTCCGCACTGCACGCGGTGTACTCAGATATGTGCGTCGTATAGCGGAGCGTATCGGCGAAGCAGGACGGGTAGAAAGTCGCGCCGGAAAACCGCCATAAATCGTGACCGATGAAGTAGACCGCCGCCAGGCAGAAGGCCGCCATCACGATCTTTGGCCGGGCCCAGGCAAATCCCGCCTGGCGCGCCATGGCACCGATAGCGATAAAGGTCATCGGCAGACAGATGTAGTGGGCCAGAAAACGCACGGTGTTCATCGCGAGCAGCGGTTGCCCCTCGCCCAATACACGCCCGAGCCCGATCGTCAGGTTATCGAACCACATCAGAAACAACGGAATGGTTGCCAGGTACAGGGCCGTGCTCGGATACTTTCTCCACAGGCTCAATGCCCAGAACAGCACGGCAACATCCACGGCGGCAATGATCAGATAACCGGTCGAATACATTCAGCCCTCCAGGCTCAATAGGTGCGTCTACATCGCCCGAGGCCGGCCGCCGACCAAAACCGGCAGGTAGCGATCGCTGGAGCATCGAGATTCAGACCACAGCCGGCAGTCAGGTTGAAAACAGGCATGGTCCAATCCGCCTTTTGGCAGAAGAATAGCCGCGCACCAATGCTTCACTTCGGTGCCGGCGGCGGCGTCGGATCA
Source organism: Gammaproteobacteria bacterium (assembly GCA_021773815.1). Taxonomy (GTDB): domain Bacteria; phylum Pseudomonadota; class Gammaproteobacteria; order Steroidobacterales; genus SMWD01. Next base: position 130,829 of record JAJFJS010000067.1, read on the forward strand.
CCCCAGATCTCGCGCAGCCGTCTGTCACGACCGCAACTCCAGCGATAGGTCCGGTAGCGAATCGGGCTTTTCTTGTAGAAATCCTGGTGATAGCTCTCAGCGCCGCGAATCGGATAGAACGTACCGGCGTCGAGCACCGGCGTCACGACCCTCCGCTCCGGGAATCTGTCGATTACCTGCTGCCTCGATCGTTCCGCGACGGCACGTTCATGCGCGTTCGACACAAAAATAGCGCTGAGGTAACTGGGGCCCCTGTCGCAGAACTGCCCCTCCGCGTCGAACGGATCAATATTTACCCAGTAGTGCTCCAGGATCGCAGCGTACGTAATCACCTCGGGGTCATAAGTAATCTCGACCGCCTCGTAATGACCCGTGTGGTCACCGCCATAGGTGGGATTGTCGACGGTGCCGCCCGTGAATCCCGAGATGACGTCACTGACCCCGTCGAGAGATTCAAAATCTTTTTCCATGCACCAGAAGCAGCCACCGGCGAGAACCGTTTTGTCGGCCATGGCGCCAGATGCACACAGCACGGCGAAAACCAGCAGGAAATAGCTGACGACTTGTCCCGCCGGGGCTCCGGCCGGCAACCGTCCGCGCGGTCGGCTCACCATGCTCATCCGGTAATCGGCGTCGCCTCGACGACGATGGCGTGTTGCGACGCACGCTCCAGGTCGTCGGCGACAGGACGCTTGTCCTTGCGGAGCCGAATATCGTGGTAGGCGGCATCCTGCGGAAACAGGGCGAGATAATCACGCAGCGCGGCCTTGATCACGACCGGATCGTCGACGACTACGGCGGCACGATAGGGCCGATCCCGCCCCTCGATGCGTAGCACGACATCCGCACCACCGCGCAGGTTACGCCACCAGAGATTCTCCGCCGAGGTAAAACAGCGCACCGTCGTACCGATGCGGACATATCGCACCGGGGTCGTAAATTGTCGGCCGCTCTTGCGCCCGGTAAAGGTGATCAGCATCAGGCTGCGGCTCAACAGCACGTGCAGCGGCGAGCGCAGCAGAAAGCGCATGACGGGATTGATGACGGCAAAGAGTGGCTCGGGCAGTTTCATGACATCGCTCTATGGCATCTCATGGGGGTAAGCCGACGCCTCGACTGTACCACCAAGCCGGTCCGGCGGCACGTCGCCCGGGCAGGCCGCGATCAGACGGCGGCAATCAGCGCCAGCACCCGCCGGTGCATCTCATCACGCGTTGCATGGAAGGCCGCGGGATCCTGCCGTGTGCCTCGCTGCCGGCAGACTGCGCCTTGCAGCGGTCACCGCCCGGGCACTGTAACCACCCGTCGGCCATCTACGACCGACAGGCGTTACCGGCGCACAGCAACAGCACGTGGGCCGGCACCACGGCCGGACCGTCAACCGGCATCGAGTTGCCAGGTCCGACGCAGAAAATGCAACAGATCACGGCTGGACTGCTCGACCGCCGCGGGATTCTTGCCCATCGTGTACCCGTCACTGTGCGCACACTGCGACAGTGCGGAAAAGGCGTTGAACGCATTGTCCATCGACTTGCCGCTGGTCATCTCGGTCGCCTGCCCTTCCGGTCCCCAGTGCATCAGGCAGTCGCGCGTCACGACCTTGCCCGGAAAAAACTGCTGCGGGAACGGCGCATCCCACGCGTGCCCGGCGCCCGGATACGTAACCAGTTCCACCGCGACACCCAGCCCGGCGAGCCGGTCACGGAACCGCTCGCAGGCCGGAATCGACATCGACTCGTCCGCCTCGCCCATCATGATCAGCAACGGACTGCCCTCGACCCGGAAATCGGTAAACTCGACCATGCAGCCGCCGTAAAACATCGCATAAGCGGAAAATCGCGGCCCGTCGCGGCCAAGCACTGTCTCGATGACCGGCTCGAACATCATGTACAACGTCGATCCGGCGCCGAGCGAAAACCCGGTGACGCCGATCCTGTCCGGATCGATAAACGGATGTGCCTGCAAGGCTTTGAGTGCGCTCAGCGCATCAGCCATCTGCGTATAGATCGGCGCCTTCTCCAGGCGCTCGAGGTACCCGTCGGTGCTGCGCAGGTTGCGCGACGCAAACGTATCGACGCCGAGCCCGGCAATGCCGTTTCGCGCCAGGAACATCGCCAGGTTAGTGTTGCGCCCGACCCAGTCACCGCCGGAACCGTGCAGGATGACCATGGCCGGCACCCGGTTGGTCGCCGACGCGTCGTCCGGCAGCACCAGCGTGCCGCCAACAGTCTGCCGGACGGCATTGACGCCACCGTCGTGAAAATCCCGGCCGGATTTTGCGTTGAACGACTCAAATCCGACGACGCCATATGGAGCATCCGCGAAATTCGTCGGGTAAAAAACATCGACGACCGGCTCGGTTCGCGGCCACAACGAATACAGTCCATAGGCGGCCAGCGCAACAACGAGAATACCGGCGATGCGCCGGAGCCACTTCATGATCATGCGGTTGTGCAACCCGAAAACCGGAGTGCCGGCATTTTAGCAGCACACTCGGATGCCGTGAGTTTGCCCGTGCGCGTCGGGCAAGGCGTGATGCCATCACAATACGCGCCGATCCGACATCGACGGCATCCAATCACGCGGAGCACGCGGAGTGATATCCCCGCGCCTCGCGCGGTCGGCGGCTTTACCGGTCGGCGGCGACGGTGGCCGAATAGTCCCTGCCGGCCGCGGCGACGGCCGAATCGTGCAACGGAGCCGTCATGATGTCGTCGACGTTGTACAGAAAGAAGCCGCCGGGCAGCGCATGAACGCGGGCATTGGTGAATGCACCCTGCTCATCCACGATGCCCAGAAAATAGACCCGGGATCCGTCGCTCAGTATGGCGTGCACATCTTCAGCGACGAGCGCGGCCGTTTTACCGGCCGCCGAGACCGTAATATCGCCGTCGAGCAACGGATCGGCCGAGATGAAGAACAGGCCGATCGCGCGACCCGGCGGGAACGCCAGCGTGAAATCATCGCCGTCATGAAACATGCCGCCGTCGACGGTACCGAGGAAATTCGGCGCAGACGTCGTTGCGTACAGGTGCGAGACCTTCATCGCCAACCCGTCGAAGTCGTACTGAAACGTGATGCCATCAGCCGAAGCTGCATTTTCGATCGTCATCCCGGACGGCATACGATCGAAATCGAGCACCCGCGGTTCCGTGGGCAGTGCGGCTGCGAAGTTTGCCAGCGCCGAATAGGCGGCCGGCTCTGCCTGGAGCGGCTCGTTGGCGGCCAGACCGATAACGGCACAGATGCCCGCCATCAGCGATATCGTTTTTTTCATTGTCGCGCCCCTTAAACGGGATCTTGTCGTTATGCATCGGGATCCGGACGCTTGCCGTCCGCATTACAGGCGGCCGGCAATCTTCCACTTCCCTGTACCCACCATACGCATTCGGCTACGGCCAATGCGATGCAATTGACATAAAGGGCGACCTTTTCTGCCGATTATGTCAGGTCTGCGGAGCCGTCAGGATCTCAATATTGCGCGCCAGTTTTTTCATTCGATGACCGAATTTTTGCCGCTGCTTGTCGGTCAATTCGGCATCGAGCGCGATGATCATACGCATCATCAACAGCCGATTTTCGTCGACGAGCATCCGGTATTCGTCCCGATCGTTATGATTGGGCGCCATCATCAGGCGCGCCATGCGCTGACTGAATTCGGGTTCCGGTGGCCGCTCGACAACCAGGCTGCGAAATTCCTGCTGCCATTGCCGGCGACTCGCCATCCATTCGAGTGACACATCGTGCAGGCCATCCTGATACGACCGCACAAGATCCTTCTGCTCACGCGACAATCGGCCCAGCAGGCGCTCCATCGCCCGGATCGTGCTTTCATAACGCTTCTCACGCCGCTCTTCCGCCGTCTGGCCGGCATAGTCCTCCCAGAGTTCCTGGTTCGATTCCTCCAGGTTCTCGATGAACTCGTCGATTTGATCGGCGCTCAGCAAGACGAAGAACTCACTGATATCCGGCGTCGTTTGCATGATGAATTCATCCCACAACTCGATCATCCGCGCGTAGTGGCGCTCGATCATCGCGAGCGTGATGGCGCCGGTTGCCACATCGCGATCGATCTCACGGACCAGCCGGGCGTATTGGGGCAATTGATCACGACGGTGCCAGTCGACGTTTTTTTGCACCAGCAGTTCGAGCCGCTCCTCCTGTTCGTCTTCCAGTGTGAAGAAATCACTGACATACCAGACGATCAGCCAGTCCAGCTGGTTATAGACGAGTCGCGTGGCCGAGCATCCGGCCAGCAACAACACACACAGGCACAGCGCGAGCCGCCCGCTAGCGCGGGACGCGGCGCCGCGGGGCCTGTCGAGTTGTTGTGTCGGTGCCAGCGCCATGCTCCAGTCCGCCGTGTTGACGTGTTCTTGTCCCGCCCGCGCCCCTGAAAGACCACGAACCGAGAGACGCACGAGCCGGACGTCAGCCTCGCTGTCTGTCCGGCTCAGTCGAACGGGTGCCTGATGACTATATTCTGGTCACGGTCCGCACCGGTAGAGACGATGACGACTGGCGTCTCGAGAATCTCTTCGAGACGCCGCAGATAAGCCTGCGCCTCGTCCGGCAGCCTGTCGAGTTCCGTGATACCGACCGTCGAGGTCTGCCACCCGGGCATCTCCTCGTAGACCGGTTCGCAATCCTCGTAGCGACTGACCAGGAACGGCGGTGCAGCGGTAACTTCGTCGTCGAGGCGATAGCCGACGCAAATCTTGATGGATTCGAGGCCGTCGAGGACATCGAGCTTGGTCACACACAGCCCGGATACACTGCTGTTGACGATTGCCCGGCGCAACGCCACCGCGTCGAACCAGCCGCAGCGTCGCGGCCGTCCGGTCGTGGCCCCGAACTCCATGCCGACCCTGGCCAGGTGCTCGCCCATGTCATCGAACAGTTCGGTCGGAAATGGCCCGGCGCCAACGCGCGTCGTATAGGCCTTGACGATACCGAGCACGTAATCGATGGCGCCCGGACCGATGCCGGTGCCGGTAGCCGCCGCGCCCGCCGTAGTATTGGAAGACGTCACGAACGGGTAGGTCCCCTGATCGACGTCGAGCAGCGTCCCCTGCGCACCCTCGAACAGGATATTGCTCCCTTTGGCGCGCAGGTCGTGCAGATAATCCGGCACATCGATGACGAGCGGCAGAATGCGTCCCGTCATTTCGAACCACGCATCGCGCGTCTGCTCAAAGTCGACGGTTTCGACGCCATAGTATTCTTGCAGCATGAAGTTATGGAATTCCATCGCCGCAGCCAGCCGCGCGGCGAAGCGCGCCGGGTCGAACAGATCCGAAACGCGCAATGACCGACGCGCGACCTTGTCCTCATAGGCGGGACCGATCCCGCGGCCGGTCGTGCCTATCGCCTGCTGGCCGCTGGCCCTCTCCCGCGCCTGGTCGAGGGCGATATGTGTCGGCAGGATCAGCGGGCAGGCGGCGCTGATCCGCAGACGCGCGGCCACCGGTACGCCCTTTGCCGTCAGCGCATCAAATTCTTCGAGCAGCGACGGTATATGCACGACAACGCCGTTGCCGATGATGCAATCGACGCCGTCGCGCAGGATGCCCGACGGAATCAGGTGCAGAACAGTCTTCTCGCCGTCGATCCACAGCGTATGGCCGGCATTGTGCCCGCCCTGGAATCGCACAACAGCGGCGGCTCGATCCGTCAACATGTCGACGATCTTGCCCTTTCCCTCGTCACCCCACTGCGTGCCGACGATAACAATACTCTTGGCCATGACCTGAGAAACCCAAACGCGGCGCCTAGCCGCCGCTCCTGACAAATAACAACAGGATCAACCCGCAAAAAATACTGGCAAACCCGATATACCGGAGTTGACCATCCTTGAACTGCAACAGCAGCAACAAACTCTTGCGCCAGTTCGCCGGACTGACAAACGGCATCAGGCCTTCAAGCACGAGATACAGCGCAAACGCCGCGAACAGATCGCTCCAGTTCATGATTCACTGACGACCCGTCGCAACACGACCAAAGCGCCAACCATTCCGGACGAATCAGTCTTGCTCGGAATTCTTCAGATAGCGGAAAAAATCACCGTTCGTATCGAGAACGAGAATATCGTTGCCGGTGCCGATCGATTCCTTGTACGCCTGGATGCTCCGGAAAAATCGGTAAAATTCCTCGTTCTTCCCGTAGGCCGCGGCGTATGTATCAGCCGATATCGCATCGCCCTGACCCTTGACCTTCTCCGCGTCACGATACGCTTCGGCGAGAATGACCGTTCGCTCGCGATCCGCCTCCGCGCGGATCTGCTCGGCGGTCTCGGCGCCCTCGGCGCGCAACTCCGCAGCGGTTCGCGCCCGTTCCTGGCGCATGCGGTTGAAGACCGATTCGCTGACATCATCGGAAAACTCGATGCGTTTGACGCGCACGTCGATGACATGGATGCCCAGCGTTGCGGCATCACCACGTGCCTTGGCCAGCATGAACTCCATGATTTCGCGCCGCTCGGCCGTTACGACTTCCGGTACGGTGCGTTTCGCGAACTCGGCTCGAATGCCGTCCTTGACGATTTCAAGAAGTCGCTGCGCAGCCCGCGCCTCATCACCACTCGTCGCTCGATAGTAGTCTGCGACATTGGTAATTTGCCACTTGATGAAGAAATCCACGAACAGATTCTTCTTCTCGCGGGTCAGGAACAGTTCCTGCGGATTCTTGATGGTCAGAATCTGTTTCGGGAAAAACTGGACGTTGTTGATAATCGGAATCTTGACGTGCAAGCCGGGCTCGAAATTCGATTCGATGATTTCACCAAACCGGAACTTGACGGCCAGTTCCCGCTCGTCGACAGCAAACAGCGACATCATCATGACGATGACGACGGCCGCAATGCCGAATGCGCTCAGGCGAAGACTGTTCATTGCCGGCTCCTTCTCGATCTGAGATCGTCGCCGGAGCGACGCGACGTAGTGGTCGAACCCGGGCTGACGGCCTGTGGCGTCGAACCACTCGTCGAACCCGCGCCGGTACCACGCCCCTGTTCGAGCAACTTGTCGATCGGCAGGTAGATCATGTTTCCGCTGCCCTCCGCATCGAGCAATACCTTGTTCGAATTGCCGAAGACTTCTTCGATCGCCTCGATATACAGGCGCTCGCGCGTCACCGACGGTGCCTTCTCGTAGGCCACGAGTAATTGCTCGAAGCGCGACGCCTCACCTTCGGCATCGGCGATGACCCGTGCCCGGTAGGCCTCGGCATCATTCAATCTGCGCATCGATTCACCACGCGCCTTCGGCAGAATGTCATTCGCATAGGACTGCGCCTCGAATGCCAGCCGAGCCTTGTCCTCGCGGGCCTTGATCGCATCCTGCACCGCGGCCTCGACCTGGCTCGGGAAGTTCGTATCCTGCAGGTTGACCGTCGTGATGATGATCCCGGCTCCATACTCATCGATCGCTTCCTGGATCAATTGCTGCGTCGATATCGCGATCTGGGCACGGCCTTCGAGCAACACGAAATCGGCCGTGTTCTTGCCGATGACCTCGCGAATCGCGCTCTCGCTAATGTCAGCAAGTGTCCCCTCCGGGTCCAACACATTGAACAGGTAAGCGTTCGGATCTGCATTCTTATACTGGATGACGAGATCGACGACGACGATATTCTCGTCGGCTGTCAGCATGCGTGTCTGCTGGCGCAGGTTATTGACGCGCGTGACGCCAACCTTCTCGACGGTTTCGATCGGAAACGGCAGGTGCCAGCGCAGGCCCGGGGGCGTCGCCGTGACGAAAGCGCCAAACCGCAACACGACGCCGCGCTCATCGGCGTTGACCCGATACAGGCCGGTCGCGAGCCAGCCCGCGATCGCGACGAGAACGATGATCAGGATCGCCGCACCACCCGGGGGCTTCGCCGTCCCGGATCCGCTGCGACCGCCGCCGCCCTTGCCGCCGAACAATGAATTGAACCGGCGCTGCCAGTCACGCACGATCTTGTCGAGATCCGGTGGTCCGTCGCCGCTGCCGCCACCGCGGTCCCACGGATTCTTGCCGTTCCCTGAGTCATTCCAAGCCATAAGCATTCCGATCTTTGCCAAATTCACGGCAACCGACCCAGCGTCAGTCACCCGTCAAACTATCTGTAAATCTTCGCGCCGCTGCAGATCCTGAAACCCGCGGCGATCGATCTCCACATCCAACTCCCAACCGCCGTCTTGCATGATTCGCTCATCCACGACGGTCGCTCGTTCGTAGAGCAGGGCGCGCAGCCTGGCCTGGGATACGCCGAGCCGGACGGTCCCGCTGACCCTGTCCTTATGCAGCGCATCAGCGATAACTTCCAGCAGTATTTCTGTGCCCTGTCCCGTAGCGGCCGATAACCAGACCCTGGCCACGCTGCCATCGGCAGCCCTGTCAATCCTCGGCGGGACACCGAGTATATCAGTCTTATTGTAGACCTGAACCAGCGGGCGATCCCCTGCGCCGATCTGATTCAGGACCTCATCGACGTCCTTGATCCGCTCCAGGTGCTCCGGGTCGGCACAATCGACGACGTGCAGAATCAGGTCCGCATCGACGGTCTCTTCGAGCGTCGACTGGAACGCCGCGACGAGTTCGTGTGGCAGGTCGTGCACGAATCCGACGGTGTCGGCCAATGCCACCGGGCCGCCGACCGGCAATTCAATGCGCCGTATGGTCGGATCCAGCGTCGCAAACAACTGATCCGCCACGAACACCCGCGCGTCGGTCAACTGGTTAAAGAGTGTCGACTTGCCCGCATTCGTGTAGCCGACCAGTGACACGGTCGGCAACTCGCGTCGCTGCCGTTGCCGGCGGGCCAGCCCCCGTCGCAGCGCCAATCGCTCGAGCCGCGCCCGCAAGCGACGGATCCGCTGCCCGACCAGCCGCCGGTCGGTTTCCAACTGTGTTTCGCCCGGTCCGCGCAAACCGATGCCGCCTTTCTGCCGCTCCAGATGCGTCCAGCCGCGGACGAGGCGCGTCGACAGGTGTTCGAGCTGGGCCAGTTCAACCTGCAATTTGCCTTCGAAGGTCCGCGCGCGCAGGGCAAATATATCGAGTATCAGGCCGGTCCGATCGACCACCCGCCGCTGGAGGGCGGTTTCCAGATTCCGTTCCTGCGCCGGGGTCAGCGCATGATCGACGAGGACAATGTCGATCTCCGAGGCATCGGCGAGCGCCTTGATTTCATCCAGTTTGCCCGCACCCACGAGGTATTTCGGATTGACCGACCGCACCCGCGCCGACAACCGGCCAACGACCTCGGCGCCGGCCGCGAGCGCCAGCGAATGGAATTCATCCTCATCATCGCGAAGGGACGGCGGATCGACTCGCACATTAATCAGAAGGGCGCGTTCACCGCGCTTGGGACGATCAAACAATCCGCGTCCCGGCCGGCCGAGCCGCTCCCATCAGGGTCCCCGCGAATTCATCCATGAATGCTGTAAGCGGGCCAATGCCCGGTATTCGATACCGGCGTTTGACCTACTCCTCGCCTCCGTCCCCGGCGGGCAGCCGGATATTGCGGGTCGGGACAACCGTCGAAATCGCGTGCTTGTAAACCATCTGGTTCACGCTGTTTTTCAGCAGCACGACAAATTGATCGAAGGAATCGATGGTGCCCTGGAGCTTAATGCCATTCACGAGGTAAATGGATACAGGCACTTTTTCTTTGCGCAACAGATTCAGAAACGGATCCTGCAGCGTTTGCCCTTTGGTCATCTTCGACTCCTGTTCTTGTTCATTGTTATATTGCCAGCACGGCCTGATATCGCCTCACGGGCGAAATTCTAGCCCGACCCCGCCAATATTGCATCATTCGCGAGCGACAGGCTCATATCCGGACATGTGCGGCCACCCGTCGCATGACCTGCTCGGCGACATCATCCCGCAGACAATCGAACTCCACCATGCCGGATTCTCCGCGCAACCACGTCAATTGCCGCTTGACGAGCCGGCGTGTCGCGACTACCGCTCGCCGCGCCGCCTCCTCCCGGTCGCACTGCCCGTCCAGGAACCCCCACAATTGCCGATACCCGACCGCGCGCATCGACGGGCATTCGGCGTTCATATTCGGCATTGCCCGCAAGCGTTCAACCTCCGCCACGAAACCGTCACCCAGCATCCGTTCGAAACGCAATGCGATGCGCTCGTGTAACGCTCGCCGTTCGGACGGCACCAGCGCGAGGCGCAGATACTCGAATTCCGGGGGCCGGGCCGCCGCCGTTCGCCGCAGGTCCGACAATCGCTGACCGCTGAGTTCGATGACTTCCAGCGCCCGCTGAATTCGCTGGCGATCGTTCGGCCCGATACGCGCCGCCGTCGGCGGGTCCAGCCGGGCGAGACGCGCGTGCTGCGCGGGCCAGCCGGCGACGGCCGCGCGCGCATCGATGTCGGCCCGCACGGCCGCATCGGCCGCCGGCAGTGCGGCCAACCCGCGTTCCAGCGCGCGGAAATATAAAAAGGTGCCGCCGACGAGCAACGGCACGCGCCCGGCGGCAACGATGGCGTCGATTTCGCGCAGCGCATCGCGGCGGAAACGGCCGGCAGAATAAGTCTCCCACGGATCCAGGATATCGACCAGCCGATGCGGCGCCGTTGCCAGTACGTCCGGCGGCGGTTTTGCCGTGCCGATATTCATGTGGCGATACACCATCGCCGAGTCGACGCTGACGATGTCGAATGGCAAACGGGCCGCCAGGTGCAGGGCGACACCGGTCTTGCCGGCGGCCGTCGGACCGACCAGGCACACGACCAGCGGATGGTTGGCTGCCGACATGCGCGCCCGGGTCAGCGCCCGCGAGCAAACAGGCTATCGAGTTGCTGCTTCGTCAACAGCGTCCAGGTCGGACGGCCGTGATTGCACTGATCGCTGCGCTCGGTCGCCTCCATGTCACGCAGCAACGCATTCATCTCGTCGAGCGACAACGGCCGGTTGGCTCGCACGGAGCCGTGGCAGGCCATGCCGGCCAGTACCGCGTCGGTCAGGTCATCAATCCGCTCACTCGACCCGTGTTCCTGCAGATCGCTGAGCAGGTCGCGCAACACGTGCTCCGGGTCGGCGCCGCGCAGCAGGGTCGGCACCGCACGAATAGTCACCGCTTTCGGGCTGCTGCGATCGACTTCCAGACCCGCCCGCAACAGGAATTCCCGGTGCTGTTCGGCCAGATCCGCCTCGTGCTCGGCAACGGCAACCGCCAGCGGCACCAGTAACGGCTGCATCTGCAATCCTTCCCCGCGGACGGCAGCCTTGAGCTTCTCATACGTAACCCGTTCGTGTGCCGCATGGGCATCAACGATCACGAGACCCGCCTCGTTCTGCGCCAGGATAAATGCGCCGTGGATGTGCGCGAGCGCAAAACCGAGCGGCGGGATGTCTTCGTCCTCCCGGTCCGCAACGGCGCCGAGCGGTGTGTTGGTCACGAGACCGGCGTAGGCATCCAGCGCTGCGCCCGTTCGAACGCCGAGTGGCAATCCCGCCTGACGGCGCAGCGCACCGGCGCCGGCGCCACCGACCGACCGATCACCAGGCACCGGCGCGAAAGATGCCGACGCCGCGCGGTCCACGGCCCTTTCGGCGAGCGCTGCCTCGACGGTGCGGCGAATAAAATCATGCACGGTACGGCTGTCGCGAAAGCGCACTTCCTGTTTTGTCGGATGCGCATTCACGTCCACTAGTTCGGGATCCATATCCAGGTACAGCACGAACGCCGGCTGCCGGCCATGGGCCAGCACATCACGATATCCGGCCCGCACCGCATGTGCCATCACGCGATCGCGCACCGACCGGCCGTTCAGGAAGAAATGCTGCAAATCCGTCTGCGAACGCGAGAAAGTCGGCCGCGCAATCCAGCCGGTCAGACAGAGTCCCCCGGCCTCACGCTCCACGTAAACCGTATGATCGACGAATGCCTGACCACAGATTTTCGCCAAACGCCGTTCTTTTTCCGCCATCGTCACCGCGGACGGGACATCGAGCACCGTCTTATGGTCGTGCGTCAGGCGCAAGGCCGCCGAGAACCGGCTCAGCGCGATTTTTTCCGCCACCTTGCGAATGTGGCCGAACTCCGTTTGCGGCGTCTTCAGGAATCGACGCCGCGCCGGAGTATTGAAGAACAGGTCCCGAACCTCGACCGAGGTACCAACGGGATGGGCGGCGGGCTTCGGCGCCTGGAGCTCGCCGCTTTCCGTATCCATCGACCATGCCGATGTCTCATCACGCCGGCACGAGACCATCCGCAGGCGCGAAACGGATGCAATACTCGGCAGCGCTTCGCCACGAAACCCGAGCGAGGCGACGCGCTCGAGATCTTCCAGGCTGGCAATCTTGCTGGTCGCATGGCGCGCCAGCGCCAGCGGCAACTCGTCGGGCGTCATGCCGCTGCCGTTATCTCGCACGCGACACAGCTTCATGCCGCCCTTCTCTATATCGAGTTCGATACGACTCGCACCGGCATCAAGGCTGTTCTCAAGCAACTCCTTGACGACCGACGCCGGGCGTTCGACCACTTCTCCGGCGGCAATCTGGTTGATCAAGTGGGGCGGCAGTTGATGAATCGTCATGGTTCGATTCTTTCAGAATCCCGCCGGAAATAGAATCCGGATAAAGAATCGCAGCGGTCACGCCAGACCGTGATCGTGGTTCACCCGGCATCGCGAACCGCCATTCCCGGCAGACCGGGGCGATCTGAAGAATTCTTCCAGCGGGCTGCCAGGCAGGCTAAATATCGTGTGCGCGCGGAATATGCAGTACGCGACCGACGACGATCTTGTCGTTCGGCAGCCGGTTGGCCGCCCGGATCAGCCGCACCGGCACGCGGTATTGATCGGCGATGCCGCTCAGCGTATCGCCGCGCGTGATCACATGCTCGACCATCCGCACCGGACCGCGATCCTGCATGACCTGCGCCATGCGCGTCCCGATCGGGGGATTGGCGGCAAAATATTGCCGTATACCGTCAAACATCGCCCGCGCCAGTCGCTGGCGATACTGGCGGCTGGTCAGATTATTCTCGTCGCTCGGATTGGAAATATACGCCGTTTCAATCAGCACCGACGGTACGTCCGGCGACTTCAACACCAGGAACGGCGCCTGCTGGACCTGACGTTTGCGCACCTTCGTGACGGTGCTGATCTGTTGCAGGATTTCGGCGCCGACGTCGATGCTGGTGCTCAACGCGGCGTTCTGCGACAGGTCAATCAGCACCGAAGCCAGCGTCTGATCCTTGTCGGTCAGGCTGACACCGCCGATCAGGTCGGCCGCATTCTCGCGTTCGGCCAGGCGCTTCGACGCCTCGTCCGAGGCGCCCTTGGACGACAGCACATACACCGTCGCGCCGCGGACCCGACGGTCCTTGAACGCATCGGCGTGAATCGACACGAACAGGTCGGACTCGGCGGCCCGCGCCGATTCCATGCGGTGCCGCAATTGTATAAAACGGTCGCCGTCACGCGTCAGGTGCGCACGCATATACGGATCGGCATCGATCATCGCGGCCAGTTCCTGGCTGATGCGCAGCACGACATCTTTTTCCCGGACACCGGTCGGCCCGTGCGCGCCCGGATCCTTGCCCCCGTGTCCCGGATCAATCGAAATAATGATATCCCGGCCGACCGGCGCGGCGGCCCGCGGACTAACGGCGGCCTGCGACGGCGCCTTCCTGACGGTGCGCGGCGTGCCGAGCGGCATCAGATCGACGACCAGGCGATCGCCCTGCGCTCCGTTGGCGGCCAGCAGGAAACTGCGCGGCCTCGCCGGCGTGGCCATATCGAGCACAATCCGGACACTGCCGTCGCGACGATTCGCGGTGCGAATGCGCTGGACCGCACCTGTGCCGCCAGGTAACGGCAATGCCGAACGCTCGATGCGTGCCGGCATGATGTCGATGACGACCCGGTCGGGTTTGGACAGCGTGAAGACTTTGTGTTCGACGCGACGATTCAGGTCCAGCGCCACGCGCGTCTTGCCGGCCTCGGTCGCGATCCGGATACCGGAGACCTCGACGACCGGCGCCGCAGCCGCAGCCGCAGACGCGGCAACAGAAAGCAACGCGACGATCGCAATCATCGCGACACAGTGACCGAACGCGGAACACCGATGACTCAGGCGCCCGCAACTCGCGCGAAACTCCAACATGCTCCCGTCGACCCCCGACAGCCGCGCTTAATGTGCGTGGCACCCAGATAACATAATCACATTCGTAGGAAAATTATATGGATACAGACACTTTCTACAACCCCTTTTAGTAAATTTTTTGCAATGCAACGAGATTCCCAACCGCCGACAACGGCACGAGGCGCAATGCGCGCCCGGCGGCATCGATGGCCAGCTCGACCCGCAGGTCTGCCCCCGGCAGCCGGTCGCCGCCGTTTTCCGGCCATTCGATCAGCAGGATCGTCCCGGGGCCGGTCAGTTCGGCCAACGCGAGCGCATCGACCTCATCAGGCGACACGAGGCGATACAGGTCGACATGCGCCACCGCATAGCCACCCGCCGTGTACGGCTCGACCAGCGTATAGGTAGGGCTCGGCACACGCCCGACGTGGCCGAGACCGCGCAGGAACCCGCGCGCCCACGTTGTTTTGCCGGCGCCCAGGTCGCCGTGCAGATACACGACCAGCGACTCGATGCCGGCCGCGCGGACCGCTTGCGCCAGCTCCCCGCCGGCGGACTGGGTAGCGGCATCCGAGTCGAGTTGCAGGGTTGCGCCGGTCACAGGTTCGCTGGATTGAGCACACCGCGCAGCTGCGCGAGCAGATCACCGGCCAGCAACCCGCGCGGGCCGGCCGCCGCGGCCCGGTCGCCGGCGACGGCATGCGCAAAGGCGGCCGCCGCCGCGGACCGCAGCAGGTCGCCGGGATACTGCGCCAGCAGGCCGGCGCAGATGCCCGTCAACACGTCGCCCATGCCCGCGGTCGCCATCCCGGGATTGCCGGCGTCGATGACCCAGGGTCTGCAACCGGCGGCGCCGATCAGCGAACCGCGTCCCTTCAGCACAGCCACGCCGCCGTACCGCTCGTTCAATGCCCGCAGTGCGTCGAGTCGCTCGGCCTGTAACTCGGCTGTCGTCTGCCCGAGCAACCCGGCCGCCTCCCCGGGGTGCGGCGTCAGGATCCAGTCATCGCGATGCTCGGGGGCGCCAGCCAGCAGGTTCAGCGCATCCGCATCGAGTACCTTGGGTTGTTGGGCCGTGAGGATATGTCGCATCAAGCCGTGCGCCCAGTCATCCTGACCGAGACCCGGCCCCAGCGCGACGACGCTCGCGCGGGCCAGTAACGCATCGAGGTCGGCGGGCGAGCTTACGCCGCGCACCATCAATTCGGGACGCCCGGCGCCGACGACGGCGACGGACTCCGGCCGGGTCGCGACACTGACCAGGCCCGCGCCGCTGCGCAAGGCCGCTTCGCCGGCCAGCCGGGCCGCGCCGGCCATACCGACATTACCACCGACGATCAGCACATGACCGAACCGGCCCTTGTGATCGGTAGCCCGGCGCGGCAGCAGCAGCGCGGCCAGGTCGTCGGCGCCGAAGCGCTCCAGCGCCGGATCGATATGCGCGACCGCGTCAAACGGTATCTCGAGGTCATGAAAACAGACCTCGCCGACATGGTCCGGTCCGGCGCCGAGATAAAACCCCTGCTTGCGGCCGACGAAGGTCACGGTCAGCCGGGCGTGGACGGCAGCGCCCATGACCGCCCCGGTCGCGCCGTTGAGGCCCGACGGCACGTCCACGGCGACGACCGGCAGGTCCGTGGCATTGATCGCCTCGATCGCCTCCCGCCAGACGCCGGTGACGGGCCGGTCGATGCCGGTGCCCAGCATCGCATCGACAATCAGATCCGGATGCGCCGCCCAGGCCGCAGCCATCGCGACGACTTCGCCGCTGGCCTGAAAATCATCAAACGCCGTGCGCGCATCGCCGCGCAATGTCTGCGGATCCGCAATGGCAACCACCGAAACACCGATCCCGGCAGCGCGGGCCAGGCGCGCGATGACATAGCCGTCACC
>JAJFJS010000068.1 GCA_021773815.1 Gammaproteobacteria bacterium
GAGCGGAATCTTGACACCGACTTGGGCCAGAATGACGGCCATGCTCCCCGACCGAACAGACACTTCCATCAGGTCGGGAGTCTCAAACGGAGTCGACTGCAACGGGATGCCGGCGTAGTCGGACCATTGCCAGGTTTTCACTCTGATCGGAGTGGTCAGCGACGCCTCGATCGCCGTGATGTCGGCATCCTGGATCGCAGTGAATCCGTCGGCGACGGCGACTGTCGCCAACGCAATGTGGCCAGCTGGTGTAGCTGGTATCGCCGGCGTAGCCGAAGGAACACCTTGAGTGACCGTCACGCCCGTAACGAGTGTCTTGGTCGTGTTGGTGGGGTCGTCGAACCAAATCAAAGATGTTGGATTCCAGAACTTTCGGCTCTCGTTGTCGGTGTCGGTCAACGTGACGTTCACGCTCACGAGATCGATCCGGGGGTTTCCACTCGCGTTGTCGGCGATCGCCTCGGGAGTGAGGGCCTCCAGGATCAGCAACTCTCCGCTCGAGTCGATACCAGCGAGAGGGAGCACTTCGACATTCTTCGAGGCGGGTGATGTCGCTTGCACTTCGCCGCCGCGAAAGATCCGACCATCAGTCCCGGGGCTCATGAACGACTTCAGCGCCAGCGCCAGGCCGGTACGAGCAAAGTCGCCGGCGTCGTTCATATCCGTCGACACGTTCCGCTGATTGATTCCTACTTGGACTTGTTTCAAAGGCACTTTCAGTACTCCCTTCGCCTACGCCCAGACCTGATTGCTGAGCGGGCCACGTCTCGTTTCGCCGAAACACCCGCCAATCCCATCGACTGGGCGGCTGATGTGGGAGACGGCGACGCCAGCGGCCTTTACCCGCCCGATCGCTAGATCCAGCGTGAGGCCCAACCCGGCGCCGTCCGGCCCGTCTCCGTACGCCGTCACTAAGTCCCCAACGCCGGGGGATGCGGCTTGATCGTGCCAGTAGCCGTGTGCGGCCTGCGGCTCGCCGGGTAGAGGAATATCCCCATCGAACACCGAGTCATTGTCGTACGCCCATCCGCCCGGCTCGGGGTCGTCAGTCCGGTCATCGAAGGCGCTCGGCCCGCCGTTAACCGGCCATGTCAGAATGAGCTTGGCCGGTTCTTCGATCATCGACGGACGAAGCCCGGTGTAGAGGTCGCAGATCTCTGAGATCAGCCACCGCGTCGTCCCCGGCTTGAACAGCACCAACAGAACGAGCTGCCAATAACAGCAGTCCGAGAACCCAAGCGGCCGCGGTACTCCGTACTGCTCGGCGACTCGATCGAGATCTTCGCCTTCCGCGTGCGGGCACTGGTGGCTGCCGTCGGACTGGAGAATTCCCAACCCGAGCTGCAGCGAAACGGCGCGCCGCCACTCGAGCACGAACGCATCCTTTTCCTGTGCGAGGAATCGCGCGATCTCGTACTGCGGCGTGGGCTCGGTCGGGTCGATCGGTCCGAATATCGTCTCGTCGAAGAAGATCTCATCGAACACCGCGCCCGGATTCCCGGCAGCGGGTCGCCTGAAATCGAACAGCGCTTCGGGCAGCCGCTTTAGGATGTCGACGGGGTCGGTCACCGGAACCGTCAGAGCTGGGCACGGGTCGCAAGCCATCAGACCGTCTCCACCGTGACCGTGATGACCGTGGGCATCGCCTTGCGGCCGATCGGTACCGGTACGTTGGCTGTGGGCGCGGCGAACTGGACCTCGAGCACACCCGGGACGTTCATCACCTCGCGAAACAGCTGCGCGTGGATCAGCTGCCCTTGGAGCTCGCCGGTGATGAGCTGCCCGGCAACGGGCAACCGGCCGATGTGGGCACGGACCGATTCCTCAACGAGCCGTTTCACTTCCGACGGGCTCGCATCCGCGCGCGCCACGGCCCGAAGAACCACCGTCACGGGGAGTGGGCTCGCCGCCAACACCTCGGTTGGGATCCCAGCCGAGTGAAGACCGGGGCTCGCTTCGGTGTCGTCCCCGTCGACGAGAGTCTGGATCTCAGCGACAAGCCCGGCGCTCGCGCTGCCTGTGCCGTCTTCGATGTAAATTTTCAGCGCAACCGGCAGCCCGGTCGTACTCGAGAGCAGCGACTGACCGCCCCACTCGACCAGGGCGACGCTCTTGACCGGTCGGGCCCCCGTGGCATCGACGTAGTTGACCAGGTGGAACCGGATCGATGCTCGAGTGCCGCGCGTGAGCCCGTCGAGGAACTTCCGGAATCTCTCACGAAGCTCCGAATCGCTCTCGACTCCGCGGCCGTCTACCAGCGGGAGCTCGTTGGTGATCGTCTCCTGGAACGGATCCACCAAGTTCTCGAGCGTCACGATGGTCGCGGCGGGCGTGTTCCCCTCTGGACCAGGGGTGAGCGCCTCGACTTTCGGAATCACGGTCTCGTTGCCGTCGATAACGGACGAAGTCCACACCCCGTCGACCGGATCGTCTGGGTTCGGCAACACCTGGTACCGCTTCACAGCGTCGGTCGAGTCCGGCTGGGTGCGATAGATGGTCCCCGGTTGAATAGAGATGACCTGGGCCGCCGTGTTGCTGATCTTGAGGAATCCAGTAGCCGCGCGCGCCGGGTGTCGGATCAGGCCGAAGTCCGCGACTCTCCGGTCGAGGTGCTCGGCTTCGGCTGAGTTGATGAACCACTGCCGCTGATCTCGATCGAGTCCTGCGTAGAGCCGCTGGAACTCTTCGATCCCCATCTCCTCGAGGAGAATCCGGAGGACCGAGCCCTGCGTCAGGTCGGTGAGCGCTACGTCACGGGCAAGCATCCGGAGGATGACCCGGTTCCGTTGCTCGGCGGCGGTCGGAATGTTCAGCGGCATTTACGCAGCCTCCGGGAGTGGCGTTCGCAGGTCGGGAACCCGTCGGCCGTCGATCAGCTCGGCGTTGAACTTGAGGAGGGATTCCCCCTCATGAGTGACCGCGTTGATGTCGAGAATGCGGCGGACCCGCGGATCTTGGGACAGCGTCTGGTGAATCGACATCGCGAGCATTCGGCTCTCGGCCTTGGTCTGCCATCGCGCGAGGTCGTCGAAGGCGAAGTTCCCGATCTCCGGCGCGAACCTGAGCGCCCCCAACGGAAGACGCATGTAGCGCGAGAGTGCGGCGCCGATGTTGTCGAGGCCGCGAACCACTCTCAGGTCGACCAGGTCGGGATCCCATTCGAGATCGCCGCGCTGGGTGAGGGCCAGATCGATTCCGAACAGGCGCTCTTCCTCGGTCACCACTGCACCAGTCGCCGCGGCGATGATGTTCAACCGGTCGCCGCTGATCCCCACCACGCTCGGGATGAGTTCCGGCCGTTCTTGCGGCAGCCTGATCGGGTCGCCGGCGTACAGAACGTGAGGCAAGGCGGGGTTGGTCTGCACCTCGAGCTCGGCCGCGACGAGGTCGCCCTGCAGGGTGGCGATCGACTCGGTGTACTGAGCCGCGCCACCGGCGGCAATCGTCGCATCGTCTCGGGCTTGGAACGCTGCGATCTCCCCCTCGATACGGGCAGCCTTCGCCTCCGGCCGCTCGCGCGAGTCCATGAACGGGTATTCGATCTGGTTCGCTTGAATCAGAGTGTTGACGTCAGTGTTGCTGGTTTTCGCCAGACGCTCGATGGTGATCCCTGGCTGCACCTGGACGGTGATTGTCTGCGGGAGAATCGGCGCTCCGTCGACGAGCTCGGCGAAGTTCTGCGGCTGGGCCACCAATGCTGCGAGCAGATCTCGCACCGAGCGCAGCGCGTCGTTGAGCTGGATCCCGTTCGACTCGCTCTCGACGATTCCCGGGTACGACTGACGGACCAAGCTCGCTTCACTGGCGATCAGGTTGGGGAGGTCGCCTACCTGCTCGATCGCCTGCTCAACGCGAGAGATCAGCTCCTGGACGTCGGCGAGAGCACCGCGCACCCGGGCGATCGCTGCGCGGATCGTCTGCGACACGCCGGTGATGTAATCGGTCACCGCGGTCACGATGCTGGTGAGGTCGTCGATCAGGCCGCGGAACTCATCGATCAATCCAAATACCTGCTCGATGAAGCCGACGACGCCGTCCAACCCGAACTTTTCGAGCAGCGCGCGCAACGCGTCGGTACCGAGGAGGCTCGACAGCAGCCCGTCTTCCGACTTGGCAGCGTCTCGGTTCGACTGCAGGCCCAGGAACTCGATCGACCAG
>JAJFJS010000069.1 GCA_021773815.1 Gammaproteobacteria bacterium
TACCAGTTGTCACGCATCGGGCTGACGACGAAGGAGTCATTGTCTCTACTCATACTGGCTCTCTCTCGAAATTCTTGTGTTACCGGATCGTGGATGCTACCGAAAAACTTGACCTGAATCGCTGCTCTTCAAAAATGCGGCTATCTGCCACGTTTCCGGTTCATAGCCGTGCCGGTTTTTTTCCGTCTTTGATACCTCAAAAACGCCGCAAGCGGCTTGAAGGTTTTTGAGGTATCAAAGACGGAAAAAAACCGGGACAGTTCTGTGGTACGCGTGCCGGGCATCCGTCATCGTTCCACGAATGTGTCGAAGGCCATTTTCGTCAGGCAGGTCTCAACGCCCGAAGGAAGTGCCCTTGGGATGAAACCTTAACGCCGCTTGCGGCGTTTTTGAGGCCTGCCTGACGAAAATGGCCGACCCGGGTAAAGACTCAAAACGATTCCGAGCCACCACATCCACGCGTTCATCACTCATCGACAATCAACAAATGCACCCGCGCCGGCCCGTGCGCGCCGAGCTTGCTCGGCACGCCGAGATCGGCTGTCCGTGACGGACCGACGATCCAGTTCATCATCCGCGGCCGGGCGTCGCCGAATTCATCGTCGAAGCACGCCCACAACGCATCGTGATCGGCGAAAATCCGGTTTGCCGGCACGACCGCAACATGCGTCTCGGCCAGGAAGTTCATCGCAACCGGGTAACCCGCGGCCGAGACCGTCACGACGGCCCCGGCATCCGCGACGCCGGCATAGCAGCCGGTCACGACCGCATCTCCGTCGGGACGCAGCGGACGATCGATGACGGTGAGTTCGTCGGGCCGCTCGCGAAAACCGCCGAGCGCGCGGATATCGTCGGCAATCAGCGCCTGCGTCGGCAACTCCAGCCCGCGCAGGTAACGGGCGACGGACGCCGGGATGTCCGTGAACGCGGGAATGCGCTCGGTGGTCGCGGCCGCCTCGTGCGCGTGCTGTCGAAATCGCGCGATCACGACGCCGTGATCGGCGGTCTCCGGCGAACGAACCGCCGTGGCAACCGGGTGTGATGCAACCGACGCCAGCCCCGCACGTATTCGGGCCAGGATCTGCGCGCGCGCTGCGTCGCCGGTCATGGTGACCTCCTCGCCCGGCGCTGTCGCCACAGCGACTGGAAGGAGTGCGCCGCCGGCGCCGGCAGATCGCGAGCAGCGGTCCACGCCGCGGCGAATCCGGGCAGGCGACGAATCCACCGTCGCCCGTCCGAGTCTCGCACCGACCGGCCGCGCAGGATCGTGCGGGTCAGCGCCGTAACCGCGCGATACCAAAACGGCCGGCGATTCACGAAGCACCAGGCCCGCAGCCCGACGCGTTCACCGGCGGGCGTCAGCGACCGGTCGAACGCCCGTTCGCGCCAGCTGCGCAGCAAGGCCGGCAACGGGATACCGACCGGGCAGACCGCCGCGCAGCGTCCACACAGCGTCGAGGCCTGCGGCAGATGAAACGTTGCCGGCAGCCCGGCAAAAGCCGGCGTCAGCACGGCGCCCATCGGCCCGCTATAGACCGATCCATACGCATGACCGCCGACGGCGGTATATACCGGACAGTGATTCAGGCAGGCCGAACAGCGGATACAGCGCAACATGTCGTGGAACGGGCTGCCGAGCATGTCGCTGCGGCCATTATCGACGAGCACGACATGATAATTTTCCGGCCCCGCCGCCTCGCCGTCCTGGCGTGGACCATGAACGAACGTCGTGTAGTTGGCCATTCGCTCGCCGATCGCCGAACGCGCCAGCACCTTGAGGATCGCGCCGGCATCGGGCAGCGAGGCGACGACTTTCTCGATGCCGGTGACGACGATATGCGTATCGGGCAGGATCATCGCCAGATCCGCGTTCCCCTCATTCGTGACAATCACGGCGCCGCCGGTGTCGGCGATGAGCAGGTTCGCGCCGGTGATGCCGACATCCGCATCCAGAAACCTGTCACGCAAGACCCGGCGCGCTTCCATCAGCATCTCGTCGGCATCGGTGGGCGGCGCATCGCGTTCGATGCCGTGCCGGGCATGAAATGTCTCACCGACCTGGGCGAGCGTGACATGCAGCGACGGCGCGAGGATATGACTCGGCTTCTCGCCGCGCAGCTGGATGATGTATTCGCCCAGATCGGTCTCGGTCACCTCGTACCCGGCCACTTCGAGCGCCGCGTTAAGCTCGATTTCCTCGGTGACCATCGACTTGCTCTTGATAACGCGGCGGGCGCCGGACGCGGCGCAGATGCCGGTCACAATTCGCGTCGCCTCATCGCCGTCCCGCGCCCAGTGCACGTGACCGCCGGAGGCGACGACGGCGCGCTCGAAGGTCTCGAGCAGGCGGTCGAGCGCGCCGATCGACGTGCGCCTGATGTCTGCCGCCCGGTCACATAACTGCGCAAAATCATCGCATTGGGCCGTTGCGGCCGATCGAATCTGCGGCATCACGTGCCGCACCTGTTCGAGCGACGCCTGCAGCGTCGCATCCGTCAGCGCCGCATCGGCGGACTCCGGAAACCGGTTACTCGTCGTCCGCATCGTTCCGCCCGTCGATCGTTCCAGCCAGCACCTCAGCGACATGTACGGCCCGCGTGGTCTTTCCCAGCCGATGCAGCCGACCCTCGATCTGCAGCAGGCAACCGAGATCTCCGGCCACGACGATATCCGCGCCCGTCGCGACGATGGCGTCGATCTTCGCGTCGGCGATCCGACCGGACACCTCGGGATATTTGACGCAGAACAGACCGCCGAAGCCGCAGCACGCATCCGGCTGCTCCATCTCGCGCAACTCGCTGCCCGCGACCGTCGACAACAGGCGTCGCGGTTGCCCGCGCACGCCCAGTTCCCTGAGTCCGGAGCAGGCATCCTGGTAGGTCAGCACACCATCGAACGTCGCATCAACGGACGCCACGCCGGCCACATCGACGAGAAAACTGGTCAGCTCCCAGGTGCGGTCGGCCAGGTCGCGTGCCGCTCGGCCGGTCGCACTGTCGTCGTCGAACAGCGCCGGATAGTGGTGCCTGAGCATCGCCGCGCAGGACCCGGACGGCGCCACGACGTAATCGAAACCGGCGAATTGCTCGATGATGCCGGCCGCCATCCGCCGTGCACCGTCGCGATCGCCGCTGTTGAAATTCGGCTGGCCGCAACAGCCCTGCGCCGGCACGCAGAGGTCAAATCCGGCCTGCTCGAGTAATTGCGCCGCGGCCAGACCGACCGCCGGCCTGAACAGGTCGACGAGGCACGTGACAAACAACGCGACGGTGGTTGCGGGCGGCTCTTTGGCCGCCGGACGGGGCCGGGCGTCCATACGTTATTGCGCCTGATTCGCTTTCAAAATTAATCATTTATATAATTTTCGTTCGCACACGATCAATAAGCCCCCCAACAATCCCGGTGCCGGCACCGCGCCGGCACGGATCCAGTGTCGACGATGACGAATCTGTTCACCACATTTGCGTGGGCCGAGCGCGATGCCCGCGATCGGCCACTGCTGACGACGCCGACGGGCCATGCCTCCGGCTATGGCGATGCCTGGCGCGAATCCGCGCGCATCGCCGAATATCTGTCCCGCGTCGGCGCCCGGCCCGGCGACCGGGTTACCGTTCAGGTGCCCAAATCGCCACGGGCCGTCTGGCTGTACCTCGCCTGCCTGCGCGCCGGTTTCATCTACCATCCGTTGAACGATGCCTACCGGGACTCGGAACTGGCATTTTTTATCGGTGACGCCGAACCGCGGATCATCGTCTGCGACCCGGCCGACGAACACCGGTTTGCCGCGCTGACGGCCGGGCGCGAATGCCGGCTACTGACGATGGACGCTGCCGGCGACGGCAGCCTCGCCGACGGCGCGGCCGACTGCACCGACGACGTGCCGCCCGTCGACTGCGACCCGGACACCACGGCGGTGTTGTTGTATTCCTCCGGCACGACAGGCACGCCGAAGGGTGCGATGCTGAGCCACGGCAATCTTGCCGCCAATACCGCGACGCTGGTCGCCGCCTGGGGTTTCACGGCCGACGATCGGCTGCTGCATGCCCTGCCGATCTATCACGCCCATGGCCTGTTCGTCGGGCTCGGCTGCGTACTGACGAGCGGCAGCTCGATGGTGTTCCTGCCGAAGTTCAACGTGGCGACCGTCATCGAACACCTGCCGTCGACGACCGTCATGATGGGCATCCCGACCTTCTACACCCGGCTGCTCGGCGACGAGCGCTTCGCCCCGGAAACCTGTCGTTCGATGCGGCTGTTCATCTCCGGATCGGCGCCGCTGCAGAAGGAAACCCATGAACGATTCCGTGCCCGCACCGGTCACGCGATTCTCGAACGCTATGGCATGACGGAAACCTCGATGCTCAGTTCGAACCCGCTGGACGGCGAACGGCGGCCGGGCACCGTCGGACCGCCCCTGCCGGGCGTCGATATTCGGGTCGTTGATGCGGACGGGGCACCTGTCGCGCCGGGGCATGTCGGCGCAATCCAGGTCCGGGGTCCGAACGTCTTTACGGGTTACTGGCGGCTCGCGGAACGAACCGCAGCCGAGTTCACGTCCGACGGGTTCTTCCGGACCGGCGACCAGGGCCGGTTCAGCAACGACGGTTATCTGACCATCATGGGCCGCAACAAGGATATGATCATCAGCGGCGGCCTCAACGTGTATCCGCGCGAGATCGAACAGGTGATCGATGCGCTGGACGGCGTCGTCGAATCGGCCGTGATCGGCGTGCCGCATGCAGACTTCGGCGAGGGGGTCGTCGCCATAGTCGTCATGGCGCCGGGCGCCAAACCGGACGCGGCGACCATGATCGCGACGCTGCGTGAACGACTCGCCAATTTCAAGGTGCCCAAACGCGTATTCTTCGCGGCGCACTTGCCGCGCAATACCATGGGCAAGGTACAAAAGAATATGCTCCGTCAGCAATTTGAACAGGCATTGTCATGACCGAAATTATCAAGCCGCGACGTTCGGCCCTGTTCATGCCCGGGTCGAACCCACGGGCGCTCGACAAGGCGAGAACACTGGCCGCCGACGTTATTGTCATGGATCTGGAGGACGCGGTTGCCGCCGACGCCAAGTCCATGGCCCGCGAGCGCGTGATCGAAGCGGTCAGCGCGGGTGGGTACGGACGGCGGGAAATTGTGATCCGGATCAACGGATACGGTACACCGTGGTGGAAGGATGACCTCGTGGCCGTCGCGACCAGCGGCGCCGACGCGATGCTGGTGCCGAAAATCGGTGGCGCCGACCTGCTCAGCAAATTCGGCGATCTACTCGCCATCAACGGCGCCCCGGACCATCTGCGACTCTGGGCGATGGCCGAGACCCCCGAAGCGATTCTGAACATCGGCACCATCGCCGGCGCCGATCCACGGCTGGCCGTCATCGTCATGGGCACGTCGGATCTGGCAGCGGCCCTGCGAATCCCGCCGGATCCGGCCCGGACCGGCCTGCTGGCGTCGCTGAGCGCCGGGGTTTTGGCGGCCCGGGCCCACGGTCTTGATATACTGGACGGCGTTTTCGGGGACTTGACCGACGGAGACGGGTTTGCCGGCGCCTGCGCGCAGGGCAAATCGCTCGGCTTCGACGGCAAAACGCTGATCCACCCCAGCCAGATCGAGGCCGCCAATCGTCTCTTCGGCGTATCCGCAGAGACGGTGGCGCATGCCGAAAAAGTGATCCGGGCCTGGGAATCCGCCGCGGCACAGGGCAACGGAATTGTCGTGGTCGACGGGCGGATGGTAGAGAACCTGCACGCGGACGAAGCCCGGCGGGCGCTCGCACTGCATGCGGCGATCACCGACAACGAGTAAAAATACCAAGGACAAAGGAACGGGAATGACAGAGTTCGGTAAACCGGGCCTAGAAGACTGGCAGGCACTGGCGGACAAGGAGGGTCGCGGCAGAACGGTCGAGGACCTGGTCTGGCAGACGTCCGAAGGCATCGCGGTCAAGCCGCTGTATACGGCCGCAGACCTCGACGGCATCGGGCATCTCGGCGGATTGCCGGGTTTCGCCCCGTTCGTTGGCGGACCACGCGCGACGATGTATGCGGGCCGGCCGTGGACCGTACGCCAGTACGCGGGATTTTCCACTGCCGAAGAATCAAACGCCTTCTATCGCCGCAACCTGGCGGCCGGCCAGACGGGCCTGTCCGTCGCCTTCGACCTGGCGACCCATCGCGGTTACGACTCCGACCATCCGCGCGTGGTCGGCGACGTCGGCAAGGCCGGTGTGGCCATCGACACGGTCGAGGACATGCGGATCCTGTTCGACGGCATCCCGCTGGACAAGATGTCCGTGTCGATGACGATGAACGGTGCGGCGCTGCCGATCATGGCCATGTATATCGTCGCGGCCGAGGAACAGGGCGTGGGGCCGGACCAGCTTGCCGGCACGTTGCAGAACGACATCCTGAAAGAATTCATGGTTCGCAACACGTATATCTATCCGCCGAAGCCGTCGATGCGCATCGTCGCCGACATCATCGGCTATACGGCACGACACATGCCGCGTTATAACTCGATCTCGATCTCCGGTTACCACATGCAGGAAGCCGGCGCGACGGCCGTACAGGAGCTCGGCTTCACGATCGCCGACGGCATCGAGTATGTCCGCGCGGCGCTGACCAGCGGGCTTGAAGTCGATGCGTTCGCGCCGCGCCTGTCATTCTTTTTCGGCATCGGCATGAACCTGTTCATGGAGGTCGCCAAGCTGCGCGCGGCGCGACTGCTCTGGGCCGAACTGATGCGGGATCATTTCTCCCCGCAAACGGCCAAGTCGCTGATGTTGCGCACGCACTGCCAGACCTCCGGGGTCAGCCTGACCGGTCAGGACCCTTATAACAACATCATTCGCACGACGGTCGAGGCGCTGGCCGCGGTGCTCGGCGGCACGCAGTCGCTGCACACGAATTCGTTCGACGAGGCGCTGGCGCTGCCGTCCGAATTTTCGGCGCACATCGCGCGCAACACACAACTCGTGCTGCAGGAAGAAACCGGCATCACGCGGGTCGTCGATCCCCTCGCCGGCTCTTACTACGTCGAGAGCCTGACCGACGCACTGGCGACCGGGGCACGGCAACTGATCGATGAAGTCGAAGAAATCGGCGGCATGACCCGGGCTGTCGAATCCGGCATGCCGAAGATGCGCATCGAGGAGGCGGCGGCACGACGACAGGCACGCATCGACCGCGGCGAAGAAGTCATTGTCGGCGTGAACAAATACCGGCGCGAGAACGAACCGGAGATCGATATTCTCGCTATCGACAATACCGCGGTCCGCGAGGCGCAGGTCGACCGCCTGGCGCGTATCCGCTCGACCCGCGACAGCGCGGCGTGTGCGGCGGCACTCGATGCGCTGACGCACGGCGCGGAATCCGACGAACAGAACCTGCTCGCACTGGCGATCGATGCCGCGCGGGCGCGCGCCAGTGTCGGCGAGATTTCCGACGCACTGGAAAAAGTCTACGGGAGGCACAGAGCCGTGATTCATTCGATCAGTGGCGTGTATGGGTCGGCCTACGAAGGCGACGATGACTTTGCAAAAATTCAGAGCGACGTGGCCGCATTCGCCGCACAGGAAGGCCGCCGCCCTCGCCTGCTGGTCGTCAAACTCGGTCAGGACGGACACGATCGCGGCGCCAAGGTCATCGCGACCGCATTCGCCGATATCGGCTTCGATGTCGACATCGGGCCACTGTTCCAGACGCCGGAAGAAGCCGCGCGCCATGCCATTGAGAACGACGTTCACTGCGTGGGCGTATCGTCACAGGCCGCCGGCCACCAGACGCTGGTTCCGCAACTGATCGCGGCGCTGGCCGCACAGGGGGCGCCCGATATCCTCGTCGTCTGCGGCGGCGTGATTCCGCCGCAGGATTACCAGGCATTGATCGACGGTGGCGTCTCTGCCGTGTTCGGCCCGGGCACGAATATCCCGGTAGCCGCCGGCGAGGTGCTGGCGCTGATCAAGAAACGGCGGCCGGCGGCATAGGCTCGATCGGGGTGCCGCAATCGAGGTGATGCCCCGATTTTCACGCGCACGCAATTGGGGTCAGACCCCAATTTTCGCAACCATCCAGCCGGATAAGTTACAGTAAGAGGCTAAGAAAATTGGGGTCTGACCCCGGTCACAGGTACCACTGATATGCAGGACATCATTCGTCGGCTTGACGAAAAACGGGCCGCGGCCAAGCTCGGCGGCGGCCAGCGGCGCATCGACGCCCAGCACGCGAAGGGCAAACTGACGGCGCGCGAGCGCATTGAATTGCTGCTTGACGAGGGCAGCTTCGAGGAGTGGGACCTGTTCGTCGAGCACCGCTGCACGGATTTCGGCATGGATCGCGCCGAAAAGATTCCGGGCGATGGCGTCGTGACCGGTTACGGCACAATCAACGGGCGGCTCGTCTTTATCTTCAGCCAGGATTTCACGGTCTTTGGCGGTTCTCTGTCGGAAACGCATGCGAAAAAGATCTGCAAGATCATGGATCAGGCGATGAAGGTCGGCGCACCCGTCATCGGTTTGAATGACTCCGGCGGCGCGCGCATCCAGGAAGGCGTCGCATCACTTGGCGGCTACGCCGATGTCTTCCAGAAAAACGTGCTCGCGTCCGGCGTCGTGCCGCAGATCTCGGTCATCATGGGCCCCTGCGCCGGCGGCGCCGTCTATTCGCCGGCGATGACCGACTTCATCTTCATGGTCAAGGAATCCTCGTACATGTTCGTGACGGGCCCCGATGTCGTCAAGACCGTGACGCACGAGACCGTGACTGCCGAAGAACTCGGCGGTGCCGTCACGCATAGCACGAAATCCGGCGTCGCCGATCTCGCGCTGGCGAACGACATCGAGGCGCTGCTGACGACCCGACGGATCATGAACTTCATCCCGGCCAATAACCGGGAAAAACCGCCCGTCTGGCCGACCGAAGACCCGGCCGACCGGCGGGAGCCATCGCTGGATACGCTGGTCCCCGCCGATCCGCTGAAGCCGTACGACATCAAGGAATTGATACACAAGATCGCAGATGAGGGTGATTTCTTCGAGATCCAGCCCGCCTATGCACAAAACATCGTTGTCGGCTTCATCCGGCTCGAGGGATCGACCGTCGGGGTCGTGGCCAACCAGCCACTGGTGCTGGCCGGATGTCTCGACATCGACTCATCGAAGAAGGGCGGCCGGTTCGTGCGCTTTTGTGATGCGTTCAATATTCCGATCCTGACGCTCGTCGATGTCCCCGGGTTCATGCCGGGCACCGCTCAGGAATTCGGCGGCATTATCAAGCAGGGGGCAAAACTGCTGTATGCCTATGCCGAAGCGACGGTGCCGAAGGTCACGCTGATTACGCGCAAGGCTTACGGAG
>JAJFJS010000070.1 GCA_021773815.1 Gammaproteobacteria bacterium
CCGGACGACAGATGAACCTCAATCTCACGCAACAACCGCAGAATATCTTCGTCCGAATATCGCTTCCGAGCCATTAAACCATCCTCCCCAACTTGGTAGAGTTTTACAAAAATAATGGCTCAATTTTAAGGGGGAAGGACATCTTATGAGAAATGGTTTTTCGGACATGGTGTGGCTGATGCCCATGTAGAGCCAGCCACTCTTGGACAGCTCAACAAGTTCATCGGTTTGTTCAACACCGGAACTAAACTCAGCAGCAGGCTCTAGGCGGTGAGGCACGTCCGGGCCAAAGTGACGGGTATGAACGACGATAGCATTGAAGGAAGGCTTTCGTCGCAGAAGTTCAAACCAAGTCTTGTAATGTGAAAGTTGAACAAGCTGAACTTCACACGATACAGAGCCACGGTTCTGCACACGCAGCACAGTGTAGTGATTACCCTCAGTTTCTGGGGTAGAGGAACCACCAAACGCGATCATGTTGGAAGTTACAAAACCAGACAGGTGCAACCGCTCAGAACGCCACCATTTGTAACCGTCCCAGATAGCGACGCCAGTAGCGACAACAGCAGCATAGATTGCGACGAAATCTCCGTTGGTCATTTCCAGCGGATAGCATGATTCTGGGCCAATATTTGGCCCAAACGGAGTGCCTAATAGTGTGCCTAGATGGTTTTTGAGATTCTGACTGATAGGCTAAGTGTTTGATTTTGTTGGTGCCGACAGAGGGACTTGAACCCCCAACCCCCTGATTACAAATAGTTGCCTCCCAGTATTATTTCAAACGGGCATCAATTGATTTCGATTTATAAGAGCATGTTTTTAAATTGAAAAATCGATGCCCTCGCATAATTCGATATATTTGGATACTGCCAATATTCGTTTGAAATGATGCCCAAATTGATGCACGAATTGGATAGTGAATACGGTCCTGAGGAAAAAGTTCTCGGGTTCAATTCCGTCAGCGAGGGGGCATCGTGCGGGCAGAAATCACGCAAGAACTCATGGACACACTCACGCCAGACGCGAAGCGTGACCGCTATGTCAGCGACGTCACCATTTCCGGCTTCAGACTGCGCGTCACTCCTACCGGCAACATCACGTATCAATTTGCCTATCGGGTCCCGGGTAGCGGCAAGCAACGCAAGATGTCGATAAAAGCAAAGTCGCTCTCGCAAGCCCGCAACGAAGCCTTCAATCTACGTGCGATGGTAAAGGCGGGCGAAGACCCGCAGGCCGAGAAAGACAAACGTGGCTCCTTGCGCAAGTTCGAAGACGAGTTCTTGGACTGGACCGTCAACCCGCGATCAGCGCGACGCCGTGGTCAGGGGACAGCCCCCCGAAAAGAGCGCACGGCCGTAGAGTATCGGCGGATGTTCTTGAGGCATGTACCCCCAAAGGTGCGCCGCAAGCTTGTTTGCGATGTGACTTTTGAAGATCTTGAAGCGATCATGCTCAAGTTAAGCGACCGGCAACCGTCGGCCAACGCCACCATGCGTGTATTGAAAGCCTTCTTTTCTTGGGCATCCGGGCGCGGCAGTCTTCTGGGGCCAAACCAAAATCCCGCGCATCACGTTCAGCTGTATAGTGATGTTGTGCGAAGTTACTCGTTTGAGGGTGATGATCTTAATCGGCTCGACAAAGCCTTGACCGAAGCCGAGCAAAATACGTGGTTGCCAATTGTGCTCGCGGTTCGGTTGATCATGTTTACAGGTTGCCGCCGCCAAGAAATTTTGGAATTGCGCTGGGAGAACGTTGATCTCGAAAAGCGTCAACTCAATTTGGTTGACACCAAGACCGGTCAACGAAGGGTGATGATAGGGTTCGGTGCCATCGAAGTATTGGAGCGATTGCAAAAGCACCGCGAGTTATTGCCGAGCCCCTGGGTTATTCCAAGCCCGACGAATATTCAAAAGAATGCATCGATAACCAAGGCTTGGCAGCGCATTCGCGAGGCCGCCGGATTACCGGATTTGCGCATACACGATTTGAGGCACGGTTTTGGAGGTGCGGGCGCTGCGGTGACACCTTCCCCGGCGCATTTGCGCGGGCTCATGGGACACAAGTCCGCCGCTTCAGGGGCTCGCTACACAAACCCGGCCGGTGAAGAGCTTGCGAGCGCCGCAGACGCCGTTAACGAGCGCCTTGTTGAAGGCATGGCCCGCAACGTTGTGCCGATCCGACAACGCTGATTTTGCGCTCGTTAGATGCATGGATACACGCAAACGGACAAACGCTTTTCTGTTAAATGGTGCGGAGAAAACACAATCGAACGCCGCTGGCATTTAAATGACCGTTGGAAACGACGAGGCTGTTTTGCCTGTGTTTGTTGGAGGTTTTGAGCCGCCAAAATTTAAAAAATGCATTAGATGCAATTACTCCATGTTCAGTACTGGCGTTGAACACAAGTGATCAAATTTAAAATTGATTTGAGCCGATCAGGGTTATTGCAAGCACCTCCGAACGCATGTTTCTTTGTCGAGGAAACGTTAGAACAGAGGAAATGAAATATGAAAATTGACGGTACGGAAATCGACCCGCAAAACCACTATGAAAGTGCGGAAGCGGCAGCACTACTTGGCATAAAGAAAGAGACACTTGCGGTTTGGCGTCATCAAAAGAGGCATTTGCCGTACATAAAAATGGGTCGTCGTGTACTCTATCGTGGCGATGATATTATCGGGTACATCGACGCCAATCGCATTGTTCAGAGCAGCAACAAAGCCGCATAGCCTCCGGCTCTTGTCCCGCGCGTAGACGCCTGAAATACCTATAACGCAGGCGTTTCTTGGCAGTTGGTAGCGTAATGTGTTTTAGATTGTACAGCGAGAGTAGTTCCGCTGTTATGGCGCACCGGATGGCGCGAAGCCTGAGCTCATACAAATAGCTAGGCCGCAATTCCCGGTGAGAGGCGAGCGCGTTCTGTCAGCTCGACGCCACCACCCAAAATCCCCAATCAACTGACGTGCGCTTTCCGCGCATGAGCCGACGTGACTAAATTTTGGAGAATTGACGATGAACATGAACTGCACCGGGCAGCTCTCAACATTCGAGGGAGTAACAAAAAGCCCCTACGGCGGGGGGGTAAGTGTTGTGTCGAGTTTTTGAGTTGAGCCGCACGGTGATCGTGCATCAGAAACAAAAAACCCGCGCATGTGGCCTGCAAGCCGCGCGAGTTTTTTCAAAAAAGGTGGTGTCTCAAACATGACAACTGTCTCACATTCTTGCAATCGAATTGTTTGCAAGCATTCTCTAGGCGACAAATGGCTAGATAGCGTTTTCGCGGCTAACACCTCCCACACAACGCGACTTTGCGCCGTTGTTCTCCGGAGCTACGCTGACGGCGATATGGCGACGGTCAACTACGCCATATTGGCGCAACACGCCAACCTCTGCGAGCGCTCAGTCCATAATTCGATAAAAGTCCTTTTGCGTATAGGCCTCATTGAACTTCTATTTCACGAACCCCGACATGATCGCGTTTACCGCTTCACCTTCGAACGGGAGCGGGGCCAATGAAACACGATACAGACATCACCGGCACAATGAGCGAAGCCGACGTTGCGCAAATGCGCGCGGAGACGCCTCCGTTTGATCACAACCACCAAGGCGATCACAATCTTGACGCCGAAGCAATCGCCCAATTGCACGCGACCGGAGGCGAGTATTTAAAGCCGCGTGAATGGACGGGCCTAACTGATCGTGAGAACTCGCGCGAAGATATCGCCTCAATGCTGGAGACAATGGATGAGCTTCGGGCGCTCGAAGCAAAGCTAAGGCGTCCAAGTGATGCCAAGCTGCCAAAAAAGGATCAGCCGCGCCGTGCTGCTTACCGAGTTCGATGGGCCTTGATTAAACAGGCGTCTTTGCTGGACTTGACGGCGACGGCTCGAAGGGTTCTGCCGTGGGTTCTGGACGCAATCAACCGTGATGGCTTTGTCGGTTGGAGAAGTTGGGACGATTACGCCGCACGGCTTGGCGTCACGAAGGGATCAATTTCAAAAGCAAAATCACAGTTAGTTCAATATGACCTGATCCAGCAAACTGAACCGCATAGAAAGCGGCTGGTTTGGTCCGGTGAGCAAGGGGTTCTCGCAACGGGTTCTCGCGGCCCATCTTATACGTTTGGACGGGGCGGGTTCGAAACATTTTCGGACCTTGTTGACGATGTTGAAGTTTCCACTACGGAAACTTCAAATGATAATTTGGATGGAACTGACGCTAATCGAAGTTTCCACCACGGAAACTTGAACGTGCCTGAAGTTTCCGCCACGGAAACTTCAAATGATCTGAAGTTTCCATACCGGGCGGAACAAGGTGAACCAGTTAGCTCTAACCCGGTTAGCTTATTAACCGGGGAGCTTTCTTGCCCCAAAACCCCAGAGCCAAAACCTAAGAATTTTTCTAGCAGTAAGAAGAAACGTGATCGAACGGTTGCCGAGAAAGCCAAACCAGCGCCCGCTTCAAACGCTCGCACGGTTGAAGCTTTGCAACCTGAACAAATCATCCCTTCTGATGTTCAACTTCAAACCCTCCCCCTTACCCCCTCCCGTCCGAGTGCGGAGCAGCTGCCGGTCGTCGCGGCTACCGCTCAAGGCGAGTTGATTGGCGGCGAAGATCAAATTGCGTTGCCGGACAAGGCTGGCGCGTTGAGGGTGCTGCATAGTCAATTCGACATTCCGGAGCCGACCGACGCCCAATTGCGAAAGGTTCGCGACACGATGACGAAGGCCGCCCTGCTATGGGGCGACATGGACGTGGACCCAAAGACCAGACGGCGGCATGGAAAATACAAGAGCCTGGAAAGCTGGTTCCGTGGCGAATGGGTTCCACGGCTTCGCGACGACCTGGAGAAGCTTCCCACGAAAGCCGATGCCGCCAAGGCCGGTCGCAAGAAGGATAGCCATCCGTTCGGCATGTTCGGCAAGGCGCATATTTCGTATTCTGAAATTTACGCCTTGGCCGACGATGAAGGCGTGGCGAAATTCTATTCCGTCGACAAAGTTGAGGGGCTGGCGCGAAGGGCGTCTGACGAAGGGGGCCTTTGGTCTAATTTCCGCGACGACTTG
Organism: Gammaproteobacteria bacterium; assembly: GCA_021773815.1. GTDB lineage: Bacteria > Pseudomonadota > Gammaproteobacteria > Steroidobacterales > SMWD01. Next base: position 5,067 of record JAJFJS010000070.1, read on the forward strand.
CGCGCCGAAGCAAGTTGTCTAGCCGCGCGCAAAGAAATTCTTGCAGAGCATGCCGTCTCCGCTAGAAACGCTATTCCAGAATTGACCGACGACCGGATCATAGTGCTTGCCATGTGGCACGGCGATCTCAAAAAAAAGGTCCATGCCGAGCGGCTGACCTACAAAACGCTTGGCGAGATGTTGCTTGCATGGCGGGATGGCGGACGCGAGCGCATGCGCAACCTGCTTCCCGACTTTGCCAACCCACAGGTGTGGGACGTGATTTTGCCGTTTGAAAATTGGCTGACACGGAATGCAGCAACGATAACTGTTGAAGAGTTTATCGCTCTGCTCGAATACGAGCGCGACGTGGATGCATTTACCAGCAAAGCGCTTGAAAGCGAATGGTCGAACCGTTTGTACGATGATGTGCACGAACTCTTGCACTCCGTAGCTCCGCCAGACAAGCAGCGCGAATACTCCGAGGGCCCGTTCAGCTTTTTGCCCAATGCACCGTGCCCAAAAAAACTCCAGCGCCATACAGCGCGTTAGAGGTTCAAGCGCGCGCACAGCGCAGCCTCCAGAGCGGCGGCGGTTCTGTTTTGATGTTTGGCCTGCCGATATAAAATACAACCACTGGCGGTGTCTTCAAGCGCCGTAGAAAGGAAATGCAAAAAATGCAAGACGAACTCGAAACCACAGATGAGCTGATAATTCGCGCGCATGCAAACTTGAGATCGGCCGTAGTGATCGCATGCGGCATGAAACCTTTGCCGATCCCACGACCTGAATTGCTCGCAAACACAAACCCGAATTGCGTACTGACAGTTGAGCAAGGTACATCGTTTCAGACCATCGCCGCTGTTGCTCATCAGCAGTACTTTCTTGATCCGCACGACCTGCCGAGGATGATCGATGCATTGCAGCGGCGCGGGCAGCTTGCTGTCGTACATAAACCGGAAGGGGACTGGATTGCACCGGCCGTCGCCAACACTGCAGCAAGACCAATTCGCAGACGAGCGGAAAGAGATGATCGCGCGGCTGTTGCACACATCGCCTCAATGCAGCGGCGTCACGAAATGGCAACACTGTGAAATCCATTTTCTTGTGTCGAGGGGGCGGAGCCGACAAACCCTCCTCTCGACAACAAAACTATTTCGATATGTTTCGATTGTTTTGAGATTAGAATTGAATGCATCAAATGTTGGATTTGATGTGTTTGAATTCATGAAAATTCCACACGCAAATAAACGGAAATTGCCGCGCTAAAATTTTGAAAACGCAATGACATTTTGATATCCTTCGGTGAGTGCGCGTACTTTTGGAGGACATCAAATGGTGTTAAAAAAATACCGCGTGCTTAAGACGTTTGTCGGCGCTTATCCATGCGACGCAGAGCTGGCCGATCACATTCAACGCGAGAAGATCACCGGCAAACAGGGCGAGATGCTGACCGTCGAGCGTGGTTACAAGAAATTCAAAGCACTTATTCACGTCGAGCGTGAAACGTCTAAGGAAGAGCTTCGGCACGCAGAGCAGGACAAGGCGCGTGCCGCACTGATCGGAAAGGAATACGAACCGCCATTCCAAACCAATGCTGATGGTCAGACCGTGACGGTCTTAACCGAAGGTGATGAGTTCATCGAACTGCCGAGCGCCTATGTGATCGACAACAAGCTGATTGAGCGCGGCCTGATCGAAGAGATCGCCAAACCGGCGAAGGCGCGGACCCAATGAGCGACTTGCAAACTTATCGGCTGCTGAAACCGATTGGCTTCACACAGTCTCAGTTTGACGACTGGAAAGCCGGGAAGATTGTCAGCTATAGCAGCCCGTACAAGCCGAACTCGTCCCCAATTTACGCCAGCGGGCCGGGCATCGAGTTGCGAGTTGATGCGAGCGGAGCCCAAACCAAGATTGAAGTCGGTGATGAGGTTCGCCTGCATCCCAGCGATGCCAAGCTGCTAATCGACAGCGGCTTTATCGAGGCCGCCTGATGGATAACGCCGAGCGCCTAGATCGGATGCACGATCTCATTAGTCAGCTAGACCCGGAAAAGTTGGCATTGCACGTGACACGTGCTCGCGAAGCTCTGATCAGCGGCGAAATCTCGATTGAGGAATTCGCCAAGGTTCACGCCCTCGAAAAAGCATCCCATGAGCTGCTATGTGACCTGCACTCTGAGGCCGGATACCTTGGTCGCAAATTGCGAGTTGATGAGCTTGCGCAAGAGATTATGGCCAGCGCTCAAAAGGCCGCCCTCGAGGGTATCGACCCCGACAGAGTGCAAGGCGCGAGTGCATGAAGACACGCAGGGCCACGCATTCACCACAGCACGTCATCAAGCAGACGGCGCGCTGCCAATCTTACAGTGTGACCCCTGCTTTCAGAGCGCACCAGTTTTCTCATGGCTGGTGCGCTCGTTGGATGCCCCCAAGCATAAAAGGTAATTGGTAATGCAACATCGCGATCCGCCGTTTCCAACAACGGGCCAAGGCAAAATCCCACACGATCTACGCCGCGCTGCATGCCGCCTGATGCTGGAGGGCAAGCCCGCCGAGGAAATTGCAAAGACGTTCGGGCGTACCCCAAAGCAAATCCGCCAACTTAAACAGACCGCCCTGTACGGCGCACTCTGGCAACAACTCCAAGACAAGAACCGACCATGCAAGAGAGACCGATAGTCATGGGTACATCTCACTCTGCACACGCGCTCGCACCGATCATCCACTTGGACGTATGGGCAAGGGTGAGCGCGGGACGCCTCGATGGATTGCGCCCGGCTCAATCGTTGGGAACGATCCGCCACCGGTATGGCGAGTACATGAGCAACACCACACACAGCACCCGCTCAATGCATGAAGCGATGCAATCTATTGAGCTCATCAAGACGGGTGTTGCGGATCAACAACGTTCGCACGATGTAGCCCCCATAAATGATGAGCAACTGGAATACCGAGGGCATGGCGCGACAACTGCCTGCAAATTGGGGTCGCGGGTCCCTTCTGGGGGTTTGGTGCGTATGCGGGTGCTCGGCAGCCCGCCATTTTGCTACCTAAAAACAACAACATATGACCTATGGGGCACACTTTTGAGCGCTTTTAAGGCTGGATTTTTGGTCAGCGCAACGTCTGAGTGGGGGGCATAGCGATGGCCTCAAGAACGCTTGTTACACGGGCCGTTATCAAGGGTGTTGATCACCTCAGTGGCCCGCTCGCACGGATGGCTGGTAACACGGCGCGCGTACAAACTCAGATGCAACGGCTCAATCGTTCGGCGATGGCGGCGGGTGCGTCGGCGCGAAACCTGCGCGGCGGCCTCATGCCGGGTGGTTCTGGCTCGTTGCTGTTTGGCGCATCGTTGCTCGGCGCTTACAAGTTTGACAAAGAGCTTCGCTTTTTTGGAGCAACTGCGGAACTCTCAAAGGAGCGTCTTGCCGGATTTCGTCAAGAGCTTGTCGACGTCGCCAAGGTCTTTCCAAAAACCCGCCAAGAGTTATTGCGTGCGTCGGTTGAAGGCGTCACCGCCGGGTTGGAAGTTGACACCGTCCAGAACCTCTTGAAGACGGTTGCCAAAATTGCCGTCGCCACGAAAGAGGACATGGGCCCGGTCATGGGTAGTGTCACCGACATCGTGATGGGAGCTAACCTTAAGTTTAAGGGGCAAAGCGCGGACACCCAAATAGCCAGCTTTGAACGGGTAGCCAAGACAATGGTCGCGGCTTCAACAATGTTCAACCAAAAGTGGGGCGGGTTTGTTTCGGGCATGCGCCACGCTGTGCCGGTTGCCAGCGCGCTCGGCATTGAGGTTGAACAGGCGGCAATCATGCTTGGTCATCTTGCTGATGCGGGTTTCAAAGGTGAGCAAGGTGGTACCGCGCTTCGAACAATCCTGATCCGGGCCGTTGCGCCAACGAAAAAAGCGCGCAAGGCGATGCACGCATTCGGGTTAGACATGAACAAGCACTTGCGGCTTGACTTCAAAAAACTGGGGGATTGGGAGCGTTTCAACAAACAGGGCAAGCTGATAGGCGGTCTCAAAAAATCGTTTAAAGCCAGCGGTATTCAAATTCTCAATCGGGATGTTGGCGATCTCAAAAAAATTCTCAACGATCCGCAGTTGCAAAAAGATGCATTCGCCCTGCAAGAGGCGCTGACTTCATTTGGAACAAACCGGGGCTATATCGACAGCAAAGACATCCAAAACGTTCAGAAATTTCAAGAAGCCGTTGCGCTTCATACTGTTGCGAGTTCTGATGGATTTGATGTTAAGGGCCTCCTGTCCCAACTTAAGGACGCCCCGATAGCGATGCTCAAAGAGATCGCGGGCGTAAGGCGTTTGCCGCAGTTGATTGCTCTCATTAACAACGCCCATAATTTGACTGGTGATCAAGCGCGACTGGCTAAAAGAATGCTTGGCATCATCGACCGTCGAGCGGCCAAACAGATGGTGGGCTTCGCGTACTCGGTTGACCGTTTGCGCGGCGCCTGGGACGCCATGATGGATAGTTTTGAGCGCTCTGGCATGCTCAAAAGTTTGTCTGATTTGCTCATGGGGCCTGATAATGATGAGGGCAGAGTTGGTGGACTTGCGGCGGCGCTTGAGCGCATTGGACAACTTAATCCGCAAGTCTTGAAGTTTGGCTTTCTTGGAGCACTGGGGCTTGCCGTTGCCGGGCCAATGGCGATGGCCGTGAACTCGCTTGTTGCGATGGGTGCGACAGTGGCAAAGATTGCGGGCCGTTCGTCTCTCGCAGCGGTGGCAATGTTCCGCTTGGCTGCGGGAAGTCGCGCGGCGGCTGCCAGCATGGCAGCGGCGAATGCGGTGGGTTCTAGTGGGTTTTTATTTGGCGTGAAGAACCAGCGCAAGCTCGGCGCAAAGGCTGGTCTGGCTGCAAGCGCTGGGATGGTTTCCGGCATGAGCGGCCTCAAGGGCGGCTTCAACAAATCAATCATCGCAGGCATGTCCGGAGCGGGCGCCGCTCGCATGGGAGCCATGACTGGCAAGACGGCAGGGTTGCTTGCCACACTTAAGAAGCTCGGCGCTTATATGCCGACGCTTAAAGGCGCGATGAAGGGCCTATTTGCAGTCGGTCGGTTCACGGTTGTTGGCTTGGCGATTGGCGCGATTGCCATGAACCTCGACAAGGTCGTCGCGGCGGCTCGATCTTTGGGTGGTGTGTTCGGCAACATAGGTGGCGGCGCCTTCGCGGCGTTCTCGGAGTTCTGGAATGGCGAGGATATGCGAAAAGCCTCAGCCAACCTCGGCGCGATTGGCTCGGCGCTTTCATCCTTTGTGTCAGCGCTAGGTGATCTGGCGGGGTTTGATGCTTCGGACTTCTCGTTCTTTGACGCGGCGAAAACTGCCATTGAGGTCCTTCTTTGGCCAATCAAAAAGCTGGTGCAGGGCTTCAACGCGCTGGCGGACTTGGTGCGGTACTTCCGTGGCGAGCCAGCTCTGAAGCTGCCGTCTGTCGATGAAGTCAGAAAGCTGTCAGGCACACCGTCAAGTGAGGCGGTGGCAAAGGCAACCGGCACCAAGGCTGCGGCCAACGACAACAACGCATCGCACCCATTGAAGGCGACCGGCACCACGGGGGCACCAGCTCCGATGACAGTTGCTGACATGCAGGCTGCCAATCAGGTGCGGGCCGTGACTGTTCTTGGCGTTGTCAATGTGCGCAATGCTGACCCGCTCCCGTTGACCGGCAACATCAACGTCAACATTTCCGGCAAGGTCGACGGCGCTCGCACGAACGCCACCGGCAGCGGGTCCATTGGTGGACCGGCGAACAAGGTGCCGGTCACGGTGACGAACAACGATAAGGGCGGTGGGTAATTACCAGCTTAAGAGGACTAACATGTCACAGAGCCAAGCAAAGCTGCCCTCTGATCGTGAGATCACCGCAGGCCAGAAGTTTATCGAGGGTGTTGGACGCGCCATAGACGAAGCGCGGGAAGAACTTACCCCACGCTCAGATGA
>JAJFJS010000008.1 GCA_021773815.1 Gammaproteobacteria bacterium
CTATTTTGCGGTCGAGTATCCCTATTCGAAGCTCGATCTGATCGCCTCGCCGGAGAATGGCACCGGCGCCATGGAGAACGCCGGCGCCATTGTCTACGGTGATGCGCTGCTGCTGCTGGCCGACAACGCGTCGGTCGAACAGCGCCAGCGCTTCGGTGCGGTGCATGCCCACGAACTCGCGCACCACTGGTTCGGGAACCTCGTTACGCCGAAGTGGTGGGACGATACCTGGCTGAACGAGTCGTTCGCGAGCTGGATGGGCAACAAGGCGGCCCACGCATGGCGACCGGAATATCAGCTCGACATGGTGTCGCTGGTGCAGGCGCTGGCCGCGATGAATCTCGACAGTCGTATTGCCGCGCGCAAGATCCGCCAGCCGGTGGAAAAGAACCTGCAGATTGCCAGTTCGTTCGATGCGATCACGTACCTGAAGGGCGGCGGCGTGCTGTCGATGTTCGAGAACTATCTCGGCGAGGATGGCTTCCGCGACGGCCTGCGCGAGCACATGCGCCGCTTCCGCCATTCGGTCGCCGATGTCGAGGACTTCATGGCGTCGCTGGCAGCCGGTTCCGGGCGGCCCGACGTCGTGCCGGCATTTCGCAGTTTTATCGATCAGCCGGGTGTGCCGGTCGTCGCGGCGCAGCTGACCTGTGACGATGACGGGGCCAGTTTGTCGCTGGCCCAGTCGCGGTACCTGCCGGTCGGTTCGCGGGGCGATCCCGAGCAAGCCTGGCAACTACCGCTGTGTGTGCGCTACGGCGTGGGTGACACCGTTGCAAAAACCTGCATGCTGATGACCGGCGCGGAGGCGCGGATGCCGCTGGAATCGGCCGCGTGTCCCGATTTCGTGATGCCGAATGCGAACGGCGCCGGCTACTATCGCTTTGCGCTCGATGATGACGGCTGGCGAGCCCTGCTGAGCGGCTTTGATCGACTCGACCGGAAAGAGGCGCTCGTCGTCGCCGACAGCCTGTCCGCGGCCTACCATGCCGACCGGTTATCGACCGCCGCGTTGCTGGAAGGGTATGCAACCGTCGTGGCGGCGTCCGACCCGCAGGTTGCGATGGCGCCCGGCAAGGACCTGCTCCGGCTCGCCGACGATATTGCGTCAGCCGACCGGCGTGCCGCCGTGCTCGGGTTGATGCGCGACCTGTACGGACCGCGTCTGGCGGGCCTCGGCCCGGTCGGTGAGGCGGCGACCGATGCGGCGGCTGTCGAACGGGCGCTGTTCCGGACCAAACTGGTGCGGTTGCTGGCACTCGAAGCCGACGATCCCCGTCTGCGCGCGACGCTGGCCGCGCAGGCGGCCCGGTATATCCGGCACGGAGACGCGACCGGCGAGGGGCTCGACGAGACCGCCCTGGATCCTGCGCTGGTGTCGATCGCGCTGGCGGCCGGCGTGCGCGAACTCGGTGGCCCGTTTGTCGAGACGCTGATCGCACGGCTCATGGCGTCGAGCGACGCGAAGTTCCGCGCCGAGGCCGCGGCCGCGCTGGGCGCGACGGATGATCCGGAGGTGGGCGATCGCGTACGCGGCCTGCTGCTCGATGAGCGATTGCGCGCGCGCGAGCCGACGGCGCTTGCATTTGCACTGGCCGAAAGGCCGAGTCAGCGTCGCGCGACCTTCGACTGGTTCAGGGCGAATGAAGCGGCGTTCACGGCGCGCCTGTCGCATTTTGCGCACCGTTGGCTGCCACGGATGGGCGCCGGGTTTTGTACCATCGCGGAACGTGACGAAGTGGATGCGTTGTTCGCGCCGCTGGTGAGCAAACTTCAGGGCGCCGAGCGCACGCTGGCTGTCGTGCTGGAGGGTATCGAATTGTGCGCCGCCCTGCGGGACGCGAAAGGCGCGGAGGTCGATGCGTATTTCTCCGGCGCCTGACCGGAAGGCGCCGCGTCGGCATTTTTCAGCCGACGCGGCGATCGGTTTCAGCGCCCGGAGTTAAAGTCCGTGACGATGACCGGATTGGCGGGTTTGCGGGTCTCCGGAATGCCTTTGTAGTTCTCCGGGCCGAGATTCAGCGATGACATGTCCATGACATAGGTGGCCAGGTTGTCACGGCCGGTTTCGCTACGTGCGAACAGCATTTTCTTGCCGTTCTTCGACAGCGACGGCAGTCCGTCGAAGCCGATGTTATAGGTCAGGCGCAGCGGGTCGCCGCCGGCCAGATCGCCAAGATAGACTTCCCAGTTGCCGTCGATGATTTTCACGAACACGTAGTGGCGGCCGTCGGCGGCCGGATACGGTGCCCAGTTCATGTCGCGGTCGAACGTGCGCTGCGTCAGTTCGCTGCCGTCCTGCTTGACGGTAAAGACGGTCATCGGCGTGGGTTTGACGACGCCGTACTCACTCTTGCGCCAGGCGCGGAACATGATCGTCTCGTTGTCCGGCAGGTAGAACGGGGCGCCCGGCTGCCAGTCCTCGGTAAACGTGACCTGCTGCTCATCAGTGCCGTCCGGCCGAATGCGCCACAGGTTCAGGTTGCCGTCGATCTGACGACCGAACACGATCCACTCGCCGTTCGGCGAGATCGAGACTTCAGCCTCATACCATTCGTTGTTCGTGAGCCGGAAGATATTGTTGCCTTCGAGATCGGAGATATACAGGTCGGCGCCCTGCGGGTAATCACTCTGGTCGGCCCAATCGCCGAGCGGCATGTCCATGTGGTCGCGGGTCGATGTCCAGACGATGCGTTTCTGGTCGGGGAAGAAGTACGAGCAGGCGTCCTGGCCATGGTCATTGATACGCCGGGAGGTCTTGCCGTCATCAGTAAAGATGTAGGTCAACGCGCCGCCCACACGTGAGCCCTCCGGCGTCTGGGCGGCGGGGTCCTGCGTCTGGGCGATCAGATGGTAGTCGTCTGGCGCGTAGTAAGCTTCTGCGGCCGACGGGATGTTGGGGATAATGCGTACCGGCAATTCCTTGCTCTTGTCGAGCGCAGGGGCTTCGGCGCTTGCGCCGGAAACGGCATCGGTGCCTTCATGTCCTCCGGACCAACCGGTGGTCATGAACAACGAAGTGATCAGGAAAATACTTGCGACTTGCAGCAGGCGAACTGGGCTCATGGCGTAAGGCTCCTCAGTATTCTTGTTGTGGGCACACTGACGCGGTTTCTTTTCCGCGCTATTGGGTCCGTGCGTTTGACCCGATCATAGCAATGCGACCGGATACCGGCCATCCTGACGGGCCGATATACCCCGGTAGCCGATTCAAGGCTTACTGTACCGGTCTCTGAACGGTTCGGCTTTCTTCGTGAACGGCGGCGTCCATTTCGGGAACTGATCGGCAAAGCGCTTGTTTCGGCCGCCATAGTACAAAGTGGCTTTTGCCGTTCCGCCGCGCCAGATGTCGTAGCGCGGATCGGCATATTGGGTAAAGAATTCGGTCAGTCGCGTTTCCAGCGCATCGGCCACGGCCCGGTGTTCCGGGTCTTTCACGAGGTTGTTTGTCTCATCGGGGTCGTGCACCAGGTCATAGAGTTCGTCGGGCGCGGCTAGAAACCGTTTCGTGAATTTCCATTCCCGGGTCTGAATCACACGAGTGTCGATATATTCGAAAAACACGGTGTCGTCCCAGTCGAGTGCGTCGCCGCGCAGTGCGGGCGCGAAACTTCGCCCCGGGGTGTTGACGATTTCCCGGTCGCCGAGCCCGAGATAGTCCAGCAGCGTCGGAAACAAATCGAACTCATCAATCAGCATGGTATTTGTCGTTCCCGCCGGCACCGTGCCTGGATGCCGAACGATCAGCGGTATCTGCATGTTGGCGCGATAGGCGGGCGCCGGCGCCCCCCATGAACTGTTGCCCCACAGTCCCAATTGTCCGTAGGCTGAACCCTGATCCGACATGAAAATGACCAGCGTGTCGTCGGCCAGGCCGACGCGCTCCAGCATTTCGAGCACGGCGCCGATACCGTCATCGACCATTGTCATTTCCGACGCAATCGTATTCATCGCCTGCTGATTGTTCAGCGCGTCGATGGCAGCCCACGGGAACGAGCCGCCTGCGACCTTCGCGGGCATGCGGACGGTTTTTGCCCATTCGCGGAGATAGGGATGCACGGGAAATTGCGGCATCGCGGGTGGGTGATCGGCGTAGTAGCCGGCATGACGGTTTGTCGGTGCCTCGTTGACCGTCGGCGGCAGGATGTACGGCCCGTTGTACGACAGCATCAGGAAAAACGGTTGCGTCGCGGTCTGTTGTTGCAGGAAATCGACCGACCGTTGTGTCCAGTAGTCGGTGATGTGCATGCCGAGATCGGCGACGTTCAGCGCCTTGCCGTTGTCTGTGACCTCGACATCGACAAAGCTTTCGGTGTGGCCGCCGCGAAACGTGACCCAGAATTCAAAACCCAACTGAGCGCGGGCATGATCACCAAGGTGATACTTGCCGACCATCCCGGTGCGGTAACCGGCATCGGCAAGCGTTTGCGGCAGGTTGCGAAATTCTTCGATCGCGGACCAGTCCTCGACGTTATAGCGGACCGGCAGGCCGTTGTGTACGCCGGTTTGCGACGGCAGCAGGCCGGTCAGCAATGTGGCGCGGGTCGGCGAGCAGACGCCGCTGGTCGCGAAAGCCTGTTCGAACAACAGTCCGTCGGCGGCCAGTTGGTCGATGTTCGGTGTCAGGATATCCCGATTGCCGTACGCGCCGAGCAGTCCCGGCGACTGGTTATCGGTGACGATCAGCAACACGTTCGGCCGGGTCGTGCCCCATGCGCTCAGATGCGTGAGCGCAACAACGAGCATGAGCCAGCGACGGGTCTGCTTCGACACGGGCATCGATTGAACTACCGTGTCGCTTCCGGTGTCGGGCGGCTGCCCCATTTTCGATAAGCCGCCTTTTGCACATCATCCATCGACGGACGCACGCCGTCGATCCAGACCTGTTCGATGTTCGTACCCGGTTCGAGCAGATCACCGTCCGTCAGCACGAGGCTCGCGCTCTTGTTCGGTGCGATCGAGCCGAGTACGTCATCGATACCGAGGATTTGCGCCGGGTACAACGTGATGGACCGGTAGGCGGCTTCACGGTCCAGCCCGTGTGCCGCCGCGATACCCGCAAACAACGTCAGGTGACGCGCGTTGGCGGATCCCCCGGGTCGGTCACCGCTGGCGATAGCGAACGGCACGCCGGCCGCCGCCAGTTTTGCCGGTAACGCGTACAACACATCATACGGATCATCCTCGCGCGGCGGTTCGTCGGCGATGCCGGGCAGTATGACCGGCACCTGGTGGCGGGCCAGCAGGTCCGTCACCAGATATGCATCGCTGGCGCCGGTGAGGACGATGCGCAATCCGCGCCCGGCTGCCCATTCGACAGCCGCCTCGATCTCATGCTTGTCGCTCGCCGATACCCACAGCGGTCTGGTCCCGGCAATCACCGGTTGCAAGGCGTCGAGTTGGGGATCGTAGGCTTCCGGCCGGCCGCCGTTCGGGTTAACGGCCATGGCCTTGCCATAGGCTTCGGCGGCATCCATGAGGTCGTCGAGCTTGTCGACGAGTTCGTCGGATTCCTTGCGGCGGTCCGCCATTGTCTTGGGCGGCCCCAGCAGCTGCGCATAACGGGCCGGAATCGCATCCGGCCAGCGTACGACCAGCGACTGGTTGCGGACGGCTACCATTTCTTCCCACGTCCAGCCGTTGCTGCGCACAATCGCCGTGGTTCCGGCGACCATGCCGCCGTGGGGCGCGACGACCGCGTGCGTAATGCCGCCGGAGCGCGCCACCGGGAAGTGTTCGCTGGCCGCATTAATCGCCAGCGATACATCGGCGTCCGCGTTGACGTCGCCGGTTTCGGCGATATCCACGGAACCGGCGACGCTGTCGATTTCGCTGATGCCGAGCACCGTGTTGGTGTGGATGATGCCGGGCCACAGGTGCTTGCCGCGGGCGTCGATGCGTTCAGCTGCAGCAGGTATCGGCGTCGCGTCGATCGAGCCGACTGCGGTGATACGACCGTTTGCGAAGACCACGACGCCGTCGGTAATGGCGTCGCCTTCCATCGTGTGGACCATTGCACCGACGATCGCGACCGGCGACGCGGGCGCATGCGGCGAGAATCGGTAAGCGGATTCCGGCGCCGGCGGATTCCGGACGATGGTTGTTACCGCATCCGGCGTGGGGTCGGCGGGCGCCGCGCTCTCGCCGACAACCTCGGCAAGCAGTTGCGCCCGCGCTGCGTCGACTTGCCGGCGGTGCGCCAGGTCGGCGTCGCGACTGAATCGGACCCGGCCGTCGACAAAGGTTGTCTCGGCAACGCTGTAGACACTCAGCGGGTCGCCGCTCCAGATGACGATGTCGGCATCCTTGCCCGTGCGCAGTGAGCCAACGCGATCCTCGATATGCAATTGCCGCGCCGGGTTAATCGTAACCATGGCCAGGGCCCGCTCGGGCGGCAGCCCGCCGTAGCGCAACATCTTGGCGGCCTCGAGATTGAGGCGGCGGGCCAGGTTGGCGTCGTCCGAGTTCAGGCTGGTTAGCACGCCGCGTCGGTCCATCAGTGCGGCGTTGTAGGCAATGGCGTCATAAGCTTCCATCTTGAAGCTCCACCAATCGGAGAACGTGGAACCGCCGGCACCGTGCGCCGCCATCTCATCGGCAATCTTGTAGCCTTCAAGTACGTGATGGAATGCCTCGACCCGGAAGCCGATTTCCTCGGCCAGACGCATCAGCATCAGGATCTCGTCTGCCCGGTAGGCGTGCGTGTGAACAAAGCGCGTGCCGTCCAGTACTTCAGCCAGCGCCTCGAGCTGCAGATCGCGTCGGGGCGGAACGGCGTTTCGTTGTTGACGACTCGATAAGGAGTCATAACGCCGCCATTCATCGCGGTAGCGGGCAGCGCGTTCGAAACTCGACCGGATCAGCGCCGACACGCCCATGCGTGTGGCCGGATATCGCGCCTCGCGCCCGCTTCCGAAGCCGCTGAACCCCGATTGCTTGGGATTTTCGCCGAGGGCGAACTTGATCGTGGGCGGCGCCGTCTTGAACTCGAGCTCGCCGGGCGTCGCTGCGCCCAGGCGCATCTTCATAATCGCGTTTTGTCCGCCGATGGTGTTCGCCGAGCCGTGTAGCACATGAATCGTCGTGACGCCCCCGGCAAGTTGCCGGTAGATGTCCATGGAAGTCGGGTCGAGGATGTCGCGAACGCGCACTTCGGCGCTGATGCTGTAGACGCCTTCGTTGACGTTGAGGTCTTCGGTTGCGCTGTGACTGTGTGCATCGATGATGCCGGGCGTCACGTGCTTGCCGGCGGCGTCGATGACGAGTCCGCCACGAGGTGCGACCAGTCCACGACCGATCGCCGCGATCCGGCCGTCAACGATCAGCAGATCGGCATCGGTCATGATGCCGTCCGCTTCCAGCGTCCAGATCGTCGCGTTGCGAATAAGCACGCGGCCGGGCGTCGCCTCCGGCAGCGGATACGGTTCCACCTGCAGCGCAGTCGTCACATCCATGGCGGCGCCGGCCGGTGCCGTCGCGGCCGCCGCGATGCCGATGCAGGCGACCAGGAAATTCCGGAGCGACAGATTGATCATGATTCGTTGCGCTCCGGGCCGGCAATGCGTCGGCCTTCGACATTCATTGTCGCCGAGCCGCGTGGTGATTCCATCTTGGTCTTGCCTGCAAGCGTCTCGCCCGTAATGACGACGGTGACGTCCACCTCCCCGCGTGGGGAATCGCTGACGACGGTCAGCGCGTTGCCGCGCAATTCGACGTTCGTGAACGTCCGTTTCTCACCGCTCGGGCTCGCGCTGAAACCCCGGTAGGCTTCCGCGCTGCCGGTGATCGTCCAGGTCGATTCCGAACTGCGGCCCATGACCTCGGTGCGGATCTCCCAGGTTCCGCGCGGGTCGACGACGGCATTCGGGTCGCCGATCGTTTCCTTGGCTTCGATCTCCTCGTGATAGCCGTCGACGAACAGGTGCCGCAATGCCGGTTTTTCCGTAAACAGTTCCCCTTCGACGACCAGCAGGTTGGCGTGTTTGCCCGGCTCAATCGTGCCGAGCGTTCGGTCGAGGCCGAGCAGGCCGGCCGGAACGGTCGTAACCGCCGCGAGTGCCTGCGCAGGCGTGAGGCCGGCTTCGACGATCGCGGCAAGGTTTTTGCTAAAGTCCCGGGCGCTCTTCATGCCGGCCGTGACGAAGGCGAATTCGACGCCGGCCGCCGCGAGTGTCGCCGGCAGGCCCGGCGCACGAACGAAGTTCTGCAATTGTCGCAGCGTTGTTTCGCGTGCGTCATCCGCGTCGGTGAGTTCCGGCTTTGCCGGTATTTCCAGCGGCAACAGGATCGGCATGTCGGCCGCCCGTAATTGATCTACCCGTTGCGAGAGTCCGTCGGCAACGGTCATCGCCTGCAATCCGAATTCGGCCTTGAATGCCTGAAAGCGCGCGGGGTCGAGTCGCGCTCGCGACACGAAAATGACCGGCCGTTCGCCACGGAGAACGGCCATCAGCGCGGCGTCGGATGCGCGGTAGGGTGGATGGCGCATGCCGACCGGAGCCGCGGCATAACGTTTGGTCCATGCCTGTTGCCGTTGCGCGTCCAGCAACGTCTGGCGCACGGCGGCCACGGCGCCGATCGATGACGAAGGATATTTGCGCGCCATGAAGCTTGATGTTTCCAGCGCGATGACCTGGCTCATCCGGTCGACGAGAATCAGTTCTGACGCGGGCGCGGCTCTGAGCAGGATCACGGCCGATTCACCACGAAATACGCCCCGGTCGGGCAGCACATGCGCCACCGCAAAGCCGAGTTCCCGGTGTCGTTGTACGCTGGCGTGCGCAACGTCGACCTGGTCGATGACTGCGCGTTCCGGGTGAACCGATTCGAGTTCGTGTGGTGCGCCCGGTCGCGGTTTGTCGCCGTTGCCGTTGGGACGTCCCGGTGTCCCTGCATTTGTGTCCTGATCCAGGCCGACGGTTGATGCGGCATCAATAAATGCCGGGTAAACGGTCCAATCGGCTTGTCCGGCGATAATGGCCGCGTCGGGCGGCGCGGTGACGTCGGTGCCGACGGATTCGATCAGCCCGTCGCGTAACACCACGGTGCCCAGATCGATGGTTTTACCCGGCGCCGTCACGATACGGACATCGGTGATGGCGAAGATTCGCGGTGCCTGGGCTTGAGCGGCGGCGACGCTCGCGCACAGCACGACCAGGCTGCCGAGCAGCGCACTGCGAGTCAGGATTCGGAACCTGTCGTTCACCGGTTGCGTTTTTCTTGTTGCTTCATTATCACCCGACCTGGCTGGCCTGTGGTCAGGTGCCACAGGCGTGCGTGTTGAGGGTTGTCCCGGAGTTGCAGAAAACAGTACATTGCCTGACGGCTCACGACAACGGGTCGTGTCGTCACCGGAGGACCGTTGCCATGTCCAGATTCATAACTGCCCTGTTTCTGATTGCCTGTGTATCCTCGGCTCACGCCCAGTTCGGCCCCCCGCCGCTGAGTCCAATCGGGAAAACGATCCAGGCTGCAATCGACAGTGATATCCGCACTGCGGCTGAGAAGGAGCGCGATGCGAACCGCAAACCGCGGGAAACCCTGGAATTCTTTCGCCTGCGGGCGGATATGCGCGTTGTCGAGATGGTGCCGGGGGGCGGCTGGTATACGAAAATCGTCGCGCCGGTCGTTGCCGATGAGGGCGAGTACTACGTGACGCTGGGTACGCGTCGCATGAATGAGATGCTTGAGCAGCATGACGAACTCGCGAAGGTCAAGGTGCTGCCGCTCGACGTTCGTTTCATGCCGACGGATATCGTCGGCCAATTCGATCTCGGCGAATTCAGTCTCGGGATCGAAGACGTGGATCTCGTGCTGACGTTCCGAAATCTGCACAATTTCCTGCCGGCGGCGCGGGCACACATCAACCAGGCCGCATTCGCCGCATTACGTCCGGGCGGGTTTTATGGCGTCGTGGACCACACGCGTCGGCATAACGAACCGGCTACGCTCGAGAACTGGCGCCGGATGGACCCGGTGCTGGCAATTCGGGAAATTCAGGCAGCGGGCTTTGAACTCGTGGATTCCACTGATCTGCACTATCGCCCGGACGATGAACTGCGTTATGAGGTCGGACGAAAAACAGTCACCGGAAACTCGGACCGGTTCACGCTGTTGTTTCGCAAACCCGGGGCTGACTAGCAGCTGATTGCGTAACCGCGGGCAACATGATGCTGCGTCAGGATCTGGTTACGCGCACCGGTTGAGCAAGGGCTCATGTACCGGCGTGACTGCGCCGGATCACCAGTCAAAGTCATCGGTCTGGAAAGTGGCGGCCCGTTCCCACATTTTTCGCAGGTGCTCGGCGAGAGCATTCAGATCGTCTTCCGTGTAGCCCAGGTCCTCGGTGAAGCGTGCCGCGATCTGTGCCTGGCGCCGACGCAGGATATTCATGGTTCCATTGCCGCTTGCCGTTAACTGGATCAGCGGTGCGCGACGATGACTGGGGTTGGGTATCGTTTCGACGAGTTCCTGATCGCGTAAACGATTCACGCTCTGCTGCACGCTCTGTCGTGCGAGTCCCAGCCGGCGGGAGATGTCTGCGACGGTCATTGCCTCATCGCGAATCACGCCCATTGCCTGCCAGCAGCCGACGGATATGTTCAGGTCTTTGGTCGCGCGTTCGCCGGCCGTGATCAGCATGCCGCGGAAGCGGAAAACTTCGCCGACGACGTGCTGAAAAGCGGTGTCGAAGTCAATTTCCGGACCCCGCGGACTCTCGGATGTTGGTGCGATTTTACTCATAGAGCCTATATTATCAATAGGTTGTATAGGTTACACGGGTTTCGCACATAATGACAGATAACTGTCGTATTGACAGTTAGCGGTCAATTCGATTATTTTACGGCTCTCTCCAAAGTACAGGGTGAGTCGGTTCTGGTTTTTCCGGCAAAGCCTTGTTTCTTGTAAGGCCCGCCCAATCCCTTTAGGGCGGGCCTTCTTTTCTTCCCCGACGGCTGCGCGACGGGTCTGTGGGCATCCTGAAGCATCACCCGACAGTATAACGTCAGCGAGTCCGGGTATCCGCCCCAATGCGCAGCGCTTGCCGCTTGCCGTAGGTCAGCGAGCGCCAGATCCATTCAAATGGTCCGAATCGGAAGCGAGTCAGCCACCAATGGCTGAACAGAATCTGCAGGGTCCATACGCCCGCTACAACGATATAGAGGTAGTAGCCGGTGAATCGTCCGTACCATCCGAGACCGATTGTCGAGAACAGCAAGCCGCACAGGATCGACTGGCCGAGATAATTTGACAATGCCATGCGGCCGACCGCGGCGATTCGTGTCACGAATCCGCTCGCGGGCAGGGCCCGGCACAGTAACAGGATCGTGCCAAGATGCCCGAGGCCGACGGCGATGCGGCGCAGGTCGTAGTGAATCAGATTGCGCGCTTTGAGTATCGGGTCAAAGTCGGTGGCAATCAGCGCGGTAGTCTCCCAGGCGGCAATCGGCAGGCCGATGCAATAACCGGCCACCGCGAGCGCGACATAAGTTGACTGCGGCGCGCGCAGGGTCAACACGCCCGAGCGAAACAGCGCCATGCCGATCAGCATTGCGCCGAGCGCATCCAGGAACCAGGATTTGAGCCCGACGACGATTTGCAGAATCAGGCTGACGCGCACACGCTCGACAATGAACTCGCCCAGCGCACCCTCGCGATTGATGCGGATCGATTCCTGTACGTCCGGGTCGGCGAGATCGGGGCGGGCGCGTTTCAATTTTACCTCCCAGGCCCGTATGCGCTCCGGCGTCGCGTCTTCCGGCGCTCCGGCTTCCGGGCCGGCCTGCCAGGCGGCGTATTCGGTTTGCAGCGCCATCGATTCCTGCCAGTCGATCGTTCGCAGCGTTGCCGGTATCGCGAAGACGATGACGGCACAGACCAGCAGCGTGCGTGTCCCGAGCCGCCGTAGCGGGTACAGCAAGAGCCCGCACAGTGCGTAGATGATCAGGATGTCCGCGGCCCACATCAGTACGAAGGCATCGAAAAGTCCGAACCCCATTAGCAGCAGGAGGCGTCGGTAATAGATGCGGGCGACCGGCGTATCGGCTGCGCCGGCCTGCAGCCGACTGACCAGCAGCAGCATGCCGGCGCCGAACAGCATCGAGAACAGCGCTCGCTGGCTGCCCTCAAACAGGGTGTGTATGACTGCCCAGGTTTGCAGTGGCGCGCCGCCCCAGGACGCGGCGATCGACGGATATTCGGATATCTCGTGCGGACCGGCGAATGACCAGATGTTCATCAGCAGGATGCCCAGTACGGCAAAGCCGCGTGTCGCATCCAGAGCCTGGATGCGTTCGGCCTTCGTAGCCGGCGCCGCGGCTTGCGGCGCCGGTGTAACGTTGGTGTCCGGTTCCATGATGTGTGGGTCAGCGTCGCGCGGCATGCGGGTGCGCGCGTTGATCGATCGGCAAGTGGCCGATCAATGGGCAGATCGAAATCTCGTTGTCGTGCATGTGACTGTTCGCTCCCGATGGGACGCCTGCATCACCGATGGTTGATCGACCATCCGATCAGGCTCCGGTATCCGCGTGACGTTGGCGTGTTTGATCGTTTCGCCTATATTCGTGTCATGACTGCAGACAATCGAGGAATCAGGCCGCCGGCGCCGCCTGCCGGTCGAAGTCGCGCTCGCGGCCGACGTCGCCTGATCGACGGTCTCCTGTGTTGCCTGCCGCTCGTCCTGTCGGCCCATGGCCTGGTGACCAATGCAGCGGCGGCCGCGCAGGAACCGGTGATTGCGGCGGATGTTTCGGTGGCGATCGAGCAGTCCGCGACGCTGGCGAACTGGATGCAGCCGCCGTTTAATCGCTGGTCGTTGCAGCATGTTCCGCAGATCCTGCCGACAGCGGTGGTGCGCCGGAATGACCGACTGTCATCTGTGTTGCCGCGGGATATCCGGGGTCTGGGCGCCGTGCGCTTTGCATCGGCAGCCGACCGGACTCAGTCGATCTCCGAATGGCTCGATGCTTCCGGCACCGACGGCTTTATCGTTCTGCAGGATGGCCGGATCGTCTTCGAGGCCTATCGCAATGACATGGGTCCGCAGACGCGCCATCTGTCTTTCTCCGTTACCAAGTCGGTCATCGGTGTGCTGGCCGGCATCCTCGTCGATGGCGGCGACCTCGATCCGGCGCGGGATGTCGTGAGCTACGTGCCCGAGTTGCGCGGCAGCGGCTTTGCCGGATACACGGTGCGTGAACTGCTCGACATGCAGGCCGCGATCGACTGGCACGAGGACTATGCCGACCCGAACGGCGCGTGGCGGCGATGGAAGGTTGCAATAGGCTGGTTGCCGGGGGAGGGTTCTGCCAATGTCGAGCCTGTCGGCAATTTCGGATTTCTGCCGTCCTTGCAGCGTGATTCCGCAGGAACCGGTGGGTTTCGCTATGTTTCACCGGCAGCCGACGTCGTTGGCTGGGTATTGGAGCGGGCGGGCGGCCTGCCGCTTGCCGAGCTGCTGTCCCGGAAACTGTGGGCGCCGCTCGGTGCCGCTGACGATGCCTATATCATGACCGATCGTTCCGGGGCCGCGGCGGCGGCCGGTGGCTTCGGTGCCACGCTCCGTGATCTGGCGCGATTCGGACAGATGGTGTTGGATGAGGGCCGCGTCGACGGTCGTCGTATCGTGTCGCGGGAATGGATCGCCGATATCCGGTTTAACGGCGACAACGCGGCGTGGCGTGGCGGGCAGTATCGCGGCCGCTGGAACCCCGACGGCGCCTACCGCAGTTTCTGGTACGTATCCGGAGACGCCGACGGCAGCCTGGAGGCCATCGGTATTCACGGTCAGCGCCTGATCGTCAACCCGGCCAAACGCCGCGTCATCGTGCGGCTGTCGTCCGGCCCCGACGCCGTCAGTCGGGCGGACTACGATCTTGGTTCACGGGTCATTGCGGCGCTTGATACGGCGCTCGAAGCGATGCCATCGCGCTGATTGAGTGCATCAGCAACGGGCGCGCATCAGTTTGCCGCCGCGCCCGACCCGGCCAATTCGGCGACCCGTGACATGACGCGTAACAGGTTCTCGCCCCAGAGCTTGCGAATCGCCGCTTCCGAGTATCCGCGTGCCAGCAGTTCCCGCGTTACGTTGGGCGTTTCGGTCGCATCCCGCCAGCCGTCGATGCCGCCGCCGCCGCCAAAGTCTGATGCGATGCCGACATGATCGATGCCGATCAGTTGCACCGCGTAGTCGATGTGGTCAATGAAATCCGCAACCGTCGCGGTCACCTTCGGCCACTTCCGGTCGATCTCGGCGCGTTCGGCAAGATAGATTTCACGCATGTCCGGGGGCAGCGAGTCGGGATCGTGGTTGCCCTGTGTCAGACCGACCCGCATCGCCAGTTTGACGATCGCCGGCATTCGTTCCGGCGGCGCCGCGCGCAGATGGCTGTTGTAGGCGACGACCTGCACGACGCCGTCCGTTTCGGCGACCGCTCGTAACTGGTCGTCATCCATGTTCCGGGAAATATCCGTCAGGCCGCGCACGGCCGAATGCGAGGCGATGACCGGCGCCGTGGAGATGCGGGCAATGTCGATCGTCGTGTCGCGGTGGGCATGCGAGACGTCGACCATGATTCCGAGGCGATTGGCCTCGGCCACGACGGCTCGGCCGGCTGGCGTCAGGCCGCCGTGCTCGGTTTCCGGTTCCCGTTTTTGTCGGTCGGGGTCGGCGGAATCGCCGAGTTCGTTGTGACCCATGTGCATGATGCCCAGGTATCGAACGCCCAGATCAAAATACTGCGCGAGATTCGCAGGATCCCCCGCGAGCGGATAGCCGTTTTCCATGCCGAGAAATGCGACGAGCTTGCCGGCCGCATGAATACGGCGCGCTTCGGCAACGCTGCGGGCCAGTTCGATCCGATCCGGGTGCCGATCCAGCATTTGCCGGATGGTCGCGTGGCGCGCCAGTGCCTCCTGTCGTGCGCCGGCGTGGCCCTCGGGCGTGCGTTCACTCTGTGCCGAAAACAGGATGAAGAACACGGCGTCCAGGCCGCCGGTCGTCATCTTGCCGATATCGACCTGTAACTCCGGCGGCGCCGCCTCATCGATGCGTGGGACATCGACATGGGTATCGACCGTGAACAGTGCGTCATGCAGAGGCGGCCGGTCGGTCGCTGCGGTCGCTGCGGTGAGGCCAATCGCGACAGACATCAAAATGTTCGTGAGCATAGTTGCGTTCCGTGTCGGTGATGGGTGAGAGCAACCCCTGGGCTGAGAAAGTTATAGTTCTGCTGTCCGCGGTCGTGATGGGCAAGCAGATACCGTTCATTCATCGCGACTGATTGGCCAGGTGCGCGCGGATGTTCCGGGCGAACTGTAATGCAGTCTCGACATCGTCGGTTTTCAGGCCCTGCGCCACCTGCCTGGTCCATTGGGTCTGGCGTGCGCGCAGTTTTTGCAACAGTGCGCTGCCGCGATCTGTGACCGAAACCAGCTTGGTGCGACGATGATTCGGATCCGGTCGAAATTCGATCAGCGCTTTTTCGGCCAGCAGGTCGGCGACGCCTTGCACACTCTGACGTGTTTGCCCGATCCGGCGGGCCGCTTCGGCCACTGAAAACGGCCCCTCGGGACCGGCGAAAACCCCAAGGATGCCCCATTGCGGACCCGTCACGCCCGAGCTGCGGGTTAACGTCCGCACGGCGGCATTGACCTGTCGGTCGATGGCGGTGCATTCCTCGAGCAGGTGTCCGAATGCCTTGTCTCTGGCCTTATTCGTGGTCTTATTTCCGGCCTGATTCGGCGTCATGCGGGGCTTCCTGGTCAGTTGACAGCTGACGGATGACAGTGTCAGGATACTGTCAATTGTCAGGTTCCTGACAAGAAATATAACACGGGGCACCCGGGTGCGTGAATGATCCGGACGGAGGGCGTTTATGAACCAGATATCAGGGAGCCGGCACGCGCAAACACCGGCAGGGATGGCACGCGGACTCGCGATACTGGTCGGATTCGGTGCTGCTGTTCTATGCGGCACGGCAGCGGCAGCCGAAAGCATCAAAAAGTTTACCGAGGGTCCGCGAGCGCTGCCGGTCTGGAAGATCCCGAATATCCCCGAGGCGGCCGAGGCGTACTATGCGTCCGACAACCTGCATGTCATCGCGCAGGTACAGGATCCTCAAGCGCAACCGGCGAAGGAACGTGCGGCCGGCGGCGCGCTGACGTATACGTTTACCGATCAGGGTACGGAGTTGAAACGTATCAACGACACCGGTCAGGACGGATGTTCGTATTTCATGCCGAACATGTCGGGCCTGCTGTGGACGTCCACCCGCGACAACCTGCATCTCCCCGTCGGCAACTGGTCCGACGAACGAGACTACCCACTGGGCGCCGATCTCTACATTTCCGATCTCGACGGCAACAACGTTCGGCGATTGACGAACAATGAATATTACGATGCCGAGATATCAGCGGCGCCGAACGGCGAATGGATCGTGTTCAGCCGGCAGATTGACGGCAATCTGGATCTGTGGCGCATTCGACCGGACGGTTCGGACGAGCAACAAATCACATTCACGAGTGATTGGCAGGAAGGCCGCCCGATGTATCTGCCGGACAGCGAAACCGTGATGTTTCGTGCCTGGAACAAGGATGACTACGGCAACGTCCGACCGACGCCAATGACGGTTTTTACGATCCGGCATGATGGTACCGAACTGACGCCGCGCACGTTCGATGAGGGCATGAACTGGGGGAGTTACCCGGCGCCCGACGGAAGACATTTCGTCATGGTGAACGTTATCGAAGACAATAACTGGGAAATTTTCATGGCGGACATGCAGGGCGGGGAACCGATTCGCCTGACCTTTAACGATGGCTTCGACGGCTTCGCATCGATTTCACCCGACGGCACGAAGATGCTGTTCACGCGCAGCGATGGCAGCGGTTTCATGAGCGATCTGTATACGTATGTCATGGATATCTCCTCGCTGAACGTCGGTCCGGTGAAAAGCGAGGGCGCCCGATAGCGCCGATGCTACAACGCGGACTTGTCCGGTCCGCCGGCTGGCTGGCCGGTTGCCTTCTGCTGGCCGTCATCCTGGTATCGGCCGGTTGCAGACATGCCGTCGCGCCGGTTCCGCGCGTGGCGGCGCAGGTCCTGATCGTCGGCGCCGGGATTGCCGGATTGAGCGCGGCGCTGGAAGCGGCGCGTGCCGGGCGATCCGTGCTCGTCATCGACATGCTGTCGGTCTTTGGCGGACACGCGATCATTTCGACCGGCGGTCTGTCCATCGTCGATACGCCGCTGCAACGTCGCCGGGGGATTGCCGATTCTCCCGATCTTGCTTTCGCCGACTTCACGAACTGGGGTGAGGACAGCAACGAGCCATGGGTGCGCTATTACGTCGATCATTCCGGTGCAGAAATCTACGACTGGCTGACCGGGCTGGGTGCGCAGTTTACCGTCGCGGTCGCGCCGCCCGGCAATTCGGTGCCGCGCTATCATTTTATTCGCGGTCAGGGCCTTGGACTCGTGATGCCGATCTATCAAGCGCTGCTCGACGAACCGTCGGTGCGCTTCCGCTTCAGTACCCGCGCCGATGAACTAATCCGTGAGGGCGACCGGGTTGTCGGTGTCCGGGCGACGGACCTGCGCACGGGAGAGTCGCTGGAACTCAGGGCCGGCGCCGTATTGATCGCTACCGGTGGCATGCAGAGTGATCTGGATGCGGTGCGCGCGAACTGGCGCACCGACCTGCCGGCGCCGGAGCGCCTGCTCGCGGGTTCCGGGTGGAACTCGCTGGGTTCCGGTCTCGAACTGGCGCACGAGGCCGGTGCGCATATCGAGCGCCTGGATCATCAGTGGAATTACGTCACCGGCATCCCGGATCCCCGGCATCCGGGACGGTCGCGGGGACTGAGCGTGTTGCAGGTGCCGCCTGGCCGGGAGGTCTGGGTGAACGCGCGGGGCGATCGATTCGTCAATGAATGCACGTCGCCGCGGGATAACCTGTCTATTGTTCTGGATCAGCCGGGTGACAGTCACTGGGTCGTGTTCGATGCACGGGGTAAGAAATCGTTCATCGTATCCGGCTCCGGCTGGACGAAGGAACGCACGGAACGGCTGATCTTCGGCGATCCGGAACTCGTCAAGGCCGCGCCGACGCTCGCGGGCCTGGCGGTAAAAATGGGGATCGATGCGACGCGCCTGGGGCGATCTGTCGATAATTACAATGCGCTCGTTGCACAATCGGTGCGCGGTGAAGCGCAGCAAGTCGATCGACCGTCACTGTGCAGCGGCGCCAAGGCAATCGGTCAGCCTCCATACTATGCTGTGCAGCGATTTATCCTGAGTCGCAAGACCATGGGCGGCATTCGGATCGATGCGTCTGCTCGTGTCGTCGCCACCGACGGGCGCGTGATCCCGGGGCTGTATGCGGCCGGTGAGGCGAGCGGCTTTGCCGGCATCAACGGCCGCGCCGCGCTGGAAGGGACGCATCTGGGTCCATCGATCATCACCGGGCGCATGGCAGGCCGGCGCATGGCCGCCGAATCCGCGGTATCGTCGCCGGCCGTGCCGCCGCCACCCTTGCCGGCGTCAGAGCCGTCGAGAGACACCAGTGTGTCGGTGGCGGAGCAAGGCAATGATGTCTGCACCGCCTGTCATGACCTGCCGGTACTCGTCCGGCAAGCGCGACCGGGATACCGACACTTCGGCTGGTCTCATCGTATGGTGCTCGCCGAGCAGATGAACTGCGTCACGTGCCATGCCGACTTCTTCCCGTATGCACCGGATCGCCATCGCCGCGACCTTGGGCGTGCCACGACCATCTGCGCACATTGTCACGGGAATTGACGCAACCGGCACCTGCAATGCGGGCGTTTTGCCCGCGCCATCATCGTTCCGGCGTCATTCGCGGCTCCGCGCTGGCGGCCGACTCCTGATCGCGGTATTTTTGCGGCATGTCCACCGTTGAATACGGCGTCAGATACCTGGACGGAGTCCGTCTGAATCGCTGCCTGTGCGCCAGCATCGAATGGCTGATCAGCGCGCAGGACGAACTCAACAAGATCAACGTGTTCCCGGTGCCCGACGGTGATACCGGTACCAATCTCGCGCTGACGGTCGATGCGATCGGCGTACGCATTCAGCAGATCGATACGCGCCATGTCGGTGAGTTACTGATCAAGGCTGCCGACGCCGCTCTCGACGGTGCGCGCGGCAACTCCGGCGCGATCATTGCGCAGTTCTTTCAGGGCCTCGCGGACAGTTGCCAGGACAAGCAGAGGTTACATCCGAAGGATCTCGTCAAAGCCTTCCAGGCCGGTGCCGAGTACGCACGCAGCGCGATAGCCAAACCGCAACCTGGCACGATTCTGACGCTGATCGATGAGGTGGCCGACGATCTTGCGGAGTATTACCGGCAGAACCCGGATCGGGATTTCGTGCCGCTGCTGGAGTACGCGCTGGAGCGTGCCGAGGTCGCGCTGGCCAATACGCAACAGCAGCTCGAGGTGCTGCGGCGTGCCGGTGTCGTCGATGCCGGGGCGAAAGGTTTCCTGCTGTTGCTCGAGGGGATCGGGAATTTTCTTGCGCGCGGCTCGCTGCGCGCGGTGCCGGTGCCGAGGGCGGATCCGGGAGCGGTCGCTACGCTCGACGGCTTTGAGACGCTGGAGGGGGACATCGAGCACCGCTATTGCACGGAATGCCTGATTCACGGTGAGCAAATCGATCAGCGCAAACTGCGCGAGCGACTCTCGGCGATCGGCAGCAGTCTGATCGTTGCCGGGACGCCCAGGAAGACCAAGATACATGTGCATGTCGATGAGCCTGCGATGGTCTTCGATATCGCCGGTAATTACGGGGAACTGACGGGCCGCAAGGCCGACGACATGCGGCAACAGGCGCATGCCGTCAGCGCGGTGAACAAGCGGTTTGCCGTCATCACGGATTCGGCGGCGGATCTGCCGGATTTCGCGATGGAAGAATACGATATCCATACGGTACCGCTGTGCGTACATTTCGGTAATCGCCGCTTCCTCGACAAGATCGAGTTGACGGCCGACCAGTTTTTTCAGCGGCTGCACGACGATCCCGAGCCCGCGCGGACGTCGCAACCGACGCCGGGCGACTACCGCCGCATGTATGACTACCTGTCTTCGCATTTCGGGCATATTTTTTGTATCAGCCTGTCGCGGCAGATCAGCGGCACCTGGCAGGCTGCGGCCAGCGCCGCGGAACGGGCGCAGCGACCGGACGCGATTACCGTGATCGACAGCCAGACGGCCGCCGTGGGTCAGGGCCTGATCGCGCTGCACGCGGCCGAGTGCATCGCCGCCGGCATGGATCGCGAAGAGATCGTCGCCTCGATCGAGGCGGTGCGGGATCGGACGCGCACCTTCGGCCTCATCGACGATCTGCGCTATGCCGTCAAGGGGGGCAGGGTGTCGCCGGTCGTACACCTGCTCAGCCGGGCGTTGCGTATTCATCCGATCCTCCAGGCGTCGGGTGACGGCCGGATCGTGGTCCGCGGGTTTGTTTTCGGCGGTCGCGGCGTCATGAATCGCTTCGTGCGCTATGTCACGCGGCGTCTTGATGCCGATACGCGTTATATCCTCGGGATTGCCCATGCGCAAAATGCGGCGGGCGCGAAACAGGTGCACGATCGTCTGCTCGCCGCGAATCCGAACATCAAAAGCAGTTACATTACGGAACTGGGCGCCGCCGTCGGCACGCATTCAGGCCCGGGGGCGATCGTGGCCGCCGTGCAGGATTACACGTCGGCGCGTGAGGCCGCGGTCAGCGCCGCGGCGACACGTACATCGTAATATCGGCTCGCACGACTTCGGTGCCGGCGGCATCGGTCACGCTGACCGGAACGATGACATCCTGAGCAATCGACCAGGATGCGGGCTCGATCCCGGCCGTCGCGCTGACATCCGTCGGCGCCTTGGCCAGATATTGGATCTGCATGCCTTTCGGGATCCAGCGCATGTTCCGCGGCGTCGCCGCCTCCATCAGGACGCCGGCGGCCAGTTCGCAGAGATTGCCCATGGCCAGCGCGTGAATCGTGCCGATGTGATTTTCGACGCGGCGGCGCTTTCGCATCGACACGCGACACCGTTGCGCCGTCAATTCGTGAAAGCGCGGCGTGATCGTGGCGAAGTAGGGCGCTCGCCGGCAGACCGCGCGGGCGAACAGCCAGCGACCGCCTGGATACGACGCCAGGCGTTGCCATAGCGTCAGCGTGGCGCTGGGCGTTTCACTGCTTTTCACGTGCCGTGCCCCCCTCTGATCGTGCGCAGGATAGGGGTCCAAAACCTAGAAAGATTCGAGGAATGGGACTGTATATCGCATGGCGTATACACCTTATGTTTGACATAACGCAAACCCTTTGACGCGTGCAGCAGATCGCGGTAAACAGTATAGAAGAAGAATCGGCAATGGAATCAGAGTACGGCCGGTTCGTCGAAAACAACGCCGGGCTACGATCCGGCCGCAACAATATATATAAGGGGAAGCTCATGAGCCTGACGCAACTCATGGCGCGTACCGCGCCGCATTGCAAACCTGAATACACGCGGCAGGCGGGATTCACCGCCGTGCTGTTTATCCTGCTGACGACACTGGTAGCCGGCTCCGCTCATGCCTACAGCGGCATGGTCGTGTTCGGCGACAGCCTGTCGGATACCGGCAACGTGAATATCAGCACCGGCGGGCCGGGTGTCGGTATTCCGCTGGCGCCCTATTGGAACGGACGTTTCTCGAACGGCCCCGTCTGGGTCGAGACGCTGGCCGGCCACCTCGGCCTGAGCGCCGCGCCGGTATTGGGCGGCGGCACGAACTTCGCGTTCGGCGGCGCGCCGACCGGGTTGCCGATTCCACCGGGGTCCAGCCCGAGCCTCGTCGATCAGCTTGCCACGATTTATTTCCCGGCCACGGGCGGCTTCGCCGATCCGAACGCGTTATACGTGATCTGGGGCGGTGGTAACGACATCCGGGCGGGCAATCCCACCGGCGCGGCGACGAACATCGGCCAGATGATTACGGATCTGGCCGGGGCCGGGGCCAACCATTTCCTGATCCCGAACCTGCCGGACATCGGTCTGACGCCTGAAGCCATCGCCGCGGGCGCTGCGGCCCAGGCGGCCGCGACGGGCGCGACGCTGTTTCATAATGCCGGGCTGCATGCCCAGATCGTCAGCCTGCGCAGCACGCTGGGCGTCAGCATTATCGAGGTCGATGTGTTCGGGTTTCTGAACAACATCATTAGCAATCCGGGTCTCTTCGGCATTACGGATACCAGCAATCCCTGCTACACGGGCACGACCGGCATTGGCGGTCCGGGCAGTGTCTGCGCCGATCCTGATGCCTATGTGTTCTGGGACGGGATCCACCCGACGGCCAACTCGCATGAGCTGCTCGGCGACTTTGCCTTTGCGGCGATCCCGGTGCCTGCAGCTGTCTGGCTGTTTGGCTCGGCGCTCGGGCTGTTGGGCTGGCTGCGCCGTCGCGCCGCCTGAGCGGGGCTGAATCCCGACAGGCGATACAACGGAGAGGCTATATAAAAAGGGTGATCGGGCACGAACAGGCTGTGTGACATGTCCGGTGAGATGAAGAATCGCCGCGTCGAAAGACGCGGCTTTTTTTCGCCTGACGCTGGTGCCGTGAACAGACCGGCGGGATCGGTTTATCCGCATTATTTTTGGAAAAAATTACTGCTCCGTCAGCATGCCTTGATCCTGAAGCGACACCCGCACTTCCTGCCAGCAGTCAATTCGTCAGAATTAAGGGGACGGTTTACTTATCTCTTGTTGCGCCATGTCTATCCCAATTGGTGTCTGACACCATTTTCAAAGACAAGTTAACTGTCGCCTTAATACAGGCATTGGCGAACGGAAACTACTGTCGCGTCAGTATGCCTTGATCATGAAGCCAGACCCGCACATCCTGCCAGTAGTCGATACGTCGCAGTGAGTCAGGCCGCTTCAGGAAATGGTTGGCTTCGGGATAGATCTGCAAATCGAACGGAGCGCCCTTGGCAATCAGGCGTTCGAGATTCGTCACTGACCGGGCGGTCGGCACGCTTTCGTCGCGGCCACCGAATACCCACAACGTCGGCACCGTGAGGGAGGAAAGAACCGGCACGGGATCGTAGCCTTGTGGACCGTCATAGTCATCGAGGCGTGCGTCAATTTCCTGTTCTGAAAGCTTGCCGTTGGCGTATGGCACCGGCCCGCCGAACTCCGGATAGGCGGCGTACTCGCCATGTAGCTGGCTGTGCCAGTCCTCCAGCCCGCAGCTGACGGCAGGCCCTGAAATGCTGATGATAAAGGCCACATCGGCGCTCTTGCTGGCAGCCAGTGGCATAATCCAGCCTGCCTGGCTAAGCCCGGCGAGGCCGATTCGGGAAGCATCAATATCGTTGCGGGACTTGAGCCAATGAACCGCCGCGAGGGCATCCCCTGCCAACAAGTCGAATTTCGTACCACATGATGCGATTGCCTCCACGCTCCACCTGGTTTCCTGGGGATTCGTGCCGGAAGAATCGCCTGTCCCGCGCTTGTCATATATCAGTGCCGCCATACCATGTGGCATCAGGTGTCGTGCGTAGAGGAAATAGACCCACCGTGTCATCGAACCGGAACCGTGAATGATGACAGTGGCGGGGTATGGTCCGTCATGCCAACGTGGCAATACCAGCGTGCCGACCAATGTCACGTCACCATTTCGGAAGCTTACGGTTTCCGTCGCCATCCAGGGCAGGCGCAGGAACAAGATGACGGTCGTAACCAAACCCGCTAGCACGATCAGGAGCGCTATAGCGATCGTTCGTATGCTCGGGTTCCACCGCATCGAAAGCCCCCGTTGCCTGTCGCCTCGATTGTCCATTGGACGCAATGAGAAGTGCATCTGGATGCGACTCAATCAGTTTAGCGCACCTATTCCGTGAACGACTGCGATCGGTCGGCGACGGGCTGATCAGCGTATCAATTTATAACAGGCCGCTAGGTACCAGGTCTGAGGTTGATGAGCGGCGCCGGTAAGCGGGCGCCCTGCTGCAGCTGAATGTGCAGACCCCACAAAAAAACCTCCCGGACCGTGAGGTCCGGGAGGCTGGTTTTGTTGCCGGTCGGCCGCAGCCGGCCCGGCTATCAACTCAGACTAGTGTGTCAGGCAACGCGCCGACGCATCCAGCCCAGCAGGCCGAGTGCCGAACCGAACAGCCAGACGGCGGCCGGAACCGGTATCGCAGCGGTCGTCAGGTCGACCTTGTAGATCGAGTTGTTACCGCTCTGTGCCTGCAGCTGCAGCGAATCGCCGCCGCCCGCGGTGATGTCACCGAGGATGCGGTAACGGACGCCATCGAGCGACAGGATGCCGATCAGGCCGCAAAGCGGACCGACGCAGGCGTCGACGATGTCGTTGAAGGTCGCAAAGTCCGGCGCATCCAGGTTCGGCGCATCATCGTGCTCAAAGAACGTGTCGGCTATGCCGCCGGCGCTCTCGTCTGCATCGGCCGTGCCGCTCGGCGCGCCGGTACCCGACTGGATGAACAACGTGTCGTTCGCGACCGGAAATGCGTTGCCCTGCGTCACGGTAACGATCGTCGTGCCGGCGATCGTCAGCACCGCGTCGGGCAACTGAATGTACATGCTGTTGATCTGCACGATCTCGCCGTTGCCGTCGTCATAGTCGACGTCGAGCGTACCGGTGGCGGTGTTAATTGGCCCGGACGCGACCGTGATGGCGCGGCCGGCAGGCGTCTGCCCACCGAAGAAATTACACTCGTCGACGTCCAGTGCGCCAATGCAGCTTGGATTCAATGCGCCGTCGAACGTCGCACTGTACAGGTCAATGATTTGCGCGGAATTGATGCTGAACACACCGTTTACCGTCGCACCAAATGCCGATACGGAGAACACGGAACAAATAGCCGTGACTCCCAGTCCGGTCAGTATTCGTTTGGTCATGAAACTTCCTCCAGAACAGCCGTTGCGTCAGACGGCAAATAATGACAGGCCCCGAATATCCGGTGGCCACCCCTTAATGCATTTCTTTTCAGAAAATCAGTTGTCTGTTTTTGATTCCCTGATCTTCTGCTTGCCGTCCGATCATACCCCCGTGTGACACGGGTCACAATATTACATAAGATCTTGCGGTCAGACTTAAAAAAACCAAACAATTACAATTATTTACAAATTATTACCGAAATCTGAACAGTTTGACATAATGCGTTGATTGACCGGTTGGTCTCCGGCTCCAGGTATTGCCGGCTGCGATCTGCCGGTGACTGCCCGGCAGCAGCGAATGCTGAGTCCAGCGCGCTGGGGGCCGGTAGCGTAATACGCGTCGAAAACGGGCGGGGCGTGTTGTTCTTTTCGGTTCCCGTCAAGCGGCTGCCAGAGGCCGGTTTGCGAAAGTCGGTTGGCGCTGCAACTGCCTTGTGCTATTACCGGTACCCGGAGTTTCGATGGGTGCTTGAATCCGCGGCCCTGATCCCTGCACAATCGAATTCGGGAGGAGGAATAATAATGTCAAGATTATCTCGCCAAACGATCCTGATGGCCGCCGTCGTCGGCCTGACCGGTCTGGCCGTTGCGGATGCCCGCGCTCAGGTGCTCGAGGAACTGACCGTCACCGCGCGCAAGATTGAGGAGAGTCTGCAGGACGTGCCGATTTCCGTGACAGTGATGTCCGGCGACCGGCTGACCGAGGCCGGTATCACGAAAGTCGAAGAACTTGTGCTGCACGTGCCGAACGTGACGATGTCCGAGACCGGCATCGGCACCAATCTGTACGTGCGTGGCATCGGTTCGGGGATCAACCAGGGCTTCGAGCAGTCGGTCGGTATGTATATCGACGGCGTCTATCACGGTCGTGCGCAGTTGATGCGTGCGCCGTTCCTCGATCTGGCGCAGGCCGAGGTGCTGCGCGGCCCGCAGGTCACGCTGCTCGGCAATAACAGTATCGCCGGCGCGTTGAACCTGACGACGGCCAAGCCGACCGATGAATTCGAGGCATCGGCGGCGGGATTGTATGAGCCGGACCACAACGAGCAGGAAGTAACCGGCATCGTGTCCGGGCCTTTGTTCGGCGACCTCGCGGGCCGGCTGGCGGTCCGCTATCGGACGATGGACGGTTATGTCGATAACAATATTTCGAATGGCGAAGAGCCGGACCGCGAAGAAAAAAGCGCGCGGTTGACATTCGAATGGGGCGCCGATGCCTGGGACGCAACGCTCAAGTTCGAGCGTAACGAGTTCGACGTCACCGGCCGGCAAATCGAGATCATCAAGGACATCCCGTCCGTGACGCGCGGTTCCAGCGCCACCGGCTTCAGTAACAATACCGGCAGTTCGGGCCTGTGGAACCCGGGTTTCACTTACCTGGAATATCTCGGGCAGTTCTTCGATCCGAATCCGCTGATCCAGAACGATCAGCCCGATTACCTGCGCGGCTCGAACGGCGACCGCAGTGAGAACGAAGTCAACACGGGCGTCGTCACGGTCAATGTCGATGTCGGTGAGCATGAGTTCACGTCGATCACCGCATGGCTGAATTACGATTATTCCGAATTGTGCGACTGCGATTTTACCGGCGCGGACCAGTTCCAGTTGTTGTCGGAGGAGGACTTCACGCAGTGGAGCCAGGAGCTGCGTATTACGTCGCCTTCCGATCGCCGCTTCCGCTACATGGCGGGTTTTTATTACCAGAACGAAGATCTCGATTTCGGCGACCAGATTTTCTTGCCCGTCGATGGCGGAGTCGTGCGCCTCGTTGGGCTGGCCACGACCGGTGATCCGGCCGGCGCGTTCGGTTCTCTCGGCAATACGTCGGCGTTTCGAGATTTTCAGCAGAATACCTTTGTCAGTTCGGTGTTCGGTCAGGCCTCTTTCGATATCACGGACCGCTGGATCGTCGATCTCGGGCTGCGCTATACCCATACCGAGAAGGAGGCCGTCCGCGTACTGCGGCTCGGCGACCTGAATCGCGTGCCCTTCGATATCAACAGCGCCGACGGCTTCAATCGGCTCGCGCAGGGTGCGCCGCTGTTCGCGTCGATCTTTAACGCAGCGTTCCATCAGCTGGCCGGTAATCGCAAGAAGGACCGGCTGTCATTCGCGTTTATCACCGATTATCAGTTCACCGATGACCTCATGGGCTATCTGTCGGTCAAGAACGGCTTCAAATCCGGCGGCTACGACGTGCGTTCGAACAGCGAACCCAATCCGGGCACGACCGGCGCCGGCTCACTGTACCCGCTGACCTCCGTCGGCGCCGTCAGCAATGTCGATGCGGGCTCGTTCGAATTCGAGGATGAGGAGGCGCTGGCCTTTGAGCTCGGTTCGAAGATGGGGCTGGCCGACGGTGCGGCCGAGCTCAGCGTGGCTGTGTTCTATACGAAGTTCAAGGATCTGCAGGTCAGCATCTTCGACGGCACGCTCGGTTTCAACGTCGGCAACGCGGCCAAGGCGACAACCTATGGCGTCGAGCTGGACGGTCGCTGGCAGCTGACCGATCACTGGATGGTGTCGGGATCGGTGGCGTATCTGGACTTCGAGTTCGATGATTTCCCGAACGGACAGTGCGTGCAGGGTCAGATCGCCGATCAGCCCAATGGCAAGTGCAGCTATGACGGCAAGACCAATCAGTATGTGGCCGACTATTCCGGTGCCCTCGGCCTGCACTACGAGACGGAGCTGGGCCGACTGCTGTTTCGTTCGACGCTCGATGTGCTGTTCACGGACGAATACCTGCCATCGCAAAATCTCGATGAACGCACGAAGCAGGATGCCTACGCCAAGTTGAACCTGCGCCTGGCAATTGGCGACGAGTACGGACGGTGGGAGGTTGCGCTGCTCGGGCGCAACCTGACCGATGAGAAAGTCATCACCTATGCCAACGATACGCCGCTGGCGTTCAGCCAGTTCGGCTCGCCGTCATATTACGGCTTCGTCGATCGGCCGCGGTCGATTGCGGTGCAGGGCCTGTGGCGGTTTCCGTAGGAATGAATCATGAAAATAATTAATAACGGACAACGATTCCTCGTGTTCCAGTGGGTTTCGGTGCTGGCTTTGCTGCCCGTGACCGTTCTGGCAGTCGATTACCCCGTCGATCCTTCGAGTGCGAACAATGGTTTGCTGGGCATCTACAGTGCGACGTTCGATCCGCCGTTGAACCCGGGTTGCGGCCCGGGAAAGCTGACCGCGGCTGAATGCGCGTTTTTCGGCGGGCAGACTCCGGCGACCGAGGAGATTACGATCGTGCCGACGCCGACGGGCGTCACTGCGACAGCCGATACCAGTCAGTGCGTGCAAAATTTTCCAACCTTGCCCGAGGTCACGCCGCCGTGCGCAACGCTGTATGCATCGCCCACGCCGAGCGCGCTCGACCTAACCTTGAGTGCAAGCAACACGCAGCTGGCGATCAGCGGCGGCGACGTGTTCTTCCCGAATCTGACGATTGTGATCAGCAACGGTACGGCGTCACAGACGGATGTGTTCGCGAAGGGCGCGAGCATCATCAATCTGGTGCCTTCGCCGGGCACCGTGCCGGTCGACGGCAACGGTATTGCGGTATTCGAGGTTGATGTGGCTCCGGGACTGGCCGCCGATTTCGCGACGTTCTCGCAGATCGTGACCAGTTGCACGGGCCCGCTGTGCGCGCTGATCCCGATCCTGACACTCGACATGATTCGTTATCGGCTGACGATCGACTGGGATCCGACGTTCACGTTCTTCACAGCGAATTTCATCGGCCAGACGGCAAACAACTCGCTGGTCTTTGCGACGATGGACTCGGGTATCCCCGATATCGCGGTCACCGATTCCGTGGCTCCGGCCGGCGATCAACTGGTGACGTTCGGCAGCGTGACAGAATTGTCGGTTGCCGATCAAACCGTGACAGTTACGAACGAAGGTGAGGGGAATCTCGAGGTCGGCAACATCGCTCAGGCAAACCCGCTCGCGGCGCCGTTCAGCATCCAGGCCGATGCGTGTTCGTTGCAATCGCTGGCCCCGGCAGCGACGTGTGATCTCACCGTCCGGTTTGCGCCGACGGCGACCGGTCCGTTTTCTGACAGTTTCGACATTCCTTCCGATGATCCGGATGAGAATCCGGTTACGGTCAGTCTGACCGGCACCGGCACTGCATTGCCGGTTCCCGATATCGCGGTGACTGACTCGGTTGCGCCGGCGGCCGATCAACTGATCCCGTTCGGCAATGTCGCCGAGGCGACATCGGTCGATCAGACCGTCACGATTGCCAACAGCGGCAATGCGAACCTCGTGCTCGGGCAACTCGGTCAGGCCAATCCGCTCGCGGCGCCGTTCAGCATCCCGCCGGTGTCGGACAACTGCTCGGGGCAGACCATTGCACCGGCCACCAATTGCACGGTCACGGTCCGTTTTGCGCCCGTGGCCGCAGGTGCGTTTGCCGACACCTTCGATATCCCATCGGATGATCCGGATGAGAACCCGGTGACGTTCAACCTGACCGGCACCGGCACGAGCACGTCGATGGACGTGCCGGACATCACGGTTACCGACACGGTACCGCCGACCGGTGACCTGTCGATCGCATTCGGCGGCGTGACCGAGGGGACTCCCTGGGATCGCGTCGTCACGATCAGGAACGATGGTGCCGCCAATCTCCAGATGGGCATGATTGCGCAGACGGATACGTTGAGCGGTGCGTTCAGCATCCTCAGCGACAACTGTTCGGCGCAGATCATCGCGCCGGCCGGAAGCTGTATCCTCATGGTGCGCTTCCTGCCGCCCTCCGTCGGTGACTTCAGCGACAGCTTCGATATCCCGTCCAACGATGCGGATGAAGCCGTGTTGATATTCAGCGTGAGTGGCACCGGCCTGTTGCTCGGTACCGGAACGATCAACCTGAACCCGGAAGGCGCCGACTCGGGCGCGTTCGGCAGTGCGACCGGTCCGGCTACGTTGTGGGCGCTATTGGTACTGATCGCCACGAATCGCCGGCGCCGACGCTAGCGCATCCAGGATGCCGGCGTGCATGCGCGACCGGCGGAGACGGAACCTGGCGCATCGGGCAGGGTTCGAAAACGCCATGGATGGCGTTTTGGCATCGCACACTGAACCGCGTGTTGTGCAGGCTGGCGTGTAAACGGTTGCTGCCGGTGATCGAAAATAGCATCCCGTCGCTGCACGAAAACGTCGCACCCCTGTGCCGTGTGTCGAGCACGGGCCGGTAAACCCTGCGGTTGATGCGTCGCCTGTCAGTCCTCGAGTGCGACCAGCGCCTTGCCGAAGTTCTGCCCGCTCATCAGCCGGGCGAAATGCGCGCCCGTGTTCACGATGCCGGAGACGCGGTCTTCGCGATAGGTAATCTTTCCTTCACTGAGCCACGGCGCGACCAGGTCGATGAATTCCTGCCGGAAGTCCTCGTAGTCGTAGACGACCAGGCCCTTCATGACGGCGCGTCGGATGATCGCCGGTGCGAGATCGAAACCGCGACCTTTTTCGGTGTCGTTGTACTGGCTGATCAGGCCGCACAGGATGGCAGTGCCGTAAAGCCGCAGCGCCCTTAGCGCATCGGTGAGCATCTGGCCGCCGACGTTATCGTGATAGATGTCGAAGCCGTCCGGCGCTAATCGCGCGAGTTCTGCCGGGACGTCGGCGTCGTGGTAGTTGATGCAGCGTTCGAAGCCGAGTTCGTCGACGACGAACGCGCATTTTTCGGCAGAACCCGCAATGCCGAAGGCCCGGGCGCCTCGTTGCCGGGCGATCTGCCCGACCATTGAACCGACCGGGCCCGATGCGGCCGATACCAGCACGGATTGCCCCGGCTGAACCTCGGCAAGCTTGATCATGCTGGCCCAGGCGGTCAGTCCGGGCATGCCCAGGATCCCGAGGTAGGTCGACAGCGGCGCCCGTTGCGGGTCGACGCGGACGGTCCCGATGCCGTCAGACAGCGAATACTCCTGCCAGCCGCCGAAATGTCGTACGTAGTCGCCCGCCTTGAAATCCGGGTGATGCGATGCGATGACCCGACCGATCGTTTCGGCCGCGGGCATCGCATCGATGGCAAGCGCGGCGTCCGACGTCAGGTGCATGCCACCGATGGCCGAACGTTGATAGGGATCCAGCGACAGATAGACATGACGGACGAGGAATTCGCGCTCGCCCGGTTCGGGAACCGGGCGTTCCACGATACGGAAATTGTCGGCGCGCGGCACGCCGTCGATCGGCGCGGCCAGCACGACGATGCGGTTCGATGCGCTCATGGAGAGGCGTTTGGTTGATGCGGTCGTTGGTGTTGCATGGTGATGGCAGGCGTCATCCAAATGTCATGGTAGGCTTGATGGGATGCACGGTAAAGACGACAGACCGGACGAGGCCCGGGTGGATGCTATCGCGCATATCACGGTCGGCGTCGCCGACATGCAGGCGGTGCGGGACCTGTGGATCGATCGGTTTGGCCTGGAGGTTGTCGCGCACCACGCCGGTGGCGATGCTGGCCTCGCGCGCCTTTGGCGGATCCCGGCCGGGAGTATCGCCGAACAGTTGCTGGTCCGTACGCCGGGCGCGCGGACGGGTTGGCTGCACTTCGTCGAATTCGCCGCGCCCGGTGCGCCGGTCCGGCGCGATGCGGCCGTCACGGACCTGGGGCCGAAAAATCTTGACGTCAATTGCCACGACATGCCGGACCGGCAGGCCGAACTGCATTCTGCCGGCTATACGTTTCGTTCGGCGATCAGCGAATATGCCGTCGATGACATTCGGGCCCGCGAGGTCCAGATGCCGGCACACGATGACATCAATGTCGTGCTCATCGAGATCCTGAGCGACGGATTCGATATTGAATTCTCGCCACGAGGCTACGGCGCCGTGACGTCCTTCGTTGTCATCGTGCCCGATACCGCGACCGAATCGGTT
>JAJFJS010000071.1 GCA_021773815.1 Gammaproteobacteria bacterium
GGCGACGACCCGGCGGGGCGCGCGCGGCCGGATCTGCGCACGGCCTTCCAGGCGACCCCGATCCTGATCGGGGATCTGCTCGTCTTCTGCTCTCCGCTGAACCGGGTCTTCGCGCTGGACGCCGAGACCGGCGCCGAGCGCTGGATCCACGACCCGAAGGTGCCCCTGGATCTCCGAGGCGCCCGCACCTGCCGTGGGGTCGCCGCCTGGATCGGCCCCGAGCCGGAGGCCTCCTGCGGCACGCGCATCTTCACCGGCACCGCGGATGCGCGACTGCTCGCCCTCGACGCCCGCACCGGCCGGCCCTGCGAAGACTTCGGGCCGGGCGGCGAGGTCGACCTCGGGCAGGGGCTCGGCGAGGTCCTGCCCGGCGAGGTCCAGGTCACCTCGCCCCCGATCGTGGTCGGCGACGTGGTCGCCACCGGCGCACAGGTCGCCGACAACCGCCGGCTCGATGCGCCCGGGGGCCCGATCCGAGGCTTCGACGTCCGGACGGGCGCCCTGCGTTGGAGCTTCGACACCGCCCCGCCCGGCTCCGCCCCGCGAGCCGATGGATCGGCGCATCGAGGCACCCCCAACGCGTGGAGCCTGCTCTCGGCCGATCCGGCGCGGGACCTGTTGTTCGTGCCGACCGGCAACCCGAGCAACGACTTCTACCGGGGCGGCCGGGGCGACATCGACCACTACGGCAGCTCGGTGCTGGCGCTGCGCGGGAGCACCGGCGAGCTGGTCTGGCACTTCCAGACGGTGCATCACGATCTCTGGGACTACGACGTCGGCTCGCAGCCCGGGGTCGTGCGCCTCGAGCGCGAGGGCACCGCGCGCGACGTGGTGGCGCTGCCCACCAAGCTCGGCCACCTGTTCCTGCTCGACGCAGAGAGCGGCGAGCCGATCGACCCCGTCGAGGAGCGCGCGGTCCCGCGTTCGGACGTACCGGGCGAGCAGAGCGCGCCGACCCAGCCCTTCCCCACACGGCCCGCCCCGCTCCATCCGCACGGCCTTGACGAAGACGACGTCTTCGGACTGACGCCGTTCGAACGGGCGGCGTGCCGCGAGCGGTTGGGAGAGCTGCGCAACGAGGGGCCCTTCACACCGCCGAGCCTGCAGGGCTCGGTGCAGTACCCGAGCGTCGCGGGGGGCGCCAACTGGGGGAGCGGTGCCTTCGATCCGGAGCGTCAGCTGCTGGTGCTGGCGCAGACCCGACTCGCCAACGTGCAGCGCCTGATCCCGCGCGACGAGCTCGCCACGATCCGGGCGAACCCGCCCCGGGAGATCCTCTTTCCGCAGCAGGGCGCTCCCTTCGGGTTGCTGCAGGGGGTGCTGCTCTCGCCCTGGGGCGTGCCCTGTGCGCCCCCGCCCTGGTTCACCTTGATGGCCGTCGATCTGGCGCGCGGCGAGAAGGCCTGGGAGATCCCTCTCGGGACGACCCGCGGCCAGGCGCCGTGGCCGTTCTGGCTCGATTGGGGCGTGCCCGGCATGGGCGGCCCGCTCGTGACCGGCAGCGGGCTGGTGTTCATGGCCGCGACGATGGACAGCGGGTTCCGCGCGTTCGACATCGAGACCGGCCGGACCCTGTGGTCGACCTGGTTGCCCGCGGGCGGTCAGGCGACCCCGATGACCTATCGGGTCCGCGACGGGGGCCGCCAGCTCGTCGTGCTGGCGGCCGGCGGCCACGCCACCTTGGGCACGCCGCCAGGGGACTGGGTGCTCGCCTACGCGCTGCCCGAGGCGGCGATGGACTAGGATCGGCCCATGGACCCGGAGCGCGCGGCCCTCTACCCCTTCGTCGGTGCGGCGGGGCGAGCACCTGCGGTGATCGCCCGGACCGAGGGCGTGCACTGGATCCTCGACGACGGCCGCCGCATCCTCGACGCGGCCGGCGGTGCGATCGTGGCGAACATCGGGCACGGGCGCGCGGAGGTCGCCGAGGTCGCCGCGCGGGTACTCGAGCGCACGACGTACGTGATCCCTCCCTTCGCGACCGAGGAGCGCATCGCGCTGGTCGAGCGACTGCGGCGCAGCTGGCTGCCGAGCGGGCTCACGCGCTGTGTGTTCACGAGCGGCGGCTCCGAGGCCGTGGACTCGGCGCTGCGCCTCGCCCGGCAGCATCACGTCTCCGCGGGGCGCCCGGAGCGCGTCAAGGTGATCGCCCGCCATCGCTCGTATCACGGGACCACGCTGGCCACGCTCGGCGTTGGGGGTCACGAGAAGCGCCGACGCGGCTTCGAGCCCCTCATGGTGGACGGACACAGGATCCCGACCTGGTATCCACTCGATCGACCGGGCTTCTGCGACGACGTCGCGGGTCCTTCCCACGGTGCCGAGCGGCTCGAAGAGGCAATCGTTCGCGAGGGTCCCGACAGTGTGGCCGCGTTCCTGGCCGAGCCGATCGGCGGCTCGACCCTCGGCGCGGTGGTGCCGCCGGACGACTACTGGCCCAGGATTCGCGAGATCTGCACACGCCACGGCGTGCTGCTGATTGCGGACGAGGTGATGTGCGGCTTCGGACGGACGGGCCGGCCCTTCGCCCTCGATCACTGGGGCGTCACGCCCGACATCCTGGTCGGCGGCAAGGGCCTGGCCGGCGGCTACGCACCGATCGGGGGCGTCTTCACCAAGGAGGAGGTGGTGGCCCCCATCGCCGCCCAGGGCGACGAGCTGATGTTCTTCACGTACAGCGCGCACCCGATGGCCTGCGCCGTCGCGGACAAGGTGCTCGAGATCGTCGAGCGCGAGAACCTCGTGGCGCAGGCAGCCCTGCGCGGGGAGCAGCTCGCCAAACGCCTGGCCGC
>JAJFJS010000072.1 GCA_021773815.1 Gammaproteobacteria bacterium
GGTGCGATCGCTTGGCACGTCGCCCTCGGAATCTCCATGGGCCTCCTCCGCCTCCTTTGGCCTGAGTACGATGCCGCCTATCCAGACCGCGCGTACACGCTCCCAATGCTCTTGGCTCGGTTGGTGGTATTCTCCGGCGTCATCGTTGCCGCGAGCACCATCGCCGCGCGCGTCGGGCAAGACGCACGGCTTGCGTGGTTTGCCGGGCTCGTGATTCTCGGCCTGTCGATTCCGCCGCATCTCTACCCGGGCCACATCTGGTCGGAATACCCACCGTGGTACCACTACACCTACCTGGCCCTGATCCTGCCGATCGCGATCGCTTCTGGCCGAATCGGCTACGGGTCGCGTGGGCAGGTCTCGGGTCGCGCCGCCGCCTGACCAGGCGTTGCAGCGGACCGGCCAACAGCGCGTTTCAGATACCCGCGGTACCGTCTCGCCATCCACTCTGGTGCTTCGGTCCGCCGCGGAGGCGGGCCGGTCGCTGAGCGCCAGGTCCCTTGGGCGGTGAGGGTGTGCGGGCCGAGACTCGGTATCACCAGAAGCTGAGCTGGCGGATGGGGGCGCTCTGTTTCCTTCCTTGGGCTCTCCTGCCGCTCTGGGGATACTGGGTTTCGGTTCCAACCATTCTTCTTGGTGCAGGGTACGTCTTGCTCCAACTCCTGGCTC
This sequence comes from Gammaproteobacteria bacterium, assembly GCA_021773815.1. GTDB lineage: Bacteria > Pseudomonadota > Gammaproteobacteria > Steroidobacterales > SMWD01. The sequence continues at coordinate 670 of JAJFJS010000072.1, forward strand.
CGGCCGCTTTCGCCGCTGCCGGCGAGCTCAACATTCACAAGCGCGACGCTCATCTCCTCAGCAACTACGACACCTACCCTCTCGACGAGATCGCCGACGCTGGGTTCTGGCCCGGATACATCACGCTCCAATTGCGGGATGGTCGGACCATCACGATCTGGCTCCGGCCGTTTCGCCAACGCGACCGCGAGAGATTCGAGCAAGATCTGCGAAAATTCCTTCGGAATCGCGTCTGGCCCATTCGACCCATCTCCGCCTAACAAGCTCTTCAACCGACCGGCTACAGCGAGTCGCGGCTGGACGGGGTATCTTCCGGAAGATACGGCACTGCCGCAGCGGGATGTTCCGGCGAATCGGCGGCTGGGTAGACCAAGAGGCTCGCCGGAATCCTCTTCATTCGGTTCGCCGCTGCCACCTTCGTTCACGGCGAGTAGCCTGCCGTCTGGCAAGGCGTTGCGGCGAGTTCCCCTGATACATCCCCGGCAGCCCATGCGATTCAGCCTTCTTCGAACACTGGGATACTTTGCCGGCGGGCTCTGGACAGCCTGGGGCGGACGGAAGCGGATCGAAGCTACGCAGCTCCGCAACCTGCGGCGTCTCGTGGAGAAGGCGCGGCGCGACTCTCCCCTGTTTCGGAGACTCTACGCGGATCTCGGACCCTCAAGCGAGGTCGAGTTGCGCGAGTTGCCGGTGACCCGCAAGCCCGATCTCATGAGGGAGTTCGACGACTGGCTGACGATTCGTTCTCTTCCCCTCGACAGGGCCCGCGATCATCTCCGGGACATCCGGAAGCTTGGCGAGCCTATCGACGATGTCGCCCTTTTCCAGACCTCCGGGACATCAGGGGAACCAGCGGTCGTCGTATTGCCCTCATCCTTCCTGGAGTACTCCTTTGGAATCTCGATGGCGCGCTTCGATCGAACCCATTGGAAGCTCATCCGGGAGATCCGCAAGCTCGGCGTCAGGGTGACGATCACCGGTGGCAACGGTCACTTTGCCGGTGTCGGGTTCAACAAGTTGGTGAGGCAACTTCGTCCGAGGCTGGCGGGGGTGCTGACCTTCATCGAGGCCGAGCAGTCGATCGGCCAGCTCGTCGAGCAACTCAACGCGATCCCGAGGGTCTCCGGAATCTCGACCTACCCGAGCCTGCTGACCATCCTCGCCAGAGAAAAGGAAGCCGGGCGACTGCAGATCGACCCGGTGGTCATCAGTACGGGGGGCGAGACCCTGACGGCTGATCTCCGCGCGCGGGTTCAACGGGCCTTCCCCTCGCTGAAATACGGAATTCTCGACACCTATGGCTGCACCGAGTGCCTGGCGCTGTCGTTCGAGTGCACCCGCGGGCGGAATCATGTGAACGAAGACTGGGTCATCCTCGAAGCGGTCGATGAAGCGATGCAGCCGGTTTCCGACGGCACGTTGTCGGCGAGCGTGTTGCTGACGGTGCTCGCCAACGACGTTCAGCCCTTCATCCGATACGACCTCGGCGACTGCGTTCGTTTCTACACGGAACCGTGCCCGTGTGGGTCGCCGTTCCGCAGTTTCCAGGTGGAAGGCCGCGAGGCCACTCTCATTCGCGTGGGAGGTGTGACACTGTCGCCGCTGGTCTTCGATCTGGAGCACGAGCACGCCCGGCGCGTCCAGCTGGTGCAGACCCGCGAGAGAGATTTCGAGGTACGAGTAGAACTGGCCGATGAGGCGCCGGCAGGGGTCGTCTTCGAAGAAGTCATCCGAAAGGTGAAACGGGTGTTTCGCGACAACGGCCTGGAGGACGTCGCAGTCACGGAAAGCCAGGCACCGCCCGAACTCACGGCGAGCGGCAAGTTCCATGGAGTATTGCTCTTGCGAGGCTCCGATTCGCGATCATGACCGACGAGGCTGCGGCACAGCGCGTTCCGATCCGGGTCTGGTAACCCGATCGGGCACCAGCGCCCCTATAGTTCACTCGTAGCTCCTAGCTCAGTCATCAAGTTGCCGTTGCGGGAGGTCTCCGCAGCCTGGCAGCCGAACCACCCATCCACAAGGCAGCCTCGATGACCCTCCAAGACCTCGGAAGCATCGGAGAGATCGTTGGAGCTCTCGGAGTGATCGTTTCGCTTGCCTATCTTGCCGTTCAAATCCGGCAGAACACGCGATCGGTTCGCTCTGCCAGCTTTCAAGAAGCGATTCGAGATGTGATCGCAGTGACCGATGTCCTCTCGACAGATCAAGAACTCTCCAGAATCTATTGGAAGGGACTCGCCGATTTCGGGAGCCTGGAACCCGACGAGCGCCGGCGCTTCAGCTCGATTCTCGTCGGAATGTTTCGTCGCTTCGAGAACATCGTCTATCAAACTCAGCAGGGCGCGTTGGAGGCCGGATCGTGGGAGGGAGTGCGTATGACTGCAGCGCTGACTCTCTCGCGCCCAGGCGCGATTGCCTGGTGGAGTGAGGCGCAGGACCTGTTCTCCAAGGAGTTCCGCGAGTATGTAGAGCGCGAGCTTCTCACCAAGCGAGGTACGGACTAACAAGCAATCGTGATCGAAGTCAAGCCACCATGCCTGCCAGGCCACCCGATCCCTGGCGAACGCGTTGAGGGCGACCAGGAGCTGTCGCACTGGCTGCCCACTCGATCCGCTTCGATCCGACGATGGAGCACGAGGATGAGCGCTCCCTGTACATCTTCGGAGGGTTTCTTCTCTCCGCCCTCGTATTCGTGAGGCTCGCCACGACCAGTCGACCCCGGGAGCAATGGATCGGGTGGGCCATCTGCTGGACAATCGTGTTGGCGCTCTCCACAACGATCCTCCCGGATCTGTCGCCCACTGGATAGCGCGCTGTTCGTGCGGCTGCGGTTGACTCGAGCATCAGCCATGCCGTGGAGGCCCGTCGCTGGATCCTGGAGAACGACGAGGTTGCTCGGATCTTGTATGCGGGTCACGCGGACCCCGACTCGCTATGAGTCGCGCGGACCCTCGCAACCGATTGAGCGCGCGCTCCCGTTCGACAGGGCCCTGCAGGCGACATCCAACAGCGCGTTCTCCCCTCGATGTCTGGTAGGCTTTCAAGCATCGATAGTGGGTGCTCGGTCGGCCTCAGACGCGCTGGTGGCCGCAGCTGAGCGCCGAGTCCGCTGGGCGGCGCACTGGACGGTCAGCGAGCCATGCAGCTTGTGTTCATCTACGGTCCCGCCGCTTGCGGCAAGCTCACGGTGGCCACCGAACTTGCCGCTCTGTCGGGGTTTCGTCTCTTCCACAACCACCTGACTGTCGATCTCGTGTCCGCTCTGTTCGAGTTCGGCTCCGAGCCCTTCGTCCGGCTTCGCGAGTCCATCTGGCTCGGTTCGTTCCGCGAAGCCGCGGAACAGGGTCAGTCGCTCATCTTCACGTTCCAGCCGGAGGCGAGCGTCCGAGGTGACTTCCCAGAGCGAGTCGTGTCGGAGATCCGTTCCAACCACGGCCAGGTCGTGTTCATCGAGCTCGTCTGCGCGGAATCAGAGATCGAGCGAAGGGTCGAGAACGCCAGCCGTTCCAAGCACGGCAAGCTCCGATCTCTGGCCGCCTACAGAGAGCTTCGGGATTCCGGCGCCTTCGAGTTTCCTCCGCTTCCGGAACCGGTACTGCAGATCGATACGGGCACGACGTCGCCTCATGAGGCGGCGCGGCGAATCGCGACGCACTTGCGTGGGGCTGCCCAACAAGGCGTTGAACCAGACGCGGATTAGTGCCGTCCAGACACCGGAGCTCAGACTTGGCGACTCTCCATCTGATGGTCGGGCTTCCCTGTTCCGGCAAGACGACCCTGGCTCGAGCGCTCGAACAGCAACACCCCGCACTTCGACTGACTGTCGATGAATGGCACATCCGTCTCTTTGGGCAGGATGCAGAAGATCCAGAGCACAATGGAAGGCACAGGACCCTTGAAGCCCTGCAATGGGACGTGGCGAGCCGGGCTCTGGTCCTGGGAATCGACGTGATACTCGACTTTGGTTTCTGGACTCGCGAAGAGAGAGAAGACTATCGCACGCGTGCCAGGAAACTTGGCGCAGGGAGCGAGGTCCATTTCCTCGACGTTCCGGAGAGCGAGCTGCTGCATCGGCTGGTACAACGCAATGCGCAAGCCTCGGCCCTGGTCTTCCACATTCCAGAAGAGATGATGAGGCCGTGGATTGCGTCCTTCCAGAAACCGACCCCAGAGGAACTACAGCCCCGAGACTCCGCGGGCGGGGATCACCGACGGGGCGCAGGCTGAGAGACGGAATTGCCGCTTGAACTCTCGAGGAATGGCCACTGGATCGCCTTTCGAGGCTGACCCACCCGGCCCAGCTGCACCCATTTTGACTTCGACTCCCGGGGCGGTCAGGGGTCCAGGTCAGCGACGCCTTACAAGGCGTTGCAGCGGACTAGCCACAGCACGTTTGAACTGAACTCTGTGGCACATGGGCCATACTGGTTCGCCAGGAGCGGGTCCGGGCTGCGCTGTTGCTGCCCCTGAACGCCGATCCATCGGGAGGCGCCTGAGTAGAGCAAGGCGCAGGGCGCGATGAACTTTCTACGCAAGACCAACTTTGTCCTGGCAACGGTTCTCAGCCTTGCAGCAGGCAGTCCCAAGCTTGCGCGCGTTTCAAGCGAAGCCGACTTCTTCTCCGACATGGGTCTCGGGCCGGCAGTGTTGATTGCCTTCGGCGCGCTACAGCTCAACGGGGGCATTCTCATGGTGCTTCCGGCCTCACGAAAGTTGGGAGCCGTCCTTGCAGCCGTCATGTTCCTGGCTTCGGCTCTCATGCTCCTCTCGAACGGACAGACTGTGTTCGGGCTTTTCTCCGTTGTACCCGTCGCCATGGCTGGTCTAGCCGCCCACAACGACGGTTGGAGAAGCCACTCGCCAGAAATCGAACCCAACTCGTAGGCCGGCGCCCAACAAGGCGCTGCAGCTGACGTCGCACAGCGCCTTCCAATCGAAGTCTGGTAGCCTTCTGGCATCGACCCTGAGGTGACTCGGCTAGACGAGCCCGCCGCTCAACGAGCCGTAGCAGTCTGGCGGAATCCTGAGGTGGAAGGGCCGGGTTCGGTCAGCACCGTCGCCGGGCGATAGACGCCGATCCAATATGTGGTTCATTGACGTCCGCAGTCGACCCCGATCCGCCAGTCATACATGATCTACGAACTCTGCGGCTTCCCGTTTCGAGCTCAAGACGTGAACGCTCATGAGCGATCGGCACCGCGAAGCCATCGAGAGCTCTCGTTCCCGCACCGACTTTCGGCCCCGCCAGTTGCGCCAGACGATTCCCCACTCGTCCCCGAGCCGCTGCGAGATCGACTCATCACAACCGTCCGGAAGCTGACTACCGCGAGGCCTCCGAAGTCCCCTTCTGAACGCACGCCACGCACAGAGCCACCAGGCAGTGTCGAGGACCACGAGTGTGTCTGCGCGTTCGACCAGGAGGTCGCTGTCGACGTCATTGCTGTCGACAATCCACCTCTCACCGGAAAGCAAGGCGCGTTGCTTCTGGAGGAACTCGCCCTCTGGCACCCGGACCCAGCCGGGATTCCAGCTATGAAGGTCGAGATGGATGACCGGTAGGCCAGTCTTCGTCGAGAGCACCCGTGAGAAAGTGCTCTTCCCAGCGCCGGCCATGCCGGTGACGACGATGCGGCTACCAACAGGAGGGTGTATGTCCATCACGCTCACGGCCCTCGAGGTACGTCTCGACAGGTTCGACAATGGAGAAGAAGGCGGGAGAAGTCCAGCGCCTGATCCTGACCGATAGCCATCGTTCATTCGACGAATTGACCGAAGGCGACGCAGGGATCGCCACATAACACGGCGCCGCAGCGGAACGGCTGGCGCTTCGTCTGCACTTGACTGGCACCGCGCGCTGAAAGTGATTCCTGGTACCTTCCGGTTTCAACCATCCCCATTCGCCAGGCAGACCAACCGAGGTGATCGTGCGGACCGCAGCCAGCACTCTCCGTGATCGAGTCACCGAAGCCGTATGCAAAGCGCTGCGTCCCCTGCCCCAGGTTCTGGCCGGGTGGGAGAGCGGGAGCGTTGCTTTCGCTCTTGTAGATGAGTAC
>JAJFJS010000073.1 GCA_021773815.1 Gammaproteobacteria bacterium
ACTGTTACCTATCTGTCCGGTCTATACACCGTGTGGGCTTGGGGCCCGCGTCCCTGCGGGCCACAGTCTCGGAAAGGTGCCGCTCCGTCATGCCGGCCTGACAGGATGTGCAAGTTTGTTGGACAGCAGTGGTGTCTGACCCAATTCTCTGCCTATTCCTGCCTCTGGCGCGACGTCAGGTTTGGGAGTTGGCGCTTGTTGCTAATTGGTGTCTGACACCAATTTCCGAATTTCCGGCACCATTTTCTGACACCAATTTCTACAAAAAAAAGGAGCGGCAATAAGCCGCTCCTCGGAGGATGCCATCTCGAAGGGGGAGAGACGGCTACGGGGGTCTATTGGAGGATCAGGTGACCGACTCAGAAGCTGATCGACAGCAATGACACGAGCGGTATTACGATGGCGATCGCCACCAGTGCCCACTCATCCCGAATATTGACTCGGTTGGTGCGTTTGCTCGAATTCATCATGGCGGTCGTCTCCTGTCCGGGGGGGGGTTGACTGTCTCGATGCTGAAATACTACCGACATGCCCGGGCCGAATCATGACAGCGCGGTAACAGTTTGTATCAAATTGTCACAGACATAAGTAACTGTTTTTAAAAATAAAAATAGTTAATTCCGTATCTTCTTCGGCCGCTTCAGGGGCCTGTCCGGCGTCCGTGTCACCCTTGTGCGGCGCGCGCCGGATCGCGACGGCATGTCTGTCGCAGCCGCGGCCGGTCAGAGGGTGAACGGTGTCCTTTCGTCACGCCCGGTTGTGCGCGATCCTGCCGCACGGGGATAATCCCGGCTACGGACCGGACCGAGCGCATATGGACAACGGGCACGATCTGCACATCATCCTCGGCTCACGCGTGCCGATCGTTATCGTGGAGACGCACGACGAGGGCCTGTTCCTCGACCTGTTGTGCGACCTGGGACGGGGTGCATTCGGTGGCGCCTGCCGACCGCTGTTTCGCTGGTCCGTCACCGAGGGGCTGCGGCGCCTGGACATCGATTTGGGCGCGCAGCTGCACAATGCCGAACCGGCCAATGTGCTGCGGCATATCCATGCCGTCGATGCCCCCGGTATCTATGTGCTGCTGGATTTTCACCCGTATCTCGACGATCCGGTCAACGTGCGCCTGCTCAAAGACATCGCCGTCGATTCGCCGGACGGTGCGCGCACGATCGTGCTCGTCAGCCATGAGATTCGAATGCCGCCGGAACTGGAGCGCCTTGCCGCACGCTTCGAGATGTCGCTGCCGGCAGAGAACGAGCGGGCGATGATCGTGGCCCGCGTGGTCGATGAATGGAACGATGCGCATCCGGGCAGCGTCGAAATTGATCCGAAGGCGCAGTCGTTGCTGGTCAAAAATCTCTCGGGCCTGACGCGCGCCGATACGCGCCGTCTCGCCCACGGCGCCGTGTTCGCCGACGGCGCGATTACCGCCAGCGATCTGCCCGACGTCATGCGGGCCAAGTACGAGTTGCTGAACCGCCACGGCGTGTTGTCGTTCGAGTACGAGACCGCACGATTCGCCGACATCGGCGGCCTGAAGGGCCTCAAGACCTGGATCGAGCAGCGCCGTGGCGCGCTGTCCGGTGACGCGCAGGGGCTGGAAGCGCCGAAGGGCGTCATGCTGATCGGCGTGCAGGGTTGCGGCAAGAGCCTCGCGGCCAAGGCGGCCGCGGGCATACTCAACGTGCCGTTGCTGCGCCTCGACGTCGGCTCGCTGTACAACAAGTATCACGGCGAGACGGAACGTAACTTGCGTGAATCGCTGCAGCAGGCCGAGCTGATGAGTCCCTGCGTGCTGTGGATCGACGAAATCGAGAAAGGGCTCGCCGCCGATTCGGGTGACAGCGGCCTGTCGCGTCGTGTCCTCGGAACGTTTCTGACCTGGCTGGCGGAGAAGCGTCGGTCGGTGTTCGTCGTGGCAACGGCGAACGATATCTCCGCGCTGCCGCCGGAACTGGTGCGCAAGGGCCGGTTCGATGAGATCTTCTTCGTCGACCTGCCGAACGGGCCGACCCGCGCGCAGATCCTGGACATTCACCTGGCCCGTCGCGGCCATGATTCGGCGGTATTTGATCTGCCGGCGCTGGCGCAGGCCTGCGAAGGTTTTTCCGGGGCCGAGATCGAGCAGGGAATTGTTTCGGCGTGTTACGTGGCCAGCGCGGCCGGCGAGCCGCTGTCGAGCGGCCATGTGCAGGCCGAGTTCGCCCGGACGCGGCCGTTATCGGTCGTCATGCGCGAGCGGGTCGAGGGGTTGCGGCGCTGGGCCGCGGAACGAACGGTGCCGGCCGACTGACGGAGTCCCAGGGGGGAGGGTGGACCCCATCAGCCAACCGACACCATACGAATCAGGTCTCGTCGTCCGACGGGGGCGGTCCGCGTCGGTGTCCTTCGTGGCGCTTGCCGCGCGGCCCTTTCTCCATGAAAGTTTTAAACGTGGCCTGCTGCTCCGGCGTCAACTGGTCGTGAATGGCGGCCATCGTCCGGATGCGCAGCATCATCATGTCCACCATCTGCGTCGAATGTGCCTCGACCATCGCCCGTACCTGGTCCTCGGCATAGCCGTTGGTATCAATCCACTCCGCGATCTCCTTGCGCAGGTCGCCGAGTTCGGTGCGCAGCGCGCGCCCGTCTTCGGCCGATGCGGCGACAATCTGCTCGATGGCCGTCCGCTGTGCGTCGTCCAGGTCAACGGCGTGGTCGAGCCCGCGGACGATGAAGCGGCCCATCATCGGCCCGTCGCCGTCACCCCATGGCCCATGCCTGCGGTGATCGTTACCCGGGCCGCCGACGGCCCACGCGATCGTACTGATCGTCAAACCGAGTGCCACGACGGCGAGCAGCGAAACGACGGTCTTGTGCCGCTTCGACGCCGTGCGCGGCGGGTGTTTGCGGTGCGTGTCGATGTGATCCATGACGGTGTCTCCTGTTGGTGGTTGGCTAGTATTGTAGGCAGCGCACTGTCGGCGTGTGTCAGGCGCCGGAAAAGTTTTGTCAAGAAATGCAAAGGACAGTTGCATTCACCGGTTCGATGCCCTGCAATCGGTGACCTGGGATGACACGATGCACAGTGAGCCACAAGAAAACGACATTGCCGCGATGCGCCTGCTGCTGGTCGACGACGATACGGAGCTCTGCCGGATGCTGGCCGAGTACCTGACCGC
>JAJFJS010000074.1 GCA_021773815.1 Gammaproteobacteria bacterium
CTGCAACTCGTGTTGCGCATGATGCAGGGCGCACACGACAGCGTCACGATGGCGCGCGGGCATATCCGGCGCGGCGAAGTGGGGCCGAAGGGTGAGCAGATCGGCCGTGCTATTGGCCTGATCGACGGGCTCCGCGTCTGCCTCGACATGGAGGCCGGCCAGGAGATTGCCGCCAACCTGGAGTCGCTGTATGCCTATATGCTGAACCGGCTCTCGGATGCCAACGTCAGGAACGACGATGACGCGCTGGGTGAGGTTGCCGATCTGCTCGGCGAGATTCGTGCCGGCTGGCAGGCGATGTCGCAGGACTACGAGCCCGAGACCGTCGGCGCCTGACGCGGCGATCCGGGCACCCGTTGATGGAACAGATTGATCAAATTCTCGCGCTGACCGACCGCGTTCAGCAGTGTGTCGACAACGGGCACTGGGGCGAGGCCAACGCCCTGGAGGCGGAAAGACTTGCGATGCTGAACGATCTCTTTGCCCGGGACGATATCGGGTCGTTCGGACCCGCCTGTGAGAATCTGGCGCGCGATCTGCTGGCGAGGAATGCCGGGATGATCCAGACGCTGGGTATGCAGCGTCGGCGCCTGAACGAGACGACCCGGCAACTCAATGCGGCGCCCCGGGCCATTCACGCGTACCGGACGAATGCTTTCGCCGGTAACGGCCGGGGGGCCGGCACCGGCAAGGCCGAATAAGCGGATTCTTGGCGCCGTCACGGCCGATTGCCGCCGAAACGCCAATATGTCGACACACCTGATCGACCCGTCGCGCCAAATTTCTGGCGGATGTCACCCGGAGATTCTGTTAACTAACTGATTTATATCGGATAGCGTTCTTTGGCACGCTTCTTGCTTTTCTACCGGGCAAGCAAGTCTTTTTTCGTATGCCCATGCCAGAACAAACCGATCAGTCCCGTGAACTCGACCAGTTGAGGGATGCGTTTGCCTCCTTCAACTCGGTATCGCATGCACTGCAGACGTCGTACCGTGATCTGCAGGCACAGGTCGAGGGTCTGCAGCGGCAACTCGCCGCCGCCCGCCGTGAACGCGCCGATGAGGCACGTCGGCTGACCGCCGTGCTTGAGGCATTGCCGGGTGGCGTCGTCATGGTCGATGACGCCGGCATCATTCGGCGAATCAATACGGCCGCCGTCGATCTGCTCGGCGACCCGCTCAAGGAAATGGAATGGGGGGCGGTCCGTCACCGCGCCTTTCAACCCGGCGCCGGCGAGCACGGCGACCTCGTATTGAGTGACGGTCGCTGCGTCAATCTCGCGCACAAGAACATGACGCCCGAGCCCGGGCGCGTTCTGCTGCTGACAGACGTTACCGAAAACCGTAAATTCCAAAACCTGCTGGACCGCCATCGTCGTCTGGCGGCGATGGGCGAGATGGCCGCCGCGCTGGCGCACCAGATCCGCACGCCCTTGTCGGCCGCGTTGCTGTACACATCGAATGCCGCGCGACCGGACCTGACGTCCGAACACCGCGGCGATCTGCTGGACAAGGCGACTCGCTGCCTGTCAGACCTCGAACAACTCATCGGCGACATGCTGCAGTTTGCGCGGGGCGCGAGTCATGCTCACGATGCGCTGGCGGTTACCGACCTGTTCTCGGCTGTCGAGACCACGCTGCAGCCAATGCTGCGTGCCGGCCAGTCACTCGAATTATCCATGCCCGAGTCGCCGCTCGATGTGCGCGGCAACCGGGAGGCGCTCGTCGGCGCGATCCTTAATCTGGCCACCAATGCGCTGCAGTCGGCTGGTGACAGCGCCGTGGTCGTGATCAATGCGCGTCGCGCCGGATCGGAAGTGGAAATCAGCGTCGCCGACAACGGTCCGGGGATCGATGCCGAGCGGGCAGCCAGAATATTCGATCCCTTCTATACCTCCCGGCCCGACGGCACGGGCCTCGGCCTGGCGGTCGTCAAGTCGGTCGCGGAATCGCACGGCGGCGATATTCGGCTCGCGGAGCCGGGTGAGCGCGGCGCAACTTTCGTGTTGCGCATTCCCGTCGCCATTGCAACGAAGAATGACAACCAACATGAGGCCAAACGGTCGCGTGTGACAACAGAAATTACCGAAGGTGCAGCCGCATGAATCAATTTCCCGTGCTACTGGTCGAGGACGACCCCACCTTGCGCGAGGCCCTGACCGAGACGCTGCGTCTCGCCGGCTATGACGTATTGACGGCCGGTGACGGCACCGTCGCGCTGCAGGTGCTCGACAGCAGCGCTGTTGCGGCGATCGTGACCGACTATCAGATGGCGCCGATGGACGGCTATGAACTGTTGCGCCAGGTACGCGAGCAGTATCCGCAATTGCCGGTGCTGCTGATGACGGCCCACGGCACGATCGAACATGCCGTGCGGTCGATGGCCGAGGGTGCGACGGACTATATCGTCAAACCCTTCTCGGCTCAGTCGCTGATCGACAAGCTGCAGGCCGTTATTCCCGGCGTTCCGGCGAGCTCCGATCTGGTTGCCGAGGACCCGCTGACGCTGAACCTGCTGGAAATCGCGCGCAAGGTTGCGCCGAGCGAAACGACGGTATTGCTGACCGGCGAAAGCGGCACCGGCAAAGAAGTCTTTGCACAGTTCATCCACCAGCAATCGCGCCGCGCCGACGGCCCGTTTGTCGCGATCAATTGTGCCGCGATCCCGGAGAACATGCTCGAGGCGGTGCTGTTCGGGCACGAAAAAGGCGCATTTACCGGCGCACACCAGGTGCGTGCCGGCAAGTTCGAACAGGCCCAGGGCGGGACGCTGCTGCTCGACGAAATCAGCGAGATGGATATCAACCTGCAGGCCAAGCTGCTGCGCGTGCTGCAGGAGAAAGAGGTCGAGCGTATCGGCAGTCATCGTTCGATACCTCTCGACGTACGGGTTATTGCCACGACCAACCGGAACCTCCGGAAGCAGATCGAAACGGGAAAATTTCGCGAAGACCTCTACTATCGCCTGAGTATCTTTCCGATCGAGCTGCCGCCACTGCGCCAGCGGCCGGGTGACATCGAGCCGCTGGCGCAGCATTTTATTGCCGAATGTCGACGGACCAGCGATACGCCGCTGCAGTTTTGTGACGAGGCCATTAATCGGCTGAGAACGCACGACTGGCCGGGTAACGTGCGCGAACTGCACAACACCCTGCAGCGCGCCGCGATCCTGTGCGCCGGCGGCGTCATCAGGGCGCGGGATCTGTACTTCGAGTCGACGCCCGGCGCATCTGCAGCGACGCCGACCAATGCTGCGGTAACCCATTTATCGGTCAGCACGGCGACCGGTTCAGGAGCATTCAACGAGCGGAGACTGCACGACAACCTGCAGTCCGTCGAACATCAGCTGGTGGTCGATGCGCTCGCCGCCGGTGACGGCAGCCGCAAGAAAGCTGCCGAGATACTGGGCATCAGCCCGCGAACGCTGCGCTACAAGATTGCCCGATTACGTGACGCCGGGGTTTCGGTGCCCGGCGGGCGGCATGCGGTCGCCAGTGCCTGACGCGGTTAGCGAGTAACTACAGAACAGCTATGAGCCCCAAATTGTGAGCCCAAAGTCATGAGCCCGAAATTATGAGCCCGAAATTATGAGCCCCAAATCATGAGCAATATGGAAATCAATAGAGTACTGGCCCAGATGCGAACGCTCGGCAGCGAACTGCAGCCGAAGCAGCCGATGGAACAGGTTGAAGGCGCGAGCTTCAGCGAGACGCTCAAGCAGGCCGTCAACGACGTCAGTGCCGCACAGAACGATGCGTCGAGCATGATGACCGCCTTTGAGAGCGGCAGCACCGATGCGAGCCTGGCAGAGGTGATGGTATCGATGCAGAAGGCGAGTCTTTCATTTCAGGCCATGACGGAGGTGCGCAATAAACTGATCGATGCGTACCACGAAGTCATGAACATGCCGATCTAGAGCTGCCACCGAGTAGAGGAACCAGAAGATGTCCCAAGCGACCATTTCATCGACCGGCCCGATGGCTGTGTTCGACAGCGTGCCAGGATTGCGGCAGTTGCTGATGCTGGCAGGATTGGCGCTAAGCATCTCGCTGGGCGTCACGGCGGCATTCTGGTTCGCCGAGCCGAGCTATAGTCTTTTGTACAGCAATATCAGTGACCGTGAGGCCGGCGAGATCATCGACGTTCTGCGAGGATCGGAGATTCCGCATCAGCTCGACCGCAAATCCGGGGCTATCCTGGTCGCTGAAGACCGTCTACACGATGCGCGACTGAAACTTGCCGGGCAGGGACTGCCCCGCGGCACCGGTTTCGGTCTCGAGATTATCGAAGGTGAATCGGGGTTCTCGACGAGCCAGTTCATGGAGAATGCCCGCTATCATCATGCGATCGAGACCGAGCTGGCGCGGACGATCGGCAACCTGCGGCCGGTAGAATATGCCCGTGTGCACCTGGCCGAGGCCAAGTCGACCGTATTCCTGCGCAACAAGCAGCGCGCGAGCGCCTCGGTGTTCCTGTATCTGTACTCGGGGCGGGAGCTGGAAAAACAGCAGGTCATGTCGATCGTCCATCTGGTCGCATCGAGCATTCCGAATCTCGAAACGGACAACGTGACGGTCGTCGATCAGCACGGCAACCTGCTGAATTCGCCCGGCGAAGACTCGGATTTTGCGCGCAGCGGGCAGCAACTCGACCAGGTTCGACAAATCGAGAAAACCTACGTCAATCGCATCGAGGCGCTGCTGGCGCCGATGCTGGGGAAGGGCCGCGTTCAGGCGACGGTCACCGCGCAGGTCGACTTCACGGTCCGCGAAGAGACGCGGGAAAGTTATGATCGAGACACGGCGGCCGTTCGCAGTGAGCAGGTCGCCGAGAACCGCCAGGTCGGCGCCAATACCGACGGCGGCATTCCGGGCGCGCTGAGCAACCAGCCGCCGGCCGATCCGGCGAAGCAGAAAGCGGCCGTCGCGGGTAATACTGCGGCCGAGCAGCCGGTCAACGAATCCATGCAGCGCGTCCGCAACTTCGAGCTCGACCGGACGCTGAGCCATACGCGTCAGCCGACCGGCTCGATCTCGCGCCTGTCCGTTGCCGTACTCGTCGACGACAAGCAGGTGCTGGGCGCCAAGGGCAAGGTATCGAGCGAGCCACTGACGGCCGATGAACTGGAAAACCTGGAGATGCTCGTCAAGGATGCGGTCGGCTTCGATGAGGCGCGCGGCGACCGGGTCAGCGTCAGCAACGTCGCCTTTTTCAACGAGCCTGTGCCGGAACCGGTCGAAGAGGCCGGCTTCTTCGCCGGCATCGGCATGCGCAGCCTGCTCAAGCAAGTCGTCGGCGCCGCACTGGTCCTGGCCATTGCCTTCGGCGTGGTCCGGCCGCTGCTCCGTAGTCTGAGCGGCAGCCTCAGCGCCGGCGGCGGTGGCGTGGCGCCTCGCCGGTCGGCGGGTGCTGCAGCCGGCGCTGGTCCGGCCGGCGGCATGGCTTCCGCCGGATATGCCGAGCCGCCGCCGCCGGTGAGCCTGAGTTATGACGATAAGGTGTCCGTCGCGCGACAGGCGGCGGACAAAAACCCCGAGCGCGTTGCGCAAATCGTAAGATCATGGATGCAGGCCGATGGCTGATACAGCGGCAATATCCGGCAGCGAGCGTGCCGCCATCTTCCTGATGTCGTTGAACGAGTCGGAGGCGGCCGAGATCATGCGGCACATGCCCGTCGGCGATGTGCAGAAGATCGGGCAAGCGATGGCGACGCTGAGAAATGTTTCGCGGACCCAGGCCGACCAGGTGCTCGCGAACTTCACGTCAAGTATCGAAACACAGGCGCCGCTGTCATCGGCCTCGCCACAGTCTCTGAAGCGTCTGTTATCCAAAAGTCTCGGCGAAGATAAGGCCACATCCCTGATGGAGCGCTTCGTCGATGACCAGCCCAAGGGGCTCGAATCGTTACAGATGATGGATCCGAAGGAAATTACCGAAATTGTCCTGCACGAGCATCCGCAGGTGATCGCCATTGTTTTGGCGGGTCTCGATCCGGCCAAGTCGGCCAAGGTTATATCGGAGCTGCCGCGCAAGATGTCGACCGACATCATTACGCGGGTGGCGAAAATGCAGGAGATTCCGCAGGACGCGATCATCGAGCTGGACAACGTCATGCAGCATCGCTTCTCGCAGAGCGGCGGTTTCAAGAGCACGGAGATCGGCGGCGTACGGAGCGCCGCGGAGATTCTGAATATCCTGGAAAAGGACATCGAACAGAAGGTGATCGAGGAGCTCGACGAGCGGGACCCGTCGCTGAGCCAGGAAATTCAGGACAGCATGTTCGTGTTCGAGAACCTGCTCGAAGCCGACGATCGCGGCATCCAGGCGCTCGTGCGCGAAGTGACGTCCGATGTGCTCATCCTGGCGCTGAAGGGCGCCGACGAGACGATCCAGGACAAGATCTTCGGCAACATGTCCAAGCGCGCCGCCGAATTGCTGCGAGACGACCTCGAGGCGAAGGGTCCGGTGCGGATTACCGACGTCGAAGAGGCGCAGAAGGAAATCGTTGCTGCGGCAAGGAAACTTGTGGACGACGGCAAGCTCATGATAGGTACCGGTGGCAATGACTTCGTCTAGGCTGATTCGCGGCGATGCGCTGGGTCACGAGTATGTCGCGTGGAATGCGCCCGCGGTGCAGGAAGAAGCCGAGCGGACCCGTGGCGCCGCGGCCGACCTTGACGAACTGCGCCGACAGGCGGTGGACCGGGGGTTTGCCGAAGGCCATGCCGCAGGCCTCGCGGCCGGACGGCAGGAGGTAGCCGAAACGATGGCCTCCCTCGAATGCGTGCTCAACGTTTTGGCGCGTCCGCTGGAGGAACTCGATGTCCGCGTCGAGGAAGAGATCGTCGCGCTCGTCAAGGCCGTCGCCGGGCAACTGGTGCGGCGTGAACTCAATCTCGATCCGTCACATATCGTCGGCGTAATCCGCGAGGGACTCGCGGCGCTGCCGATGTCATCGGAAGAACCCACGATCAAACTGCATCCCGAGGACGCCGAGGTCGTTCGGCGATGCCTGTCTGCAGACGGTGGGGCTCGGCCTTGGCGCATCGTCGCCGACCCGCTGCTGCCAAGAGGCGGTTGTCTTGTCGCCACGGCCGACTCGCAGATCGACGGCAGGCTCGAGACACGGCTTGGCCGGGTCATTGCGACAATGTTCGATGGTGAGCGGGCCGATGATGAATAGATTTGAAATGGTCGAAGCCGTCGGCGATCGTGGCGTTCGCTGGTCGCGACACCTCGGCATGCTGCGCGCGAAGGTTGCGGAACCGGCCGTTCGCGTCGAGGGCAAGCTGTCGCGCGCTGCCGGCCTGACGCTTGAGGCGATCGGCTGTGAAGCGGCAGTCGGCGCCCGTTGCCTGATCGAGGGTAGCGACGGCGTTCAGGTCGAGGCCGAAGTTGTCGGCTTTGCCGATCGACGTCTGTTTTTGATGCCGACGACCAACCTGAACGGCATCAAGCCGAATGCCCGGGTCATCCCGACCCGCAGCGTGTCGCAGGTCATGGCCGGTGAGGCCCTGCTCGGTCGTGTTATCGACGGCGCCGGCAACCCGCTGGATGGACGTGGTCCCCTGCACTGTGAAGACAAGGTTCCGCTGGAGAGTGCTGCGGTCAACCCACTGGCGAGGAAACCGATCTCCGAGCCGCTCGATGTCGGCGTGCGTTCAATCAACTCGCTGCTTACCGTGGGTCGCGGCCAGCGTATCGGTCTGTTCGCCGGCAGCGGCGTCGGCAAGAGCAGTCTGCTGGCCATGATGACCCGCTACACGAAGGCGGATGTGACGGTGGTTGGCCTGATCGGTGAACGAGGCCGAGAGGTCAAGGAATTTGTCGAAGACAACCTCGGCGCCGACGGGTTGTCGCGATCAGTCGTCGTGACGACCCCGGCCGATTGTTCGCCGCTGATGCGGATACACGGGGCCTGGGTCGCGACGAGCATCGCCGAGTATTTTCGCAAACAGGGCAAGAGCGTACTGCTGCTGATGGACTCGTTGACCCGCTTTGCCCAGGCGCAGCGAGAAATCGGCCTGGCCATCGGCGAACCGCCGGCGACCAAGGGCTATCCGCCTTCGGTGTTTGCACGGTTGCCGCAACTGGTGGAGCGTGCCGGAACCGGAGTTTCGGGCAACGGGTCGATCACGGCGTTCTATACGGTGCTGGCGGAAGGCGATGACGAGAACGATCCGATTGTCGATGCGGCTCGCGCCGTTCTGGATGGTCACATCATGTTATCGAGGCAAATTGCCGAAAGCGGCATCTATCCGCCCATCGACGTCGAGGCGTCGGTCAGCCGCTCGATGAACCGCGTGACGTCGCCGGAACATCAGCAGGCCGCCAAGCGCCTGCGTGAGGTGTATTCGTACTACACACGTCACCGCGACCTGCTGACGGTCGGCGCTTATCAGGCCGGCTCCGATGCGCGGCTGGATCGCGCCGTGCAGCTCTGGCCCGACATCCAGGAATTTCTTGCGCAGTCGATGAACGAATCTGTATCACTCGAACAGAGCGTCGCCGAACTGACCGCATTGTCGAACCGAAAGGCCGACGCCGGCACGAATCGGGACGGCAAAAACGTAACGCCCGCCGAATAACAGGAACCGCAGATGACAAAAAAAAATGGATTACGGACGATCCAGACTTTGGCCGAATCAACCGAGACCACGCGCTCACGCGTCGTGTCGGACCAGCAGCGGACGCTGCTCGAAGAAGAACGCCGGCTCGAGCAACTGGAATCGTACCGCAGGGAATACCAGACGTTGAGCAGCCGCTCCGACCAGGCCGTCTGCATTCATTTCGTGCGCGGCAGGCGCGGGTTTGTCGAGAAGCTGAATGACGGGATCAAGAATCAGCGCGGTGTGGTCGCCCGGGCACGAGAGCAACTCGAACGGTACCTGGCGCATTGGCGCGAGGCGCGGACCAAGGCGCTGTCGCTGCAAAAATTTGCGGACCGGCTGGCGACCGAAGACAGTCGTCGTGCCGCCCGCCGCGAGCAGACCGAGCAGGATGATATCGGTCGTCGAACGACCCGCTAGGTGCGATCTGTTCACGAGCGAGCGGTTTTGGCACGGCTCTTGCAATCTTTCCGGGTACATGGAGATGATTTGAAGCGAATCAGGTGACCGCGACACTCATTAATATAGCCCCTGTCCAGGCGACGCTGGACCCGGCCGCTGCCGGGTTGCCCGGCGCGTCCCCGGTTGGTCCGGCCGACGGGCCGCCGCGGGGTGATCCGCGGGCCTTCGCGGCCGCCATGCAGGCGCTCCGAAACCCGCATGGTGAAAGGGTTTCAGCGCCTGCCACGGGATCCGATCTGGCCGTCACCGGGGTCCGACCGACTGCCGCCGCCCGCCTCGCGGAGTTGTACCTGCCGCCCGCCGCCGGCGCGGCTGCCGAGCCACCCATCGAGCCGCTATCGATCGTCCCCGAATCTGCCGTCGACGCCGCAGAACCGTTGCTATTGCCGACCGGCAACCCGTTGCCCGAAACCGGCAACAGTTTGCCGCTGCTTGCCGGCCAGAGTGATGCGGGGGCCGCGGGAGATGTCCCGACGCCGAATCCGCCAGCCGACGGCGCTCCAGCCTCGGCTTCGGCCCCGCCTTCGGCCCTGGCGACCGGGCTCGTCACCGCGCCGCCATCGGCGCTGGCACTCGAGACGACGCCGGTGCCTGCGGACGCGGCGGAATTGCCGTCGTTGGCGCCGGCCGATAAGGGCCTGATCGATAAAAATCTGCTGAGAGATTCCGCGTCGGCCGATGAATCGGCGCCGGAACTGGTGTCGACCGAACCTGTACTCGATGATGAGATGACCGGGCCACGGCCGGCGCAGCGTGCTTTCGAGGCGGCGCTGGCCAGGACCGAACCACTGCCCGGTGCACGGACCGCGCCTGTCGCGTCATTCGCGTCCGGCGGCGGTGAGTCGGCGCTGACCGGACTGTCGCCGGTCGCCGGGCAGGCGCCCGGCGTGCTGCCCGCGTTGACCGATGCGGCAATGGATTTGCCGCAATTTCAGGCCATGCGACCGTTGCAGCCGACCGTGGATCCGCAGGGCTTCGTGGCCGGTTTGGGTCAGCGACTGACGGTGATGTCCGGTCAGGGTGGCGTGCAGTCGGCACGGCTGCAGTTGCACCCGGAGAACCTCGGCACGCTCGATGTCACGATCCGGATCGAAGAGGACACGGCCCGGGTTTGGTTTAACGCACAACACGGGCAGACCCGCGAGATTCTCGAGGCGGCATTGCCCAAGCTCAGGGATCTCTTCGCGCAACAGGGCATGGCATTGCTCGAGGCGGATGTCGGCTCCGGCGATGACCGGCAGCGGGCGAACCAGGCGTTCGACAGTGTCGATACGCCGTATCGAGACGGCACGGCGGATGGCGAGACGGTCGCTGTGGCCGAGCAGTCCGCACCGGTGATGGTCCGGTGGGTTTCCGACCGGATGCTCGACGTCTACGCCTGACCCCGAGCGGTCGGAGCGCCAACGACCCGGCGCCCGGCTGGCCAAAATCTTGGCGATTGCCCTGACGGGGCCGTCATCAGATTGGCGCATCGCCGACCAACACCGTGTAAGTGTTTGTAAAATAATGCAATAAAAAACTGGCACGTCTCTTGCATTTACTGGACCAGTTTCCCAGTGGATGTGTTGATATGGCTGCCAATGAAAGTGAAGTCGCCCCTGCGGCGCCGGCAAGTTCCTCTAAAGGCGGGCTCGTACAAACCCTCCTGATTGCCGTCGGTCTGTTCGTCCTGATGATCCTGAGTCAGCTCCTGTTCGAGACGATGGCCTGCAAGGTCATACCCGGCGCTTTGCCGAATTGCGCCCAGGTCACCGTTGCCGAGGAAGATGTCGAGGAGGTCGAAGAGGAGGAGGAACTCGCTCCGCCGATCTATCTCCCGCTCGAACCACCGCTGGTGGCGACCTTTGAGGATCGCTCCGCGGTCCGCTTCCTGCAGCTGACGCTCGAAGTCATGGCGCGTGACCAGGATTCGATCGAGGCCGTGCAGATGCATATGCCGGTTATCCGCAACAACCTGCTGATGCTGATGGGCGGACGCACGTTGACGGACCTGACGAGCCGGGAGGGCAAGGAAGCGCTGCGGGCCGAGGCGCTCGAAGAAGTCCAGCGAATCCTGGAAGCCAATACCGGCGAGTCGGGCGTCGAAGAACTGTATTTCACCAGCTTTGTCGTTCAGTAAACCATGAGTTCCCGCGACATCCTGTCTGACGAAGAGTCCGACGCCCTGCGCGAGCAGGACGCGGCGCTCGTCGAGGACGCCCCGGCGCCCGCCGGCGGTGTGCGCGATCTGCATGCCGACCACTGGGAGCGGATTGTTTCCGACCGGGTGCCGGCGCTGGAGTCGATCAGCGAACGGATGGTCAGTCTGCTCAAGACCACCGGCCGCCGCTTCTTCCGTGACTCGGTCGAGGTGTCTGCGAGTCGCAGCCGGCCACAGCGCTGGGGCGCATATGCCCGGCAACTGGCGGTGCCGACCAGCCTGAATGTCATCCGCATCAAGTCGCTGGATCTGAAGGGCGTTATTTGCCTGGAGCCCGATTTCGTGTTCACGCTCGTCGATATCTTCTTCGGCGGCACCGGCGCGGGTACGCGGTCACTCGATCACGTGGACTTCACGCCGATGGAAACCCGGCTCGTGCAGAAATTTGTCATGGCCGTCACGTTGGATATGAAACAGGCATGGCGCCCGTTCATGGATCTGGATATTGAACTCGGCGCGACCGAAAGCAACCCGATCTTCGCCTCGGTGGCGGCAGGCGCCGACACCGTCAGCGTGTCGGGATTTACGTTCACCCTTGGCGAAAAGGAGTTGAGCATGGAAATTGTATTGCCGGCGACTATTGTCGAGCCAATCCGGTACCTGCGAGATTCCGCGGGGATTGACGGCTCGAATGCCGACTCACAGAAATGGCAGGCGCGGCTGCAGGAAGACGTACAGGATGCCGACGTAACCCTGCGCGCCATCCTGACGGAAATGCCGATTCGCCTGCGCGAACTGGCCATGGCAAAACCCGGTGATGTGATCCCGACGGACATACCGTCGACCGTCACGATCTTTGCCGATCACCAGGCCGTGATGACAGGCACATTCGGTGTGTCGAAAGGCCAAAACTCAGTACGCATTGACGAGCCTGCCAATCGGCGACTCCTGGGAGAGAAATATGGACGACGCAAAAAAGACTGATCAGGTGAGCGGTGATAACGCAACATCACCGGCGCCGAGCGCATCGCAGGAAGGCGAAGGCTTCCAGGCGGCCGCCTTCCAGGAGGTCGACAAGCCCACGGTCCCGGTGACGGGCGACAGCCCGCCGAGCCTCGACGTCATTATGGACGTGCCGGTCACGCTGTCCCTGGAGGTCGGCCGGACCAAGATGAGCGTCGGCCAGTTGTTGCGGCTGCGTCAGGGCAGTGTCGTCGAACTCGACCGGCTCGCCGGCGAACCGCTCGACGTGCTCGTCAACGGCCAGCTGATCGCGCATGGCGAGATCGTCGTGATCAACGACAAGTTCGGTATCCGGTTGATCGACGTCGTTTCGCCGGTGGATCGACTGGTTCCCAACTCATAGGAGTAACGGATCGATGATGTCACGTGCTGCGATCAACGGGTTCGTCATGCTGGCAGTCCTGCTGATACCGATACTGTTCGGCGCGGGCGATGCCGCCGCCGTCGAAACGGCCGTGGAATCGGCATCGTCGCCGGTCGGCGTCGCGAGTACGGATTTGTGGGCGCCGACGATCAGAATGATCCTGGGACTGGGCGCCGTGCTGGCCGTATTGGCCGGTCTCGCGTTCGTTGCCAAGCGATTGCGGCAGGGTCAGGCCTACAAGAGCGGCATGATCGAGATCATCAGCGGCGTTTCACTCGGCGGTCGCGAAAAGGTTGTCCTGCTGCGCGTCGGTGATGACGAGGTGCTGGTGGGCATGAGTCCGAGCGGCATGCGCCCGCTGCACGTGATACACGGCAAGCCGGAACCGGCGGAGTTTCAAACCTATATAGGGTCCCTGGACACATGAGAGTTTCTGTATACATTCTGACGGCACTCGTCGTATTTCTTCCCGGCCTCGCCGGTGCGGATGTCGGCATCCCGGCCGTTTCCATCGTCGACGACGCCAGCGGCAACCAGACATGGTCGGTCAGCATCCAGATCCTGATGCTGATGACGGCGCTGACGTTTTTGCCGTCCGTCGTGCTGGCGGCAACGTCGTTTACGCGCATCGTCATCGTTCTGGCGATCCTGCGCCAGGCAATCGGCATGCCGCAGACGCCGCCGAATCAGGTCCTGATCGGCCTGGCCCTGTTTTTGAGTTTCTTCGTCATGAGTCCCGTGCTGAACGAGGTCTATGACAACAGCGTCGAACCCTACCTCCAGGGGACCATGGAGTTTGCGCCGGCCGCCAACGCGGCGCAGGCGCCGATGCGCGAGTTCATGCTGAGCCAGACGCGCGAGCCCGACCTCGAACTGTTTGCCGGGCTGGCCGGGGACGACAGTTATGAGTCCACCGGCGACGTGCCCCTGACGGTGCTGCTGCCGAGCTTTCTGACCAGCGAATTGAAGACGGCATTCCAGATCGGATTTCTGATCTTCATACCGTTTCTGATTATCGATCTCGTCGTTTCGAGCGTGTTGATGTCGATGGGCATGATGATGCTGTCACCGATGCTGATATCGCTGCCGTTCAAGATCATGTTGTTCGTGCTGGTCGACGGCTGGGCGCTGTTGATCGGCACGCTGGCCGCCAGCTTCGGTACCTGAGAGGACTGAATCGATGACCCCCGAAATGGTTTTGACCGTTGCTACCGATTCCCTGACCGTTGCGACCATGCTGGCCGCGCCGCTGTTGCTCAGCGCGCTGGCCACCGGTGTCGCGATCGGCGTGCTGCAGGCGGCGACTCAGATCAATGAAATGACGCTGAGTTTCATTCCGAAGCTGCTGGTCCTGGTCGCGGCGCTGCTGATCGCCGGCCCCTGGATGCTGCAGGTCATTATCAATTACACGAAGACGCTATTTGCGTCGATCCCACAAATGATCGGCTGACGCCGGGGCAAGTGGAACCGCAGAGAACATGCTGACGACACTGCAAATCACCGATACGCTGCTCGCCATCATCTGGACGATGCTGCGCGTCTCCGGCATGGTGCTGATCGCACCTTTGCTGGGCGCCGTATTCGTTCCGGCCCGGCTGCGCATCATGATCGGCCTGATCCTCGCGGTGGCAATGTTGCCGGTCGCCGGTGAATTGCCGACCTTTTCGCCGTTGAGTGCACTCGGCCTGTATACGATCGCGCAGGAATTGATCATTGGATTTTCCATCGGCTTCATCCTGAAGCTGGCCGTCGAGGCCGCCGTGTTCGCCGGGCAGGTCATCTCGATGGGCATGGGCCTGAGTTTTGCGACGGTTGTCGATCCGCAGCAGGGCGGCACGCCGCTGCTGGGTCGCTTCTACATCATTATCGCGACCCTGTTGTTGTTAACCGCGAATGCGCATCTGGCGCTGATCCACATCGTCGCCGAGAGCTTTTCCCTGGTTCCGATCGGATCGGGCGGCATCGGTGCGCCGGAGGCGCGACAGATCGTCGAGTTTGCGTCCCTGATGTTTGTCGGCGCCATGCAACTGGCGCTGCCGGCCGTCGTGGCGATCCTGATGGTCAACGTGTCGTTCGGCGTCATCAGCCGGGCCGCGCCGACGCTGAACCTGTTTGCAGTCGGTTTCCCGATCACGCTGATGACCGGCTTTCTCGTGATGATCATGGCCACGCGTAATCACGCCATGGTTTGGGATGCGCAGTTTGCGGCGGCATTCTCGGCCATTGGCCAATTGCTGGGGGGCGGTTGAGCATGGCCGATAATGACCAGCAATTGCAGGAGCGCACCGAGCAGGCCACCCCCAAGCGCCTTGCAGATGCGCGCAAGAAGGGCCAGATCGCCAGGTCGCGCGAGCTGAACATGGCGGCTGTCATGATCGCCGGCTCGGCATTCCTGTTCGTCGGCGGGCCGCAACTCGGTACGTTCTTCGTCGACCTGATGCGCAGCCGGTTGAGCTTTGACGCCTCGTGGTTGCAACACCCGGATACGATGATGACCGGCCTCTCGGAGGCGGGTCTTAGCGCTTTGGCCGCATTCGCCCCGTTCATGCTGCTGGCCGTCATTGCCGCGATTCTCGGCGGCGTTGCGATCGGTGGCTGGTCGTTCAGCCCGTCGCCGATGGCGCCGAAGCTCAGCAAACTGGATCCGCTCAAAGGCCTGAAACGCGTGTTCGGCGTGCGCGGCCTCGTCGAAACGGTCAAGGCCATAGCCAAGGCGATGGTCGTCAGTGCCTGTGCCATCGGCTTCCTGTCGTATGCGACTGACAGCATCCTGAATCTTAGCCGCACGCCGCTCCATGCGGCGGTCGGCGACACCGGCGCGCTGGTGACGACGATCCTGCTCATCTGCAGTTCCTCGCTGATCCTGATCGCACTGATCGATGTGCCGTTCCAGCTCTGGAATCACGCGAAACAGCTGCGCATGACGCGCAAGGAAGTGCAGGACGAGATGAAGGAAACGGAGGGCCGTCCGGAAGTCCGCGGCAGGATCCGTGCCCTGCAGCAGGAGGCGGCCAGTCGCCGGATGCTGCTGGACGTGCCCGCCGCCGACGTGATCGTCACGAACCCGACGCACTTTGCCGTTGCGTTGAAATACGAAGACGGCAACATGCGGGCGCCGGTCGTGCTCGCCAAAGGCACGGACCACATGGCAGCGCGTATTCGCGAGATCGGCGAAGCGAACGGCATCGCATTTTTCGAGGCGCCGCCGCTGGCGCGTGCACTGTATTGGACAACCGATATCGGCGCCGAGATTCCGGCGCGCCTGTACCTGGCCGTCGCCCAGGTGCTGACTTACATATTCCGCCTGCAGGCCGCAATGGAAGGTCGCGCCGAATGGCCGAACCGTCCGCGCGTCAAAGTGGCCTCCGAGCTGACGGAACGACCGGTGCGCGGCCGCCGCAACGATACGAACTAAGTGACTGATCAGGGAAACGAATGAGCACACCAACCGCAAATGTGATTTCAACGCTGAAGGCCGTTCTCGCTAATGGCGCCGGCATTCCGATCGTGCTGCTGGCGATGCTGGCGATGGTTGTCTTGCCCCTGCCGCCGGTCATTCTCGATACGCTGTTCACCTTCAATATCTGCCTGTCGCTGATCATTATCCTCGCGGTCATGTACGTGCTGCGTCCGATCGATCTCGCGGTGTTCCCGACCGTGCTGCTCGTCGCGACGCTGCTGCGCCTCGCGCTGAACGTCGCGTCGACTCGTGTCGTGCTGCTCGACGGCCACACCGGCACGGATGCCGCGGGTAAGGTCATCGAGGCATTCGGCGAGTTTGTCGTCGGCGGTAACTTTGCCGTCGGCCTGGTTATTTTTGCGATTCTCGTCATTATCAATTTTGTCGTCGTGACCAAGGGCGCCGGCCGTGTGTCCGAGGTCAGCGCCAGATTCACCCTCGATGCGTTGCCGGGCAAGCAGATGGCGATCGACGCCGACATGAATGCCGGATTGATCACGCAGGAGGAGGCCATCGAGCGACGCAGCGAGATACGCGCCGAGGCCGACTTCTACGGCGCGATGGACGGCGCGAGCAAGTTCGTGCGTGGCGATGCGGTTGCCGGCCTGTTGATCCTGTTCATCAACCTGATCGGCGGCATGCTGATCGGCATCGGTCAACACGACATGAACGCCGGCGACGCGGCCGAGACCTATGCATTGCTGACGATTGGTGATGGCCTGGTCGCGCAGATTCCCTCTCTGCTGCTCGCGACCGCGGTCGCGCTGATCGTCACGCGCATGTCGCGCTCCGAAGACATGAGTTCACAGATGATGAGCCAGTTGCTCAACGATCGGCGCGTCCTGCGCGTCGTCGCCGGGCTGCTCGGTCTGCTGGGTATCGTGCCCGGCATGCCCAACGTCGCTTTCCTGTTGATGGCTGGAGCCTGCGGGTTCTTCGCCTGGTACCGCGATCGTCTGCCGGCAGCGCCGCCGGAGGCGCCGGAACCAACGGCCGCGCCCGATCCTGTCGACATGGAGGCCGTGCGTGAACTGGGTTGGGAGGATGTCGGCGAGACGGACGCGATTGCGCTGGACGTCGGCTATCGGCTGATACCGCTGGTCGACAAGAACCAGGACGGCGAACTGATGCGGCGTATCAAGGGCGTGCGCAAGCGGCTGTCCGAAGAACTCGGATTTCTGATTCCGCCGGTGCGGATCCGTGATGATCTGAACCTGCCCGCCAATGGCTATCGCGTCAGTCTGACCGGGTCGCCGCTGGCCGGTGGCGAGATATTTGTCGACAAGGAACTGGCGATCAATCCCGGGCATATCACCGACATGATTGACGGCATCGCGACGCAGGACCCGGCCTTCGGGCTTGAGGCCGCGTGGATCGAACCCGTTCAGCGTGAGGATGCCCAGGCGCGCGGCTATACCGTCGTTGACGTACCGACGGTCATCGCGACGCATATCAGCAAACTGTTGCAGGAAAACGCTCACGAGCTGTTCGGTCACCAGGAGGCGCAGGAAATGCTCGACCGGCTGGAGAAGCGGTCGCCCAAGCTGGTCGAGGAACTCGTGCCGAAAACGCTGCCGCTCAGTTGTGTGGTGCGGGTCCTGCAGGAACTGCTCCGCGATCAGATTCCGATCAGCAATATGCGCGCGATCTGCCAGACGCTGGCCGAACATGGCCGCAACACGCAGGATCCGGATACGCTCGTCGGCTTCGTCCGTGTTGCACTTGGGCGTTCGATTGTCCAGAAGATTGGCGGTGATGCTGACGAACTGCCGGTCATCACGCTCGAGCCCCAGCTCGAACAGATATTGCACGACGCCGTAAACGGCGGTTCGGGTGCGGCGATCGAGCCGACGCTAGCCGAGCGCGTACAGGAACGGTTGTCGGCGACGACCCAGGAGCAGGAACGCGCCGGCCAGCCGGCGATTCTGCTCGTTTCGCCCGGCCTGCGCCCGTGGCTGTCCCGGTTCCTGCGTTTCTCGGTGCCCGGGTTGAAGGTGCTCGGTTACAACGAGGTGCCCGACAGCAAGCGCATCAAACTGGTGACGGCGGTCGGCGGTTAGGCCGCCGCGAGACGGGCCAATGGACAAGGTATCGATGAGGAAGAGTGAGTCATGAAAATCAATCGATTTAAGGGACAGGACATGCGCGAGACGATGCGCCTGGTGCGCGATGCACTCGGCCCCGACGCCGTGATCCTTGAGACGAACCGTGCCGACGACGGTGTCGAGATTGCGGCGGCCATCGATTTCAACCCGGTGGAATACAGCCGATTGCAGGCGCCGGGTGGCAAGATACCGCAGTTCGCGCAGCGCCCGACCGCACCCGCCGAGACGTCGGCCGTTGATCGGGTTGCGAATGAGGCTCCGGTCGCGACCGAGACTCCGGAGATTCGCCGTCTCAGGGATGAGGTCGAAAACATCCGCTATCTGCTCGAAGAGCAATTGTCGCGGCTGGTCTGGGACGACAGCGCCCGGCGCAGTCCCGAAGAGGCCGGCATCATGCGCAATCTCGCCAAGCTCGGCGTCGCTCCGGATGTCGTGGCCGGTCTGTTGCGCCGCATCGCCGGCGACGATGAGCAGGCGGGCGGATGGTCCGCTTCACTGAAATATCTTGCCGATGCGCTGACGACAACTGAAGAAGACCTGGTCTGTCGCGGCGGCATTTTCGCGCTCGTCGGGCCGACGGGCGTCGGCAAGACGACGACCATTGCCAAGCTGGCCGCCCGCTACGTGATGAGCCACGGCCGGGAAGATATCGCCTTCGTCACGACCGACGGCTACAAGATCGCCGCCCGTGAGCAGCTCGAGACCTTCGCCGGCATTCTCGGTGCGCCGGTCTACGAGGCGACCGACCACGATGCGCTCGACAGCGTGCTCCGCGGGCTTGTGGATAAGCGGCTCGTGCTGATCGATACGGCCGGTATGGGCCAGAAGGACGTGCGCCTCGCCCAACAGCTTGGCTGCCTGTCACGCGCCGATGCCGATATCGAGGTGCTGCTGACGCTGCCGGCGAATGTGCAGAGCGAAACGATGCAGGAAATCGTTTCGGCCTTCGGGTCCGCCGCGCCGTCGGCCTTTGTGCTGACCAAGGTCGATGAGGCCGCATCGCTCGGCGGTGCGCTGTCGACGATGATCCGGTCCGGGCTGCCGCTGGCCTATGTCGCCAACGGTCAGCGCGTTCCGGAGGATCTGCATTTCGCGCATCCCCGGCGGGCATGGCTCGTGAAATCCGCCGTCGAGTTGATGAACCGGCGCGGGCAGCCGGTGACGGACGAATTCATGGCGCAGCACTACGGGGAGGCTCTCACCGATGAATGTGCCTGAGTCGAATCAGTATCCGCGATCCGTTCCGGTCGATCAGGCCGACGGACTGCGACGCCTGCAGGGAGGCCGGCCGGTCAAGGTCATTGCCGTGACCGGCGGCAAGGGCGGCGTCGGAAAATCGAGTATCTGCGCCAACCTGGCGGTCGCGATGTCGATGATGGGGCGCCGGGTCATGATCCTCGACGGTGATCTGGGCCTGGCGAATATCGACGTCATGTTCGGCCTGCATCCGCGGCTGACGCTGGCCGATGTCGTGAGAAACAATGCGTCGCTTGATGACGTGATCATCCCGGGCCCGGAGGGCGTTCGCGTCGTGCCGGGTGCATCGGGGCTCAGCGACATGGCGGGCCTGTCACCAGCGCACCATATCGGCATCGTCAATGCGTTCTCGGGCATGACGGCGAATATCGATACGCTGCTCGTCGACACGGCGGCCGGCATCTCCGACGGCGTCCTGCGGTTTGCCGAGGCGGCGCAGGAAGTGCTTGTCGTCGTCTGCGACGAATCGACGTCGATCACCGATTCCTACGCGATCATGAAGGTGCTCAGCACCGAGCGCGGCGTGTCGCGGTTTCGCATCGTGACGAACATGACGCGGGCCGGCGGCGATGGCCGGCGGCTGTTCGACAAGCTGCTGCGCGTCACGGACCGGTTCCTGGATGTCACGCTGAGCCACGCCGGATCATTGCCCTACGATGACCGTGTCTGGCGGTCCGTGCAGCTGCAGGTCCCGTTCGTGACCGCCTTCCCGGGCTCGCTGGCCACGTCGGCGCTCAAGAAATTGGCCGTTGCTGCCGATAAATGGGATGTGCCCTCGGCTGCACGCGGCAACATTGAGTTTTTCGTCGACCGGCTCCTGCAGAGCCGTCATCCGGAGGACCGGGTGGTCGCATGAAGGCAACATCCGCCTACGCAGTCAACGGCCAGGTGCCTCCCGAGGCGCTCGTCGAACAGTATGCGCCATTGGTCAAGCGAATCGGCGCACACCTGCGTGGCCGGTTGCCGGACACGGTTGAACTGGATGATCTGGTTCAGGTTGGTTTGATGGCGTTGTTCGAGGCGGCGAAGCAGTACTCGCCCTCGCGGGGGGCGAGTTTTCAGACCTATGCGAGTATTCGCGTGCGTGGTGCAATGCTGGATGAAGTCAGAAGCAACGATTGGGCGCCGCGTTCGGTATATCGGACGCAGCGGCTGATTACCGCGGCGATCAGTGCCGTCGAACACCGCACGGGGAGTGCGGCGAAGCCGGACGATATTGCCGCGGAACTGGGCGTTTCGCTCGACGAATATTTCCGGATGCTGTCGACGACGGCAACGGCCCGGATGTTCAGTCTCGAGCAGAGCGAGGCAAGCTCCGATGCCGCGACGCCCGCCGCGGTGGGCGACGGCGCCGATCCCGTCCGGGCGCTCGAGTCCGCGGAATTTCGTGCCGGGATCGTGCGCGCGATCCGCTCTTTGCCGGAGCGCGATGCGCTGCTGCTGTCGCTGTATTACGACGATGAACTGAATTTCAAGGAAATCGGCGCCGTTCTGGGCGTCAGCGAATCGCGTGTGTGCCAGTTGCATGGCCAGGCGCTATCGCGGGTTCGCTCAAGGCTCGATGATGCTGGCGATGACGATTCGGCGCCATCACCCGACGACATGCGGGCGGAAGTGGTGAGCTGATGGACCCGCTGAACCCGATCAGACCGACATTTCCGAGCCCCCGCATACGGCGCCCGGAAGAAAAAGTGAAGAGACGTGAACCAGGCACGGGCAGTGAGTTGCCCAAACAGGATAATGGGGGTGGTCAGAGCCAGCAACCGGCGCGCGGCGACCACCATGTCGACGAGCTGGCTTGATGGAGACAGACGCATGAATATCTTGATTATGGCACTGGGTGCCGCCGCCGCCGCGATGTCGGCGATCGCAATGCTCGCATTGCGACGGGCCCGTCAGGCCGGCGCGCGTTGCGCCGATCTCGAAGGCATGCTGCTGGATGCGGCGGACCGACTCGATAGTATCGAGGCGCAGTTGAAGGAGCGTGAGCACACGGATGCCCGAATGTCCGCGCGGCTCGATCGGCTCACGGCCGATCAGGCGCGTGCCGCGGCACACGCGGGCAAGTCCGGGTTTGGTGAGGCGATCGCGCTGATCGAGCACGGCGCCGGCGCCGAACAGCTGATGGCGTCGTGCGGCATCAGTCGGGCCGAGGCGCGGCTGGTCGAAACGCTGTACGGCAAAAGAAATAGCACCGCAAGAACGGATGCGAAGAACAAGTTTGTTCTGGTGGATACGCAACTCGAGGCGGCCGAGTTCCGCTGTGAAGCATAAAGAACCCGACCTGGAGTCAGATTGATGGGATCCCTGCCCGACAATGTTA
Organism: Gammaproteobacteria bacterium; assembly: GCA_021773815.1. Taxonomy (GTDB): domain Bacteria; phylum Pseudomonadota; class Gammaproteobacteria; order Steroidobacterales; genus SMWD01. The sequence continues at coordinate 21,743 of JAJFJS010000074.1, forward strand.
TCGAACGCCTGCAGCGATGCACGAATTTTCCTTCGCCGCCGCCGGTCGCCCTGAAGGTCATCGAGTTGGCCCAGGATCCGAATACGGATCTGCGCCTCGTCGCGGACGCCTGCAGCGGAGATCCCGCCATCGCTGCCAAAGTCATGAAGATCGCCAACTCGGCGCTGTATGCGAGTCGCCGGCAGAGCACTAATCTGCGTCAGGCGTTGATCGTTCTCGGTCTCAATGCGACGCTAACCCTGGCGCTGAGTTTCACGCTGGTTTCGGGTCTGCGGCGTGATCCGCCGAAGGGATTTGATTTTCTCGCTTACTGGCGTCGTGCAATTCTGGCCGCGACCTGGGGAAAATTACTGGCCACCGAGCTGAACCAACCGTTCGCTGAAGAGGTGTTCATATCCGCGCTGTTACAGGATATCGGGATGCTCGCTGTCGACCGAATCCTGCCCAAGACCTACGAGGATATCTCGCCGCTACAGCTCGATCACAGCAAGCTGGCACAGCATGAAATCAATCTGCTGGGCGCCGATCATGCGGCGATCGGTGGCTGGCTGCTCGAAAGCTGGAAAATGCCCGAGCAATTGTCGCGGGCCGTCATGCACAGCCACGACATCGAGGCGAACGGCATCGAGTCGAACCGGCGCATGTATATCCGTGTCGTCGCGATGTCGGGACAACTCGCCGACGCCTGGCTGTCGGGTGGCGACGAGGTGACGGTGCAGCGCATGGCAGTGGCGGCCGAGAAATATCTCGGCATTGTTCCCAGCCGACTGGCCGACATGTTCGATGTGATCAGGGAGCAACTGCCGATTGCCGCCGAGATTTTTGAGATGGACCTGTTCGAGGAAGCCCAGCTCGGTGAGATCACCGATGCGGCACGCGAAATCCTGATGATACGCAACCTGCATGCTCTGTCTGAGGCCGTTGACCTGCAGAAACAGGCGACGATGCTGCAGTCGGAAAACATGGTGTTGCGCCAGGAAACAACGATGGACGGGCTGACCGGAGTCGGCAACCGGCGCTTTTTCGAGGACTCTCTGGCCAAGGAATTCGAGAGCGCCTCACGCCATGGGTGGCCGCTCAGCCTGATGTTCATCGATCTCGATTATTTCAAGGACATTAACGATACGCACGGCCATCCGGCCGGCGACGAGATTCTGCGTGAGATTGCCGACATGATCACCGCTTCGCTGCGCTCTGACGATGTGGTCGCGCGGTACGGCGGCGACGAATTTGTCGTGCTCCTGCCAGGCAGCGATAACAAGGCGGCCTGCCATGTGGCGGATCGCCTCGTTACCGAGGCGGCCGGCTGTGGCGCGGCGATCAAGGGCGCCCAAATATTTCCGACATTATCCGTGGGGATCGTGACGATGGACGGGCGTTTCAAGTTTGCAACACCCAAGGAACTGCTGTCGGCCGCGGACAAGGCGTTGTATCACGCCAAGAATACCGGGCGGAATCGTCACACCTGCTACGAGCAGATCAAAGCCGCCTGATTGCGATTGCCCGCGCCGTGCGTGGGTGCCGGCTCAGGCGTGGCCGGCAGTGATGCCGTAGCGCTTCATCTTCTCGGCCAGTGTCGTACGCCCGATCTGCAACTGGCGCGCGGCCTGTGCCGTGACGCCATTCGCTTCGTGCAGCGCCCGCCGAATCAAGGCGATCTCGATATTTTCCAAATAGGTCTTGAGCGGCACGCCCTCGGCCGGCAATTCGAAATCCTGCGGTTGCGGGCCCGATTCCCGGGTCACGGCGACATCCTGGCGGTCCGAGTCGCGCAGCGCCGCGCTCGCCGTGTAGCGGGTGGGTAACTGCGCAATATCGACGATGCCGCCGGGATACAGGACGCACAGACGTTCGATCAGGTTGCTGAGTTCACGGATATTGCCGGGCCATTCGTATTGCCTGAGGATGCGGACGGCACCCGGCGTGATCGTTACCGGGCGGACGCCGGACTGGTCGCAACGCTGCAGGATGTTGTCGATCAGTCCGTCGATGTCATCGGTTCGTTCACGCAGCGCCGGCAGTTCTACCGGGAAGACGTTCAGTCGGTAGAACAGGTCTTCGCGAAACTGGCCGTCGAGGATCGCCTGCTCGAGATTGCGGTGGGTGGCAGCGACGATCCGCACATCGCATGACCGACTGCGGTTGCTGCCGACCCTTTCATAAATGCGTTCCTGCAATACGCGCAGCAGCTTGACCTGCATGCTCAGGCTCATGTCGCCGATTTCATCGAGGAACAGCGTGCCGCCCTCGGCGATCTCGAAGCGGCCCATGCGGGCCGAGATGGCGCCCGTGAACGCGCCTTTTTCGTGGCCGAACAATTCGCTTTCGAGCAATTCGCCGGGGATGGCGCCGCAATTGACCGGCACGAAGGGCAGGTGTCGCCGGGGCGACAGTTCGTGCATGTAACGGGCGGCCCATTCCTTGCCTGTGCCGGATTCGCCGGTGATCAGCACGTTGGTGGTGAACGCCGCGACCTGTTCGATCAGCCGACGGACGTTGGCGATTCGGTGACTGGAACCGGTCGGGAAATAGAGCCGGCTGCGACCTGCCACCGGCGACGCGCCGTCGGCGTCCGCGGCGAGCGGCGATGCGGCGGATTTCGCAGTTGGACTCATCGATTCTCCCCACGCACGGGCCGGACATTCGCCGTCAGCCGCCAGAAATCTGGCGGCCGGGTCGAAATGCCTGAAAAGCCCGTGAAACAACAACAATTACCGCGGCCGATGATCGAGTAATTTCCCTTGCAAGTCAAACAGCTGCCGATGTTGGCGCAATTCTTGCGTAAGGTGGATTTTTCGTTCCGGGTCATGGGAGTCAACAATCTGTCACTGGTGACCGTGCCTGACGGCAAACGTGATCCCGGTCGCCTGCGAGCGTCGACCGGGATGCTAGCATCGGTGATCTTCCTGTTCTGTCGGCGGAGGGCGTGCCGCGAATGTTGAGTTTCTGTCAATCCAGGCCTGACCGCCGGGTGCGGCGACTGGCCATCGCCGCCGGCATCGCGGTCGCGATGTGCGGCACGGCGGTGGCCGATGATGTCATCGCCGAAACGTCCGGGACGAGTTATGTACATGCCAAGCCGAAGGGCTGGCAGGGTGAGACGCGACGCGACAGATTGAGCGACGGCCAGCAGACGTCGGACGCGTCACGCCCGGATGCGGCGATTACCGTGCGCGTTTATGAGCGTCCCGGCAGGCTGCGACCGTATCTCGACAATGAACCTCTGGTGGGCGTTGATGTGACGGCCGAGATTGAAACCTGTGCCGATGGCAATGATCGTATTGATGCGCTGCATATCGGCGGCCAGCGCTACGTGGTCGATGGTGATTGCCCGGCGGGGCGTCGGGCAACGCGTGCCGACCCGCGCGACGATCTACCGCAGGATGATGCGGAGCCCGCCGCCGAAACCGAGCTGCGTTGTGACCCGGCGACATGGCGTTGCCGGATAACAGGCCATTAGTTGTTCGGTTAGTCGGCGCACGGTTCCTGCCGGCGCGCCATCCAGCCGAACAGCAACAGCGAGGAGCCGAAGAACCAGGCCGCCGCCGGCACCGGTACCGGCGTCATTGCGCCGGAATTGGTCAGGATACGCAGCTGGTCGATATCGTTGCGAACCACGGTCTGAAAGGCGAAAGTCTGGCGGTCGGCGGAGATGCTGAACCAGTTGTTCGTGCCATTCAGTTCGAACTTGCGTTGGCCCTCGCCCTGCGGGTAGAGGGTGTTGGGTGCAGCGAACAGCGAATCGCTGTTATTCAGGCCGGCGTTGCGGAAGTTGATGCCGACGATCGCCGTATCGAACGTGATCGAACCGCTGAATATCGCTCTCCCTCCCGTCGTTTCGGCATGCAGGATCATGCTGTCGTAACTGCCGGGGGCCACCATGCCGGTCCACAAGGTCCGAACGCGTCTCTGGTCCGTGTCATAGACGCCGGCGGCGTTGTTCTGGAACGGGATAACCTCGACCGACAGCGGGTCGTTGACAAATACATTGCTTCGCTCGGTCCAGGCATACGCAGTCGTGCGGGACACGAGATCGCCGCGTGCCGACGAGGCGGGCGGCGTGGCCAGCAGTGATACATCGCCGCTGACCGTTATCGCGCCGGCAGCGGGCAGGTGCAGCAGTCCGGTAATCAGGGCAATCAGGGGTATGCGCATGGGCTTGTTCCCGTTCTTCTGTTGCGGGTGATCCGTTCAATACGGCTCGTCCGCTCTATGTCGGCAACGTTATCGTGCGGCGCGTGGAATATCGCTGAGGTCGGTCACAAAACGGAACAATCTCCGCTTAGTAATCCGCTTTGCATAATGCGGTGTCGCGCGGGAACGCAATAAATAAAGGCAGTTTGTCTATCTCTCCTGCACTCGATCAACGGCTCGCGGAAATCTGAATGGAGATAAGTTAACCGTCCGCGGATTTCTTTTTTGGTGGCGCTAATCCGGTTTTGACTGCCTTTTCGGTCTTTCCCTGGCCGGTCGAGGCGCCGTTATATCCCTCGGAAACGCCGCTTGAATCAGTCGAGGTTGTCGCATTCCCTCAGCTCGGGCGGCTGAAGG
>JAJFJS010000075.1 GCA_021773815.1 Gammaproteobacteria bacterium
GTCACGCCGGCTGGTGAAGCCGTATTGAGCTGGCTGGAACCGGCTTCCGCCGGAACGCATGCCGTCAAATACGCCATCCTTGGCAACGACGCCTGGTCCGCACCCCGCGTTATTGCCACGGGCGACGATTGGTTCGTCAACTGGGCCGATGTGCCGTCCGTCGTGCCGATCACGGCGCAACAGTGGGCCGCACACTGGCTCGTCAAGCAAACCGGAGGCACCTACGCGTATCACATCGCGATGACGTTATCCGCCAATGGCGGCGCGAGTTGGCAAGCGCCGCTGACGCCGCACACCGACAACACGCCGACCGAGCATGGATTTGTCACACTGTTTCCGTGGTCCACGGACATCGGCGCGGTCTGGCTGGACGGTCGGAACATGCCGCCGGATCCCGGCGCCGAGCCGGCGGCCGACGAAGGTCACCCGCACGGCGGCATGACATTGCGTTTCGCACGTCTCGGTTACGACGGCGCAATACGCGACGACGGCGAGATCGACGACCTCGTCTGCGACTGCTGCCAAACTGACGTAGCCGTAACCGCGGCGGGACCGGTCATTGCCTACCGCGATCGCACGACGGATGAGATCAGGGATATTTCGATTTCCCGCTATATTGACGACGGCTGGACAAAGCCGCAGACGATCTCGGATGATCGATGGCAGATTGCGGCCTGCCCCGTGAACGGCCCGACGATCGCGGCCGACGGTAACCGCGTGGTTGTTGCCTGGTACGGTGCGCCAAACCGGGAACCACGCATCAAGCTCGCATGGTCCGACGACGGCGGCCAGACATTCTCCGCACCGATGACCATCGATGACGATCACGTCCGGGGGCGCGTCGATGTAGTACTACTGCCGGGTGGTGACGCCGCGGTCAGTTGGGTCGGCAAGCCGGACGACGAAATCGGGCAACTGCGGCTGCGACGCGTGACCATTGACGGCGGCATGGGCCCGATCGAAGTCGTTGCGCAAGGCCTGTATTCGCGTAACGCCGGTTTTCCGCAAATGGTCAGAGCCGGCGACCGACTCGTCTTCACCTGGCCCGAACCGGGAGAACCCAAGCGCGTACTGACGGCCTACAAAATGTTAGCCGCGCACAAATAACGATCTTAGAGGCGGCCCGGCGAGGCCTCAGCAGGTAACCGGCGGACGGCATAGCGGACGAGGCGATATCCATTGCCTCGGGTGCCCTCATCAGCTGCGCCTGTTTGCGGGCGTTTTTATTGCGGCGCAATGGCGCGCTCAATGTTAGCCGGCGCCGCGCCAGCCCATTATGTCAACGGCCGAGCCGGTTCACTTTCGGGTCACGGGGAGCCGTCGGCCATTCCACTGTAGAATAGGCGGCAAGCATTACCAATATGGAGCGAACGGCATGTCCAAAGAACGCAAACCGAATAAAGAGGCGAAGAAAAAACCGGCGCTCACGATGAAAGAGCGCAAGGCGGCCAAGAAATCCAAAAAGGAAACCACGAAAGCACAGTATCACTAACGAAACCGGCGACCCGCTGCATGCAACCAAACCACCGCGCGTTGACGATACGCTACCCGACAGATACCGCCGGACTATTGCAGGACTCGGTCATTCGACGTTCATTTCAGAATCAAGAGATTAGAAATACTCCATGACAAAGATGATGGTGCAGAATTTGTCTTCACGTACGACCGTAGAAGGCCTGAGCAGTTTGTTCTCGGAATTTGGCGCCGTCAGATCCGTCAGCCTGGCGACCGACATCATGACGGGACGCTGCCGCGGTTTCGGGTTCGTGCACCTCGATGAACCGCAGACGGGCGTCGCACTCGATGCGCTGAACGGTCGGCTGTTCGGCGACCGCGTGCTCTCCGTGACTTACGAGAAAAAAAGAGAGTAATCAGGGCGCGTTCGACTGGACCCGCGCAAACGGGCCGAGGACCCTCACCCCCACCGGGAAATCGAGCTCGGAACCTGGCGTCAGGAATCGCGGCGCCGGACAATATTTTCGCAGCTGCCGGGTCGATGTCTTGCGAATGAACGGCAACGCCCCGCCGGGAATTATCGGCAACCTATCGCCGCGCGTAGCGACGGCACAACTCGCGCCATCCTGGTTCCCCCGGTAGGTAATTGACGCAATCAATCCAATCGCCGGTATAAACTATGGTTCAATATCGGGTTGGGAACGGTCAGTTAGCAATGACCGAAAAGCTGAATTGATATTTAGTCGCATTTGCAGGGAGACAGGAATGAGTGATTTAGTGATGGGGATTATCTTAACCGTGGTCGTTGTCGGTCTGATTGTCTGGAGCGCCAGCTACTCCTTCTAACGGTCGCGCCGGTGGCATCGGGCATTCACTACCGGGTTGCCCCGAATACCGTTCCCTCCGTCAGCCGGCTGTCCGGCGGCGGTTGGGGGCCGGCCGGCAAGGCAGGAGGGACAGCAACGGACGGTGGCGCTCCGCATCGTCAACCAGGCGAGTAAACGGCTGCGGGTGGCGACTTCGCTGCCTGCCGGCAGGCGCGTTCCCGGCAGCCGGGGGCGCGGACCCAAATCCGGATGACGAACACCCATCATGGGTAAAAAGCCCTGTATTTAGGACGATATCCACCGGATTCCGGCCTATAGGCTTGATTTTCAAGACCAAAAACTTGCGTTTACCGCGTGTATCCCGCAGGATGATCCGGCGATCTTCGTTTTTGGCCTGCCTTTCAGCTACCCGTCCACTTTCAGGACGTTCGTTTCAAGACACCCACTACACCCAGATTGTTCGTTACCGCGCCCGATTCGTGCGTGGACTTTAGATATGGAGGCCAATAATGGCTATAGGAACCGTAAAGTTTTTTGATGCTGGCAAGGGATTTGGATTTATTCAGCCTGAGTCCGGTGAAAAGGACGTTTTTGTGCACATCAGTGCCGTACAGAACGCTGGCATGGACTCATTGGCCGAAGGCCAGCGCGTCAGCTTTGAAGTCGTCACCGAGCGCGGCAAGCTGGCTGCAAGCAACCTGAAGGCTGCCTGAACGCCCGAACGCGTTTTGAGTACCTGGAAAACCCGGCCCCGTGCCGGGTTTTTCTTGCCTTAAAATCGGCGCCGGCCATTGCTCACCATCGTCTCAGGCTTCCCCGTAGGCGATCAGAATCAGGATGATCAACAGGAATATCGACGCCATGATCGTCGTATCCAGCGGTCCCAGCGTGTGGTCCTCCTCGATCAACCCGATCAGAACGTAGAAGGTCGGGAACAGCATGCCGAACAGCAGGACGTTTGAAAGACTGATGGTCAGCGGCAGCTCGGAATGACCGCTGCCCAGCAGGCCCTCGAATACGGCGATGGCCAGCAACGTGAACGGCAGCACCAGGAACATGACCTGGGTGATGCCGCCGAATGCGTTGGCCAGCGCGATGCCATATTGTCCCTTGCGATGCGCCCGCCACAGGATGACGTATTCACTCATGCCGGCGAATGCGGCGAGAATAATCGCCGTCGCAATCGGATTGACGTTCAGTTCCTGAATGGCGGTCTGCGCAAACTCCGACACGCGTTCTCCGCCCAGAAACGCCGCGCCGATACCCGCGGCAAATAGCCAGACGATATTGGCCATCGATGTCTTCTTTACATGATCGTAGGTTTGCTCCCGCCGTTCCTCGACCTGCTCATCATCCAGTTGCAACGCGCGGCGCACGGCCTCCTCTTCGGACGCGTAACCCTTGATCAGCATATAGAGATAGACGCCGAAAATGGCCAGCATGATGGTCCCGAGCACGGTCAGATCCAGGACCGACAGCGTCTGCTTGGGGTGTGCGCCGGTCAACAGCACCAGCATGACGAGCCCGATCACCGAACCGAGTCCCGCGCCGGCAATCAGAATCTGCGTGCCGACTTCGGTGATTGCCTTCGGCATCAGGTAGCGGCCTTTCTGATCCTTCGGCAGAAAATAGGAGTAGACGCTGAACACGAAAGCGTTGTTGTAGATCGTGACCAGCGCAATGACCATTGCGGCCAGCGGGCTCACAGGAATCACAAAACAGATGACGACCAGCTCCGGCAGCGTCGACAGCATTTCGGCGAGCGTGCCCGCAACATAGTGATCCCACGTCTGACGAGCCGCGAGCCGCTCCGCGGCCGTCACCAGCGCATCGCAGGCCGAGGTCAGAATCAGTAACCCGATGATCAGTGAAGAAGCGGTCCGGGCCAGCGCCGGCAATTCCCAACCGAGCGCCTCGACTGGCACGATCGCGGCCCACAGACCGAGCCCCAGAATCATCTTGCGTACCCACGGCGGATAGCCATGCCACAGCAACCGCCGCGGCCAGCCGAGGCGATGAATCGCCACCCGGCTCGGGTCGACGCCCAGGCCACTGAGGCGACGATCGGCCGGAGTCGTCGGCACGCCGTCAGCGCCACCGGAAGTGCGTTGCTCGGACTGTGGGTTCATCGGCAGCCAGTATGCCTTGGCAGCTCGCTGCTGGGTATGGCTCTCCGAGAGGTCAAAGGCCTGATCTGGCCGACTACCTTATTGAAGGGTAGCGAAATTATTGACGAAATCGGCCTGCAGATACTCGGTCGCCGCAAATAGTCCGATTCGACTTTCGAGTTGCACGACAACGGCCGACCGGGCCAGAAAGTTCCGATTTCGCTATTGCAGGAAGCCCTGCTGCCGATCCTGCCGCAGCAGAAGCGCTGCGCTGAGAAAACCGGCAAGAACCCGGTCCCGATCCATCCGTTTTGGACAGGGTGTTCACTATGGACTTAAGGCTTCTTTGATACGGTCGAGGGCCGGGTGGAGCCCGGACCCCTACCCATTCGTGCCGGACAAGGTGTTAACCATGTGACCGGAATACACCCTAAATATTATGGCGCGCCCGAAGGGATTGACTCCCTCGCTAACGCTCGGTCGCCCCTGCGGGGTCGCTTCGCGCTCCTGTCGATCACCTGGTGTAACGCTCCGCGTTCCACCATCTGATCTCGGTCGAACCGGGGGGCCGAATCAAGTCTTGCAGCCACCCCATATATTCAAAGGCCACCGATGGTGGCCCTTGAATATATGGCGCGCCCGAAGGGATTCGAACCCCTGACCTTTCGCTCCGGAGGCGAACGCTCTATCCAGCTGAGCTACGGGCGCCGCGTGACTGGGGGCGCATTTTATGCCGACCGGCCGACAGCGTCCAACAGCAGGCGGCCGGTTGCGCTGCAGCCGTTGCGGGGTCATGCTTTGCGCATGAATCTGTCGCCGGGCCCGCATGACCTTTTCCTCGCTGTGTTTGACGGGGCGCCCGTGCTGACGCTGGCGCCCGGCGAGGCGCTGGTTCATGCGGGGGCGCGGGCCGACCGGGTCTTCACGATCCTGAGCGGCATGGTCATGGTCAGCCGCACCGGCGGTGATGGACGGCGGCAGATCCTGAGCTTTCTGGTGCGCGACAATTTTGTCGGCCTGACGTCGACCGATGATTACTTTTTTACCGTCGAAGCCGTAATGCCCACGACCGTCGCGGTGTGTTCGCGTGCCGCGTTGACTGAACGGCTCGCCCGCGACCGGGAGGCCGAGCGGACCTTTCTCAACATGCTGCATCGCGTGCTCGAGGATGCCTACGACCTGGTTTATAACCTGGGCCAGCGCACCGCCGTGGAGCGGCTGGCGGTGTTCCTGCTGTACCTGCGCTATTGGCGACGGGCCAGCGAGCGCATTCGCGACGATCAGGACCCACGGCTGGACCATGTGGATCTGCCAATGAGTCGCGAAGATATCGCCGACTTCCTCGGCCTGAAGAAGGAAACCGTCAGCCGGAGTTTCCGCCAACTCGAAGAACGCGGATTGATTAAACGCGACAAACGCAGCATCGTCTTGATCCGCGACCTGCCGGCGCTGCGGACGCTGGCCGGGATCTCGGATTTCGCATCGCCGCGTCACCTGACGCCCGATCGGCGCCCGTAACCCCTACTCGCACGCCGCGGGCTTTTCCGCGTCCGGCGATAAATCTATACTGGCCCGCCCACCGGGACGGCCGCATCGCGACAGCAGGAGAGCACCGCGCATGGAAAACAATCCGGATAAATCATTCTTCGACTTGTTTATGCTCTTTATAGGCGCACTGATCGGCATCGTGTTCGGACTGGTCCTGCTGGCGAACTACATTTCCGGCAAAACTCAGCAGGTCTTTATCATGGACGAAGCGAACTACCAGGCGCAGATAGACGCCCGGATCAGACCCGTCGGGCGTGTTGCGCTCGACGGCGAAACGATCGAGAACGCCGGCGAAGTCGTGAAGATCGAGCCCGTGGCGGAGGTGCTGAGCGCGGTCCAGGTCTATAACCAGGCCTGCGTTGCCTGTCACGGCGCCGGTATCGCCGGCGCACCAAAGGCCGGCGACGGCGCGGCCTGGGCGCCGCGTATCGCGCTGGGCGAGGCGCTACTGCATCAGCATGCGCTCGAGGGTTATCAGGGCCTGGCCGGCTACATGCCGCCGAAGGGCGGCCACACGAACCTGTCCGATGCGGAGATCATTTCCGCGGTGGAATATCTGGTCGAACAAGCGCGCTGAACCGATACAGCGGCCGACGCCGGCCGTTCACATCCTGCGTCGCTAACGAAACCAGCGAATCTGCGGATGCGCCCGTGCCAACGGGCGGTCAAAGCCCAGCCACAGACCCGACGGCCAGCAGAGAAACATCGCGTTCAGCAGGAAGAACGGAATCAGTGAGGCATCGTAGTAGCCGCCGATCGCGAGCCCGAACAGAATGAAAAAGCTCACGGCCGCGGCGAGCCGCGTCGTGACGCCGACCAGCAGGCCGACCGCCGAGTAGATCTCGCCGATCGTGATCACCCAGGCAACGAGCACGTACAGCGGGATCGCAAAATTCTGCAGGAACACGGACGCGAATGCGTCCGGCGGCATCTCCGTCAATCGATCCAGAAAGATCTGCCGGAGTATGTCGCTGGTCAGCCAGTCCTTATTGACCTTGTTGATGCCGGCCGCGAGCCAGAATATTGCGAACAGCGTGCGCAGCAGCAGGTGCACGATGATGCCGAACGAGCGCAGCGGGTGAGCGGTAATCCAGGCTTTCGTCCAGACCTTGTCGAAGTTACGGACGGCTTCACGCATTGTCTTTGTCCGGTTCTGTGGAGCGGCGTTCGATGACCTCCAGTGCATCCCACAGCGGCAGTCGCTGACAATAACCGATGGCCTCGTTCGTTTCCGCGGTGATCCAGCGACGCTCGACGCGGTCGATCGACCGGTCGCCGAATTCGATCACGGCAGGGTCGAGCACGAGTCTCGCCTCGACGACGCGCATCGGTTGCCACCGGCCGTCGGTGACTGCATGGACGTGGACCGGCCGGGTATGGCCACGCGTGGCGAGCGCATCGCCGCTGAAGTTCGCAACAAACCATTCCCAGATCGTCGCAACCTGCGACCAGAACGTCCGGGTTTGCAGGTGATAGACGGTAAACGTGCCCTCCGCGGGAATTCCCGCAGGCGCAGGCGCCGTCTCGCCGGTTTTGCACAGCACGGTGACCTCACACATCGTGCAAACCTCGCCGAACCGGCCTACCAGGAAATAATCGGCGTACGCCGGATTGTTGATCTGGCTCAACGCCGGCGAGCTGGTCAACATCAGCAGCATGAACAACCCGGCGCGCAAGTGACGCCTGTCATTTGCGGCAAACACGGCCTTAAAACCAGCGAGCCGCAAAATTTCCGGCACCGAACGGCAACTCGCAGTACCTTTAGCACTATCAGCGGTCTTCAAATGCTTTACCCCGTCATGAGCTGTCATCATTGCAATCAATCGTAAGATTTCCAGTGATGTTACTTATCCGTCACATTGACTGCGAACGCACCGGCCATGCAGAAGGGACCACCACGTGAATCATTCCGATGCCCGGAGCGATCTTGACGGCAATTGATCGGTCGAGTGGGCGCGCTGACCCGACGTACCGGTTGCCACCGACCGTTCACAGCCGGCGCAACGACAATGCCTCGGCAACATGCCTGGCGCGCACCCGGTCTGACGCGTCGAGATCGGCGATCGTGCGCGCCAGCCGCAGGCAGCGGTCGCAGGCCCGGGCCGACATCGCAAACCGCTCGGCCGCGGTCGTTAGCAGCGCACGGCCCTCCGCGTCCGGACGACAGTCGTCGCGCTGGGCGGCCGCCTCCAGGCGTGCATTGCATTGCCCGGTGCGGGTGCGTTGCCGCTCGATAGCCTGACTGACGCGCCGGCGCACCATGGCCGACGATTCATTCACCGGCGCCCCGTCTTCGGCCCGGCCGCCGATCAGGTCGTCGAGCGACAGGTCCGACCGACCGAGTTCGATCCGGATATCCAGCCGGTCGAGAAACGGGCCCGACACCCGGTGCCGATAGCGTTGCACCTGACCCGGCGTGCACCGGCACGGGTGCTGCCGATCACCGGCAAAACCGCACGGACACGGATTCATCGCGGCAACCAGCTGAAAACAGGCCGGGAACGTGACCGTGTGGCCCACCCGCGCCACGGTGATGCCACCGCACTCGAGCGGTTCACGCAGGGCTTCGAGCGCCGGCCGCGCAAACTCCGGCAACTCATCGAGAAACAGTACGCCACGATGGGCCAGTGATATCTCGCCCGGGCGCGGGGGCCGCCCGCCGCCCACGAGGGCGGCCGCCGAGGCGGTGTGATGCGGGCTGCGAAACGGCCGGCGCCGCGTCACGTGGTCGGGTCGCCGATCGGACAGGGAACGGAGCACCAGGGTCTCGACAATTTCGTCGGCCGTCATCGGCGGCAGCAGACCCGGCAGTCGCTGCGCGAGCATCGTCTTGCCCGTGCCGGGCGGGCCGATCATCAGCAGGTGGTGCCCGCCGGCCGCGGCGATTTCCAGCGCGCGGCGCGCCGCCGCCTGGCCGTTCAGATCGGCCAGATCGTGAACCGGGGCCTCATCGGCGGGCCAGTCGATGCACGGACACGCGGCCAATGGTTTGCGGCCGGACAGGTAGTCGACGACGCCGACCAGATGCGTGGCCAGCAGCGACTCGACATCACGCAACAGGCCTGCCTCGGCCCCGCAGACCTCGGGGATGATGCAGCGACGGCCCGCTGCACGGGCACGGGTCAGCGCCGGCAGCAATCCCCGGACTCCCCGGACCTCGCCCGTGAATGACAATTCGCCATAGAGTTCGTGGTCGTCCAGAAGATCCGCGGGCACCTGTTCCGAGGCGACGAGGATACCGATCGCAATGGCCAGGTCGAACCGGCCGCTGCCCTTGGGCAGATCGGCCGGGGCGAGATTGACGGTGATGCGGCCGTCCGGAAATGCATAACCGGACTGGTGGATCGCCGCCTCGACCCGTTCACGGCTTTCCCTGACCGCAGTTTCGACCAGCCCGACGATCGTCAGGCGCGGCAGGCCGCCGCCCAGGCGCACCTCGCAGGTGACCGGCGGTGCCTCGATACCGAGGCGGGCACGTGTCCGGACCGTTGCCAGCAGCATGGCCGCACACGCCCCGAAGCTCAGTCGTCGGAGTCGTCCGCCGGCGGGCGCCGTTGTTCGAGCGCCGCCACCTGCGCCTCCAGACGCGCGAGCTTTTCGCGCGTCCGTTCCAGGACCCGTCGCTGGACATCGAATTCCTCGCGCGTCACCAGTTCCATGCGGTCGAAGGCGCCGTCGAGCAGGCCGCGAAAGTTGCGCTCGAGATCCGCACGCATGACGTCAAGGTCGGCGCCGGCACCCGGCACTGCTCGCGCGAGTTTGCGGGCGAGATCGCTGACAAATTGTGTATCCACGTTAACTCCGTTCAGGGTGGTCTTGCGGCTGACGCCGAGCGCGTCCTGAGCGCGCATCGGCCCGGCGGGCGTGCACTCATATGGTGCATTCGGATCGCTCCGGGTCATGACACGTCCGCATACCTTGCTGTTTTTACGTGCTTTTTCAAGTTGGCACGGAACCTGCTAAGTACCGGACGAAACGTGTCGAGATAGTGACACCCGGACTCGACATTCTCAACCTGCAAAAAGGAACCAACGATGAAGAAATGCATCACCGCAATCCTTGTCGCGGCCTGGGGGCTGACGACCGCGGTCCAGGCGGCCGAACTCACCGGTAACGTCGGCTGGGCCAGCGACTACGTATTCCGGGGCGTGTCTCAGGACAAGTCATCGGCCAGCGCGGGACTGGATCTCGAACAGGACGGCTTCTATGTCGGTAGCTGGGCGGCCAGCGTCAGCCCGGGAATCGAGGTTGACGTTTACGGCGGCTACAACGGCACCGTCGATGAGTTCACCTACGGCGTCGGCGCGACCGGTTATTTCTACACCGATAACTTCGACGACACCTATCTCGAATTGAATCTGAACGGCGCATGGCGCTTTCTCGGTATCGAGGCGGCGATCGGCCAATACGACAACTTCAACGGACCGACACAGGACTACCTGTTTTTGGCCGGCCGCGCCGAATACCGGGATTTCTATGCTGTCGTCGGCGGGTACGCACGTGATTTCGAGGGCGCCTACCTGGAAGCGGGCTACGGCAGCACGCTGACCGTCGCCGACACCAACCTGTTCGACTGGACCATCGCGATTATTTTTCGCGGCGACGACCTGCCGACCAAGGGCGCCGAAGACGACACCTACCTGACGCTCGGCATCACCAAGAACTTCGACATCGATCTGGCTCGATAACCACGAGGAGCCGCGCATGAAACTGATCACAGCGATCGTCAAACCCTTCAAGCTCGACGACATCCGCGAGGCCGTCGCCGATATAGGCATCCAGGGGATCACCGTCACGGAAGTCAAAGGCTTCGGTCGGCAACGCGGACACACCGAGCTGTACCGCGGCGCCGAATACGTCGTCGATTTCCTGCCGAAAACGAAAATCGAGATGGCCGTTGACGATGACATCGTCGAGCAGGTCGTGGAGGCGGTCATCAACACGGCACGCACCGGCAAGATCGGCGACGGCAAGATCTTTATCACGCCGCTCGAACAGATTATTCGCATCCGCACCGGCGAGACCGGCACCGAAGCCGTCTGAGCGCGGCACGACTGAACGATGGAGATCCAGGTCATGGAAACGCAATTGTCGGAACTGAGCTACGCGCTCGATACGTTTTATTTTCTCGTCTGCGGCGCGCTCGTCATGTGGATGGCGGCCGGCTTCACGATGCTCGAGGCCGGGCTCGTGCGTGCCAAGAACACCGCCGAGATCCTGACCAAGAATGTCGGTCTCTACGCGATCGCCTGCATCATGTACATGCTGTGCGGCTACGGCATCATGTACCCGGGCGAGACGTTCGCGGGTGCCTTTGTACCGGGCTTCGGCATGCTCGGCAGCGAGGACAATGCCGTCGCCACGGTCACGGCCGGCGACGCCTACTATTCGAACCTGGCGGATTTCTTTTTTCAGGTCGTCTTCGTCGCCACCGCGATGTCGATCGTGTCCGGCGCCGTCGCTGAAAGAATGAAGCTCTGGTCGTTCTTTGCATTCGCCGTGATCCTGACCGGCTTCATCTATCCCGTGCAGGGTTTCTGGAAGTGGGGCGGCGGCTTTCTCGACGAGATGGGCTTCCTCGATTTTGCCGGGTCCGGGGTCGTGCACATGTGCGGCGCCGCGGCCGCGATCGCCGGCGTGCTGGTTCTCGGTCCACGCAAGGGCAAATACGGCGCAACCGGCCAAGTCTACGCGATCCCCGGCGCAAACCTGCCGCTGGCAACGCTCGGCACGCTGATCCTGTGGCTCGGCTGGCTCGGTTTTAACGGCGGCTCGGAACTGCGGATTTCCAACGTCGGCGAGGCCAATGCCGTGGCCCTGGTATTCGTCAACACGAACATGGCGGCCGCCGGCGGACTGGTCGCGGCACTGCTGCTGGCCCGCACGTGGTTCGGCAAGGCGGACCTGACGATGGCGCTGAACGGCGCGCTCGCCGGCCTGGTCGCGATCACGGCCGAACCGTTGACGCCCACGCCGCTGCTGGCGACGACCATCGGCGCGATCGGTGGCCTGCTCGTCGTGCCATCGATCATCTACATGGACCGCTGGTTCCGCATCGACGACCCGGTCGGCGCGATCTCCGTCCACGGCGTCTGCGGTGCCTGGGGCCTGCTGGCGGTGTGCCTGTCGAATCCGGATGCACGCCTCGGGGTGCAGCTGATCGGCATGGCCGTGATCGTGTCGTGGGTCTTCATCACCAGCTGGTGCGCCTGGCTGGGTATCAAGGTCATTGCCGGCATCCGTGTCGATGAGGCGGAGGAATACGAGGGCGTTGACCTGAGCGAATGCGGACTCGAGGCCTACCCCGAGTTCACGCGAGCCCCGGAGTAAACACCAGGCGCCCCGTCGGTCCCGGCGGGGGCGCCTGTTTCGCCCACCCCGAACGCTCCCGGGGCGACCATTTGCAGCGCAACAATCCGCCAACGGCAGTGTGACCGGGTTCCGCGTTCGAAGTGGCCAAAAATGGCATAATTGCGGGCCTTACATGGATTTTTCGCGGTCGATTCGCCAACCGGGCAGCGACCATAGGAGCGCCATCGATGAGAGCTGCAGTTTTGCTCGCCGGCCTCGTAGCCTTGGGACTGATGTGGGACGCCTCCGCCCAGACGATCTACAAATGGGTCGACACTGACGGCGTGACGCATTTTGCTGCCCGACCGCCGGAGGGCGTGGACGCCGAACCGACGAGCATCCGGCTCCGGCGCGCGGACCACCAGGCGCTACAGGCACGGATCGACAACACGGCCGAACGCAATGCCGCGTATGCAACGCGCAAGCGGCTCGAAAAGGAAGCCACGGCCGAGGATGAGATGCGGTCCGCGGAGATGAAGAAAGCACGCGCCGAGAACTGCGAGAAAGCGAAGACGCGCCTGCTGACTTACAACACGGCCCGGCGCCTGTACCGCCCGCTCGAAAACGGCGAGCGTGAATATCTGACTGACGCGGAACTCGACTCCGAGCGTATCGCCGCACAGAAACTCGTCGACGAGTGGTGCGACTGACATGAAAGGTCGCCGGCGGTCCGGCTCGTGACGCACGGTGGCAAACCTGAACGATAGCCGGCCCGGCGGCGTCGACACAGACGACGGCGATCAAGCCCGCCAGCCGGCTTACCTGCCAAATTTCTGCTCGTCATCGATCGTATTCGGCGTCGTGCTGACCGCCGAGTTAACGGCCGTCGCGCTAACAATCGCCCGCCAGAGCGGCTGGGATACGTTCTTCAGCGACCTGGCAAAGACCTCGCTGCTGCTGGTCTGGACCAGTCTCGGCATTACGGCCGCGCTGTGCGTGTTGCGTCGCCGGCTGAATCGTTTTTCCGTCGCCATGGCCAGCATGCTGACATTCGTCACGGTCACGGCCGTCATTATCATCTTCTCCGAATTGATTTACTGGGTCGGCCGCTATTACAACCCGCCCGACATGGTCATACCGAATCTCTGGTTTCCGCAGAATCACTGGTACTTTTTGTCGGGCAACATCGTGGTCGGCATCATCATGACCGGGCTGGCACTGCGTTATTTTTATGTCTCGCACCAGTGGCAGCGCAATGTCGAAAGCGAAGCGCGAACCCGCATCCATGCCCTGCAGGCCAGGATCCGGCCGCACTTTCTGTTCAACAGCATGAATACCATCGCGGAACTGACGCGGACGAATCCGCGTGCGGCCGAGACCGCCGTGGAGAATCTGTCCGACCTGTTTCGCGCGTCGCTGGCCGATTCGCAGAAACTGATCCCGCTCAGCCAGGAACTCGAGGTGACCCGCGTCTACCAGGACATGGAACAACGCCGTCTCGGTGACCGGCTGGTCGTCAAGTGGCAACTCGAAGACCTGCCCAAACAGGCGCGCATCCCGAGCCTGACGCTGCAGCCGCTGCTCGAAAACGCGATCTATCACGGCGTCGAGCCACTGCCCGATACCGGCGTCGTCGAGATCGAGGGCCGTTGCAAGGGCGACATGATTTACCTGTCGGTGCGCAATCCGCTGCCGATCAAGAAGTTCAAGTCCGAGCCCGGCAACCAGATCGCACTTGAAAATATCCGCGAACGCCTGAAACTGGCGTTCGGCGCACGCGCCAACTTGTCGCGGGCCATCGATCAGACGCATTATCAGGTCAGCATTGCGTTTCCGGTGACCGAATGACAATCAGGGTCCTGATTGCTGACGATGAAGCGCCGGCACGCTCGCGGATGCGCCGGCTGCTTGATGAATTGCCCGACTGCGAGGTCATCGGCGAGGCGGCGAACGGCGGCGAAGCCCTGCAGATGAGCCTGGCCGAATCACCCGATGTCATCCTGCTCGACATCCGCATGCCCGACATGGACGGTATCGAAGCCGCGCGCCATCTCGCGGCGCTCGACGACGGCCCGGCCATTATCTTCACGACGGCCTATGACAACTATGCGATCGAGGCTTTCGATACCCATGCCATCGGCTACCTGCTCAAGCCGGTGCGTCGCGAGAAGCTCGAACGCGCACTCGGTTTTGCTGCGCGTCTGGCCCGGCCGCAGGTCGATGCCCTTGTCAGCGATACCGGGCGGCCCGCAGCGCGCAACAATATCTGCGCGCGACGCGGCGCCGAACTGCGCCTGATCCCGCTCGACGACATCTGGTTCTTTCAGGCCGATCAGAAATACATCACGGTGCGCCATACGCACGGCGAGGATCTCATCGACGAACCGCTCAAGGAACTCGCGACGGAGTTTGCGGACCGTTTCATCCGCATCCATCGCAGCGCCCTGATTGCGCTCAATCGCGTCGAGCGCATGGAAAAAACCGCAGACGGCCAGTACGAGGTCTGGCTCCGCGACTGCGGCGAGCCGCTGCCCGTCAGCCGGCGGCATGTGACGGCCGTCAAGGCCTGCGTCAAGAAGCGGATCTAGTAACCCGGAAATCTCACCCGGAAATCTCACCAGCCGGCCGTTGGCCGGCACCCGGCATCGCAAAGGCGTGTTTTACCGGTTGTCCGCCCGGCCCGGTACTCCGATAATGCGGGTATGACCGACCAGACGCCCAAAGAGCCGCAGGACGACTCCCCCGCCGCTGACACGCCGGCGCCGACCGGGGACAGCGCCCCGCCGGCGAGCGAGACAGCGCCCGTATCCCCCAAAGGCAAAACACCCGCCGAGACCGCAGCGCCGGACACGACCGCAGCGCCCAAACGGCCGTCCGCATGGCCGGGCTACGTGGGGCTGCTCATCGCATTGCTGGCCGCCGCCGGCGTCGGCTACCTGTGGAACGAGCGGCGCGTGCAGCTGTCGCTGAACACGCAATTCACCGACACCCAACGCGAGCTGGCGACACGCAGCGCCGAACTCGGCCGACTGACCGGCGACATGGAGCGCCTCGGTTCGACGGATGCGCGGCTCGACGCGGATCTCGACGCACTGGCCAAGCGTATCGAACGCCAGCTCGAAGAACTGCCCGCGCGCATGACACGCGTCGAAACGACACTCGACAAGATTCCCGGTGTCGCCGAGCAGGCACGCTCAGCATGGCTGCTCGCGGAGGCAGAATACTTCCTGCGCGTTGCGCACGCCCAGTTGGACCTGGTCGGCAATGTTGATGTCTCGTTACGCGCGCTCGACCTGGCCGATGCCAAACTCAAGGATCTCGGTGACCCGGGGCTGACCCGCGTCCGGGCGAAACTCAGTGACGAGCGCACCGCGCTCAAGGCGGTCCCCCGACCCGACGCCGAGGGCATCGTGCTGGAACTCGGCAGCCTCGCGCAATCGCTGAATACGCTGCCGCTGTCGCGTACGGCGCCGGGACGTTTCGTTCAGGAAACCACCCCCGGCGACGAGACCGGCTGGCAACGCGCATGGCGCGTTATCGTCGACGCCCTGTCGGGCATCATCAGCGTCCGGCGCAACGACGAAACCGTGACGCCGCTGATGTCTGCCACCGAAGAGGCCATGTTGATCCGCAGCCTCGACGTCGAGTTGCAGATCGCCCGGCTGGCCGTCATTCGCAACCAGGGCACCCTGTACCGCAAGTCGCTACAGGCCGTCGCCAACCGGCTCGGGCAATACTTCGATACCAACTCGCCGGCGGTCCGGGCCGCACAGGAAACGGTCGGGCGCCTCGCCGAAGCCGACCTGCCGGGCGAACTGCCCGATATTTCCGGTTCACTGAAACTGCTGCTGACGCTCGGTGACGAGGCTGCAGCCCCATGAAGTTCGGCCTGTTCCTGATACTGGCTCTGCTCATCGGTTCGGTCGCCGGGCATTTCATGCTCGAAAACAATGGCTACGTGCTGATCAATTTCCGTGGCTACACGGTCGAGATGTCGGTGCCGGTGCTGATTTTCGTCTCCTTTGTCGCCTATATCGCGGTGCGCGCCCTCGTCCGGCTCTGGCAGACGCCGCGCGAACTCGGCGAGATGGCGGCCCGCGCCAGATCCCGGCGCTCGGGCGAGCGTATCGCCAAGGCGCTGGTTGCACTGTCCGAGGGCAAACTCGCGCGCGGTGAACGGCTGCTGACGAAGGGCGCAGCCAGCAGCGAAACCCCGCTGTTGAGCTACCTGGCGGCGGCCCGCACGGCGCAGGCGCAGGGCGATCGGCAACGCCGGGACGGCTGGCTCAAGATGGCGCGCGACAGCGACAGCGGCGCCGAAAATGCAGTCCTGCTGACGCAGGCCGAGTTACAGATCGCCGCCGGCGAATTCGATGCGGCACGCAAGAGCCTGGCCCGCATCCGCGAATCCCAGCCCGCCCATCCACTGGCCCTCAAGCTGCTGGGCGAGCTCTATCATGCCGAACAGGACTGGCATGCGCTAACCGATCTGCTGCCGCAACTGCGGCGGGCGAAGAACATTTCGTCACGACAACTTGATGACTGGACGATCGAGGCCATCGAGGCACAGCTCAAGGCGCCGAATCTCGATATCGACTCAATCAATGCATACTGGAACCAGCTCCCCAGGGCGCTACGCAAGCACGGGCGGCTGCGCCGCGCGCGGATCGCCGCGTTGATCAAGAGTGGCAACGACGACGTCGCTGCGACGGAAATCTGCCGCGCGTTAAAGGCGGACTGGGACGACGACCTCATCGCCGTCTACGGCGCCTTGCGACTCCCCAACAAGCACGCGCAGCTTCGGCAAACGGAAAAATGGCTGAATCAGCAGCCCGAGAATCCCGTCGTACTGCTGGCGGCGGGCCGCGTGAGCGTGCGCAACGAGCTCTGGGGCAAGGCGCGCAGCTATATCGAATCCAGTATCGCGATAGCGCCGACGCCGGCCGCCTACCACGAACTCGGGCAACTGATGATCAAGCTCGACGATCCCGCAGCCGCGACGACAGCATTCGCCAAGGGCCTGACGCTGAGCAATACCGGCGCGCTCGACCTGCCGCGGCTGGAGAATTTCCGCGCCTGACGCGGGTCCGGCGCCTCAGGGACGGGAGCGCTTACTCTTCAGCCATTCGATCAGCGGATCCCATTGTTCGAGGTCCGGCCAGACCAGGTACTCCGGCAATTCGAAGATCCCGAGCCCCCGCGTATAGGCGCGAATATAGTTCTGGGCCTCACGCAACGCCGCGACGTAGGGCATTTTCAGCCCTTCGAGATACTCGTCCAGCTGTTCGAAGATCAGCGTGTACTCGCGCACCCGGTTCGCGACCACGGCCACCTTGACCTGCTTGCGCTTGACCTTGCCGACCTTGGCCAGTTCATCGAGGAATTTCTGGGACGCCTGCATATCGATGCTCGACGCCAGGACCGGCACGATGACCGTATCGGCATGCCGGATGAGATCGGTCAACTCCGCGCCGTGTGAGCGGGCCGGGGCGTCTTCGATGACGATCTCCGAGTTCCGCGGCAGGTGCGTCAGACCCTCTTTGGCGCCGTCGACACCGACGATCGGGGCGCGGCTCTCGGGCCGCCGGGCGAGCCAGTCCAGGCTCGACGCCTGTGGATCGTAATCGACCAGCGCAACCCGCTTCCCCTCCGTTGCATAATAACTGGCCAGATTGGTCGCGATCGTACTCTTGCCGCAGCCGCCCTTGGAGTTCAAGACCATGATATGGCGCATTCTTCTTGTCCTTTGACCTGAAAAACAGGTTGTTTAAGTTAGCGTTGCATTTAACAAAAGACAAGCCGTTACACGCCGTGGCAACGATATAATCGCGCCACCGCGATCCGGCAGCAGGCAGATTCCGATGCAGACCCCGTTCACCAAGATGCACGGCCTTGGAAATGACTTCATCGTCATCCGGGCAAATGGCGCCGAACCGCCGCCGGCAGACACGATCCGGCGCCTCGGGGACCGGCGCACCGGCATCGGCTTCGACCAGATGCTGTGGCTGGAACCGCCGCACAACGACGGCGACGTGTTCTACCGGATCTTCAATGCCGACGGCAGCGAGGCCGAACAATGCGGCAACGGCGCCCGTTGCATCGCCCGATTCATCGGCGCCGCGGCCGACCACGACCTGACGCTCGAATATCCGGGCGGCGTCGTGCATGCGCGTCTGGAAGACGACGGCGAGGTTTCGGTCGAACTCGGCGAGCCGGACCTGCGGCCGGACGCGCTGCCGTTCGTCACCGCGCCGGGCGGTCCTCCCTACGCGATCGACGCCTGCGGCGAGACCGTTGAAATTCGCGTCGTATCGATCGGCAATCCGCATGCCGTGGTTCTCATCGACGATATCGATACCGCCCCGGTTGCCACGCTGGGGCCCGCGCTCGAAAGCCACGCGCAGTTTCCGAACCGTGCTAACATCGGCTTTATGCAGGTTGTCGCTGCAGACCGCATTCGATTACGGGTTTTTGAACGCGGCACCGGGGAGACTCAAGCTTGCGGCACTGGCGCTTGTGCGGCGGTTGTTGTCGGCCGTGATGCCGGCCTCCTGAATCCCCGGGTTGAAGTCGAATTACGCGGTGGACGCGCAACCGTGCGCTGGGACGGCCCGGGATCGCCAGTCTGGCTGACCGGGAACGCAGTCACCGTTTTCGAAGGGTCGGTTGATCTATGAATACTCTCGAGCAGGCGGAATCCTCGCCGGTCGAAAACAGCGATGTCGCCATCGCGGAATACCTGCTGGCCCATCCGGATTTCTTTCTGCGCAATGGCGAACTGCTGGCCAGCCTGCAACTTCCTCATCGCACCGGCGGCAGCGCCATCTCGTTGATCGAGCGACAGGTCTCGGTACTCCGCGCGCGTAATGAACAAATCGAGGGCAAACTGCGCGATTTCATGCAGGTCGCGCAGGGCAACGACGACATCGCCAACAAGATTCACGCGCTGGCGGTGCAACTGATGCACTCCGCCGAACGCTCGGCGGCCATCAAAATCGTCGAGACGCACCTGCGTACGACGTTCAATGCCGATCAGCCCGTACTGGTGCTGTTCGATGCAGACGGCGACGACGATGACAGCGGGCGGTTCCTGCGTCGAATCCGACGCGATCACCCGTCGATGCAGCCATTCAAGACATTTCTGCAGGGCGGCACGGCCCGTTGCGGCACCGTGCGTGACGCGCAGCGCAATTTTCTGTTCGGCGCCGACGACGTCGAGGTCGGTTCGGTCGCCCTGATCCCGCTGGGCAAGAAGGCCCAGGTCGGCTTCCTCGCGATCGGCAGCCGCGACCCCGATCATTTCCATCCGGGCAAAAGCATCGATTTTCTGACCCGCATCGGCGACCTCGTCGCCGCCGCACTGACGAGGTAGCTCTGGCGCGGCGATTCGGTGCCGGTGTTCACTTATTGACTTGTTGGCCACCCAACTTTTGGTATCGGGACTT
>JAJFJS010000076.1 GCA_021773815.1 Gammaproteobacteria bacterium
GCGCGCGCGCGTGACGGCAACATACAAGAGCCGATCCTGCTCGAGTTGTTCGCGTGCCTGTTCGAATCCCCACAGTAATTGATAGATCGGATCTGCTTCCTGATCACCGGCCGCCACGGGAGCGACGACGAGACCGGCCGAACCATCGTCCAGTTCGAACTCGTGAAACAATAGCGGCGGTCGATCGCTGTGCCGGGTATGTCGCGCGAGTCCCGGCAGTATCACGGTGTCGAATTCGAGACCCTTGGCCTTGTGGATCGTCATGATCGTCACGGGCGCATCACTGCCGCCACGCGTCACCGATTTACCGACCAGCCGCCGCAGCAATTCCGGTCCGTCTTCGCCGTCGGTCTCCAGCGCGCCGAGCAGTTCAAGAAACTCGTCCACGATCGCCAGTTCGCTGTCGGTCTCTGCACTGAGCGTCGCCGGACCGCCCAGTTGCCGCCAGCCACCCTCGACCAGATCACGGAGCGTCAGAGCGCCATACCGCTCGAGCATCGCGGCGAAGATCGGCCGGCAACGATCGAGGCGCGCGTGCCCGTCCGCCGACACCCGCGCCAGCGCGGTTTGATCATTCATCAGCGCCCAGATCGTCGCGTCGTGATCGTCGCCGGCCAGCGCATGCAGGTCAGCGAGCGTCCAGCCGCACCAGGGCGCACGCAACACAGCAAGCCAGGCAATCCGGTCGCCGAGATGCAGCAGTGCCCGCGTCAGTGCCACCAGGTCCTGAACCACGGACTGCTCGTCCAGGTTCTCCAGACCCATGGCCGTAAAAGCGATGTTCCGCCGCTGCAGGCTCCGGCCGATCTCCACGGCATGCCTGCGACTGCGCACGAGGATGCCGATTCGTCGTGCGTCCGGTCCTGTGCCCGCGTCCGGATCAGCCGACCATCGGGCCAGCGTGTCGGCCACGAGGTCGGCGATGCGATTGGCTTCCGTGCCCTGATCAGCGGGCCCGGTCTCCGGATCCCGGAGCGCAACCGGATGCCACCGCACACCGCAGTTCATCGCGGCAGGACGCATCGCCAGGCTCTCCTCGAACCGGACGGCACCGGTCGTCGCATCTTCCTGGTCCGGAAAGATCGTCCTGAAAGTCGCGTTAAACCAATCGACAATCGCCGGATCCGAGCGAAAGTTCGCCGTCAGCAACAGTTTTTCAAGTCGCAATCCGCCGATGCCGTGCTTGCGCGCATCGAGAAACAGGCCGACCTCGGCTTCGCGAAACCGATAAATCGATTGCATCGGGTCGCCGACCAAAAACAGGCTCCGGTCGGCCTCCAGTTCCCACCCCTCTATCAGCCGTTCGATCAGGTCGTATTGCGAACGCGATGTATCCTGAAACTCGTCGAGCAGAATGTGCTTGAGCTGGTAATCGAGCGCGAGGCGGAGATCACTGGTCTCACCGTCATTGCCGAGCGCCGCCACGGCTTCCTGCGCTATCTCCGTGTAATCGGTCACGACACGGTCGGCAAACGTCGTCTTGAGCATCGCCACCGTCAACGGCAGGACACGCCACAACGCCTCGATCAGCGCCCATTGCTCATCCGTATAGCGTGCATCCGGCAACGCCGCGACGGCATACAGCGCCGTGCGAAATCGCTCGTGACCTGCGAGGCGCGCGAGCAATTCCGTCATCTGCGCCTTGCGTTGCTGCGCGACTTCCCCCTTGGGCGGGAAACCGTGATTCTTGTTCACGGTTTTTCGCCATTCACCTTTGTCCTTCGTCTGCAGGCAACCCTGCATGGTCCGCCACAGGTCGATGTCGGTGAACCGTGGGTCGGGCAGCGACTCGCGCTGGCGCCAGGCGACCAGCGGCGCGTCCGGTTGCTCGAGCGCGAGCGACTCGCCCGCATAACGCAACAGGTCCAGCAGCGTCTCCGCCTCTTGAGCGGGCAGCGCGGAATGGGCCGCCCGCAGGTCGATCTCGATCAGCGCGTGCAACGAGGCTTCGTAACGCTGTCGTCTGCGGCCCGGATCGTCGTCACGACCTGACCCGGTTCGACGCAGCCACTGATCGCGCCGCCGGAGCATGATCTGCAGATAGCGTTCCACGGTATCCGCGCGATTATCGCAATGCGCGAGCAACACGCGGACGCTTTCCGCGCCAGGTCCCGGTTCTTCGGCCAGCAGCAGTGTCTCGCGGATGGCCAGGCGATAAATCGGCTCCGGATCCTCGACGATCGCATTCAGCGACGTCATACCCGCACTCAATGGAACCCGCCGCGCGAGGCCGGCATTGACGGCATCGATTGTGCTGATCCTGAGCCGGGTCGGGAAATCGATCAGTCCCCAGCCGCGCTCGCGATCGCGCTCAAGGACAGCGCCGGCCAGCTCGTAACCGAGCGCACGATGCGGTTCGTCTGGCCGCGTGCCGTGCGCCGCTTCGCGCAACGCCGTTTCGACGCGCGCGCGCAACTCGCCGGCGG
Source organism: Gammaproteobacteria bacterium (assembly GCA_021773815.1). Classification (GTDB taxonomy): domain Bacteria; phylum Pseudomonadota; class Gammaproteobacteria; order Steroidobacterales; genus SMWD01. The sequence continues at coordinate 2,427 of JAJFJS010000076.1, forward strand.
CCTTGCGCGTGAACGTAATGGCCAGTACCTCCTCGGGCTCGGCAACGACGCTCAGCAGCCTCAGGTAACGCTGGATCAGCAGTTCCGTCTTGCCGGAACCGGCCGGCGCCTGGACGATAAATGAGCGACGCGGGTCGAGCGCGGCGTCACGTGCCGGCTGATCGTCCGGTTTGCGCGGCGCGGTCATACGGAATCCGGCGCGGCCGGACCCAGGGCCCAGCGTCGTGTCAGCATCGCGTATTCACCGGTGGCCCGAGCGTCGTTGGCGACGTCAATCCGGCAGTCACCGCCGCGAAATTCATCGACCAGGCGCTTGCAGATCGCGCGCCAGTCGGCTACCTGCTGCTGCCACACGTCGGGTGCAACCACGAGAAATTTCTGATTGTTCCGCGCTGCGCCTGTATTGATGTCCCAGTCTTCGATCCCCATACCCGCGATGGTCAGCTTTTTTGCATGCAACCAGTACAGCGCAATACCGTCCGCGTCGCCGTACGCCGCATACAGCGGCAACTGCATGTCCGGCGGTCGTTCGCCGAGCCATTTTTTCGTGCTGAAGACACTGCCGGTTTTGTAATCGATAACCAGTCGCGCACCGCTGCCGGACAGGTCGACACGATCGAAGCGCACGGTCAGGTCGAGGCCGCCGACATCAATATGATGCCGGCCTTCCAGCTCGTCGGTATTGATCTCGCCACGCTGGCGGTCGCGCTCGATGAGTGCGCCGAGCAGCCGTTGCAAACGCGACCGTTCGGTGGCGCGCAACGTGTCGACCAGCGGATGCAACCGGGATATGTGCTGCTCCAGCGCGCGGGAAATCGCCGTGTCGAGCGCCTGTTCGAGGTCGGTCGCCGATGCCGCCAGCGGACCACCCTGCGTCAGAAAAGCGCCGTACAGGTAGTCCGCCGCATCGTGTGCGAGTTTGCCGCGGGTCATGGCGTCGAGCGCAAACGGCGGCGTGACCAGTTCTTTTGCGCCGAGCCGCAGTTCGAAGAACGCGCGTGCCGGACATTCCGACTGCAGGTTTAACAACCGACTGCCGCCGCGAACCGATTCGGTTGCGCCGAGTGGCGGTGCGGGGTCCGGCACTGCGCATGCGCCCGACGGCGACGCGCTCACGCCAGGATGATCTGCCGCGATATCGATACCAAGTGCCGAAGGCACGGCCTCGGTCAGACCGGTAATCTGCGGCGACGGCACCAGCGCCTCCTCACCGTCGTGAACGGCAAAACTCGCCACGCGCTCCGCCGCCCCGGCAAACAGGGAACGGAGCTCGAACAGCGCCCGCTCCCGGTAGCGGCCCGGCAGCGCCTCGGGTATCTGCCGCGCCCGCTGCAGGGCCAGCGGTATCAGCGGCGACGGTCGCGGTTCACCCGGCCAGGCGGCGCTGGTCATACCGCACATCCAGAGCGCGTCGAAATGCACGCCGAGCGCCTCGGACGGCGCCATGATCTGGACGCCGTCATCCCGGCCGTTACGATGCAGCGGCCAGTCCCGCACGGTTTCCCGGAGCAATGCCAGCGCTCGTCGATACCCGACCGGCCCGGTGACGGCGCCCAGCGCGGCGAAGCGCTCGAGCGCACGGCGCCAATCTTCCCGCACAATTTCGTCCTGCCGGGACAGCGCCCGCCCCTGGCAGAACTGCGCCAAGCGCAGGGTCTTTTCAAACGACGTGACCCAGTTGCCGGGTTCGCGTCGTTCGCGCGCCTCATCCGCCGAGGCGACAAGTTCATCGATTATCCGGAAGAATTGCTGCGGCCCCGACCCGCCGCCGCCTCGTTGGCCGGTCGCGTCCGCGCCACCGAATCGCCGGCTCAGCGAGCGCAGATTCACATGTTGCAGGCCGTCGGCACGCAGCCGCAGGTCCAGCCGGGCCCGCTCGTCGGCTTCGATATCGGCGCCGCCCAGGTACGGCGATCGCAGCAATCGACCGGCCTCGCGATAATCGAGCCGGCCTTCCGGTACGCGGAGCAACAACTCGGCAGTGCGCACGAGTTCAGCATCCGCCAGACGCATCCCGTCGGCGACGGAAACCGGGTACTGCCAGCCGTCACGCTCACGCCAGGCAGGGTCGAAGGCATCGAGGAAACTGCGCCGCCACGCGCCGGCCGACCGCGACAATCCGGGCACGATGATGCCGATCAGCGCGTCGGGCCGGGCATCGAACCGGGCGCGCGCCCAGCGCGCCGCGAGGCGCCGCTCTGCAGCGGGTTCTGCGCACTGAATCCGCAGCCCGTCGATGGTATCGCTGTGCGCTGCCGCGATCCGCCCGGCGAGCGCCCCGACCGCGTCGAGGTGCGCGAACAGGCGCGCCTCGGCGGCCGTCGGGAATTCGAAGCCCGCCAACACGATGCTCCGGCGGGCCGGACGCAGTTCCTCGGCCAGTTCCGGCAACAGCAGTTCCGTCAGGCCGACCGCATCGATCCAGTCGCGTTCCCGACAGATGGTCGCGAATCGTTCTGCCCAGGCGGCGAAAAACGCCGCATCCGGTCCCGTTGCGGCCGCGCGCAGATCGTGCACACCGATCTGCCAGTTGCCGGCGATGCTTCGCGCCTCGCGAATCAGGCGTTCGACACCGGATCCGGAACCGTGCTGGGCGGACAGTTCGTCGATGATGCCGCGGGAGACCTGCCGAAACTGCCCGGCATCGAGCAGCACCCGGCGACCGGCCGCACCGCCCGTGACCAGCGACCGTTCCCAGGTACGCTCATGCCACTGCTGCAGCGTGACGATGTCGACCGTCGGCCATGCCGAAGCGCCGCCTTGCCGGGCTGCGCTGCCCGCCCGCCAGCGCAGGTGCCGCGCCAGCCGGCCGGTGGCCGCGACAACCGTCACCCGCGCCGCAATGACTTCGGGCAGGCTGAATATTTTTTCTTTAATAACGGATATTTACGTATCTAACCTGATTTTTTTTCTAGGTCTTTCACGGCGTAACCATCGAGCAGTTCGCCGATCCGGCTGAAGACTTCCTTGATTTGCTTGGCGTCCGGCAACAGTGTGATCCGGAAATAATTGTTGTAGGCCACGTTGAAGCTGACGCCGGGCGCCACGAGCACGTGTTTCTGCTCGAGCAGGTCGAACGCGAATTCGTTGTCGTCGAAGTTCGGCAATGCCTGCTGGTCCACGCCGACGAACGCGTACATGGAGCCGGCCGGCGCGACGACGCGCAGCCAGGGACTGGCCGCCACGCAATCGATGATGGCCCGGCGCGTCTCAAACAAGCGCCCGCCCGGCGCGACGAGTTCCCGGATACTCTGATAACCGCCGAGCGCAGTCTGCACGGCCCATTGCGCCGGTACGTTGCTGCACAGGCGCAGCGATGCGAGCAATTCCAGCGCATCCAGGTACGCCCCAGCCCGGTCGATGTCCCCGCTGACGGTCGCCCAGCCGACACGATAACCGCAGGCCCGGTACACCTTCGACAACCCGGAGAACGTCACGCAGACGACGCGGTCGACCAGTGTGGCCATCGGCACGAACTCGGCGTCGTCATAGGTCATCTCGTCATAGATCTCATCGCTGAAGATCAGCAGGTCGTGGCGCTCGGCCAGCGCGACGATGGCCTCCAACGTCGCCCGTGAATACACGGCGCCGGTCGGATTGTTCGGGTTGATGACGACGATGGCCCGCGTCCGGTCGCTAATCAGGCCTTCCAGCGCCGCGAGATCCGGTTCGTGGCCGGTCTCGGGCGGGCACGGATAGTGCACCGGCCGACCCTGATTCAGCGTCACGCCCGCGGTCCACAACGGGTAATCCGGACTCGGCACGAGCACCTCGTCGCCGGAATTGAGCAGTCCGCGCAGCGTCAGGTCGATCAGTTCGCTGACGCCATTGCCGATGAATACATGCTCGGCGGTAACACCTGGCACGCCCCGATCCTGCTGTTGCATGACGACCGCTTCCCGCGCGGGGAAGATGCCTTTCTGATGGCAATACCCTTCACTGCTCTGCAGATTCTCAATCATCGCCAGGCGCATCGTTTCGGGCGTACGGAAGCCGAAGGCCCCCGGATTGCCGATGTTCAGCGAAATTATCTCGTAGCCGCGACGCTCCATCTCGTGTGCGCGATTCGCGAGTTTGCCGCGAATCTCGTAACGCACCTCGCGCATGGCCGCGCTCGGCTGAACCGGACCCGTCATACCGCCCTCCTCAGCGTCAAGCCGGTTGCGTGCTCGCGCCCTGAACGAACGCAGCCTGGCGCATATCGAGCATGGAAGCGGCGGCCGTTGCCACCAGCAGCAGCCCGGTAATGACCGCAAACGGCAAAAAATAAGAACCGGATACGCCGTATAACGCACCCGTGACAATCGGACCGGCCGCACCGCCGGCCGCATCCAGGATATTCACGGCGGCCAGGATCTTGCCCAGCGATCGCATGCCGAACAGGTCAGCCGACAGCAACTGGATCAGCGTATAAATTCCGCCCCAGCCGAAGCCGAAGCACACCAGTCCCGCCCATAACGCCGTCTCGCTCGTCTGGCTGATCGCCAGCAACAGGCAGACACCGCCGGCGAACATCAGGCCAAGACCGATGAGCAGGATCATCTTGCGCCCGTAATTCTCGGCGAAGTGACCGCTGATGATCTTGCCGACCAGGCCGCCGACGAACAGAAGCGACACGCCGGTCGACGCAACCTGCGGCGAATAATCGGACTTGCTCATATAGATGAACACGTTGGTCGTCATACCCAGAATCGCGTAGAACGTGCACATCGCCACGACGGCGACAACCCAGAAGTTCCGGCTGCGCAGCGCCTGGCCCAGCGAGTAGCCGTTCAACACGCGCGGCGGGGCATTCGTCTTGCCGCTGCCCGGCTTGCCGGCGCTCATCGGCCCGTTACGGATCAGGAAGAAGGCCACCGGCAGCATGATCAGCGGAACCCACGCCAGCCATTCGAACGCCTGGCGCCAGTCGGCTGTCGAAATCATCCAGGTATTGAGCTTCGGGAAAAAAGCATTGCCCAGGCTCGTTCCGGCCAGCACGAGTCCGATCGCGAGTCCGCGCTGCCGATCGAACCAGCTGGAAACGAGGTAGACGTTGACCATCAGGCCGCACAGCGCGAGCACGACACCCATACCGGCGCCGATCCAGTAGATCTCGACGAGCTGATCGACGCGCGCATACAGCAGGTTGCCCACGGCCAGCAACGCGAGCCCGACGAGGATCAGCGGTTTGACACCGACACGGTCGGCCAGCCAGCCGGAACCGAGCCCGCAGACCGCGGCCGTCATGAACATGATCGTATCTCGCCACTTGACGTCGGAAACGCTGACGTCCGTGCCGGACGCCGCGGAGATCGCATCGATCAACTGCAGGTCGAATACCGCCATGCCCCCCAGCGTCATGCCGTTGGACACGAACAACACCAGAAACGCACAGGCGCAGATGACCCAGCGATACGCTCGAACCTGTGGGGTACTACCCGTCATTCCAACCCGACCTTCGGACGCTGCCGACCAGACACAGCGTGCACATTAACGGATTCCCCTCCCGGCACCAAGCGAAAACCGGCTCGCTACGATGCATGGGCGTGGCCGGCGGCATGCCGCCAGACTGCCGATTCGGCACCCGTCTTGTGGTCAGTCGTCGTGTGAGATCTCGACGAGTTCGTAGTAAGTCTGCATGTAGCCGCCGATCACACCGCGCAGGAATGTGAAGTCGCCATCGTTCGTGCACCAGATATCATAGGGCGGGTGCGCCTCCGGCAGCCCCGGGGACGAGACAAAACGGAAATGCAGGGCATCGAAACGCCCCGCCTCGACTTCGATCGATTCTTCGCCGACATACTCGACGCCGAAGCCGATCCTGAACAACATCGGACCGGTCGCGCCGCGATGGTCAGGCGACGACAGCAACATCTCATCGATGCTCTGCACCTCGGTCGCCGGCCGGCTCAGGTCGAACAGGCGCATGTGCCACGAGTCGCAGGCAATGGCATGGTTCTGGAACGTCTTCAGGCGGCCGTTCGTTTCCATGCGCTGAGAGACGCGCCCGTCCAGCGAGGTATACGTTTCACATTCGGCAAAATCAGGTCCGAACCGAAACCAGCCGCTGCCCATGAACCGGTCGTTCACCGCCAGACGCACGAAACAATCCATCGGGTACCAGTCTTCGTCGATGCTGTAGGTGATATCACGCATGACGCTCGGCCGGTCGTCAATCTCGCAATGCGCCGTGATCGTCCGCTGGCCATCGCTGTGCACGTCGACATGAAAATACTCGCGGCCCCGCACCTGATCCATGCGGTCGGGTTTCTTGCTCGTATAACGGATCGTACCGCGGATCGACCGATGATCGCGTTGCAAAATGTCGTCACTCATACTCATTACCTCTGTGCGTGCCGCGAGCACGCCTAATTCTTGTCATTTCCGGCATGGTCATCGCCGGCGATGTCGCGCCGTCCGCCACTGATCCAGTCGCTCCACGAGCCGACATACAGTGCCGCGCCCGGCCAGCCGGCCGCCTCGAGCGCCAGCAGCGTGTGGCAGGCCGTCACGCCGGACCCGCACATGGCGGCGACGGACCCGATCGGGCGCTCGCCGATGATCGCGCCGTAGTATGCCCGCAATTGCGACGGTGAACGAAAACATTTGTCAGCATCCAGGTTGTGCTGGAACGGCGTATTCGTCGCGCCCGGAACATGACCGGCGAGCCGGTCGATCGGCTCGCTGCGCCCGGCAAAGCGGTCGGCGGCTCGCGCGTCGAGCAGCAACAGCCGGTCCCCGGCCAGTCCCGCCGCGACGGCCTCGGCAGCGACGACCGGCATGGCGCCGGGGCGCGGCACGAATGCGCCTGGTGACCGGGTGGGCTTCGGCGGCGCCGTCGAACAATCGCCCCCGGCCGCCTGCCAGGCACCGAAACCGCCATCGAGCACGGCGGCGTTGCGGTGGCCGACCCAGCGCAGCAGCCACCAGAGCCGCGCGGCGATGGCATTGCCGACATCGTCGTAGGCCACGACCGTCGACTCCGGACCGATTCCCCAGGCGGCAAACAGCCGCCCGATCCGCGCCGGATCCGGCAGCGGGTGCCGACCGCCGGCGCCATCCGCGGCCACCGGCGCGGCCAGGTCCCGATCGAGATCGGCGTAGTGCGCACCGGGGATATGCCCGGCGTCATAGGCGGCCCGGCCGGCGTCCGGATCCATGAGGTTGAAACGGCAGTCGACGATGATGCAGGCGGGATCATCCAACCGCGCCATGAGTCGGGACGCGCTGATCAGCGCGCGCTGCGTTTTGTCACCGGTTACCATGCGTCCTGTGCCCCCTTGGGCAAATACACGGCTTGTCAGCGCCGCGTCGTCTGTTGGAAAATAGCACGTTTTGCAGCCCGATCTTTGCCGGCCAGGGACGGAAGACGGCCGGTTCGCCGTCGCACCGATTCCCCACCGCACAACGCCACGGGTCCGCCAGTCTGGGAGTCTTTAATGGAAAAAATAATGGTCTGTTTGAAGCGCGTCGTCGACTACAACGTCCGCATTCGCGTCAAACCCGATCAGTCCGGCGTCGTCACCGAAGGGGTCAAGATGAGCATCAACCCGTTCGACGAGATCGCGCTCGAAGAGGCTTTGCGATTGCGCGAACAGGGCAAGGCGACGGAAGTCCTGGTCGTGACGATCGGCTCCGCCGATTGCCAGCAGCAACTCCGGACGGGTCTGGCGATGGGCGCCGACCGGGCCGTACTGATCGAATCGGACCACGATGTGGAACCGCTCGCCGCGGCCCGGATCCTGCTCAAGATGATTGAGAAGGAGAACCCGGACCTGGCGCTGCTCGGCAAGCAGGCGATCGATGACGATTGCAACCAGACTGCGCAGATGCTCGCCGCGCTCTGGGATCGCCCGCAGGCCACGTTCGCATCGAAGCTCGAGGTTAATGACGGATCGCTGCGCGTCACCCGCGAGGTCGACGCCGGACTCGAAGTCATCGACGTCGACCTGCCGGCCGTCGTCAGCTCGGACCTGCGCCTCAATGAGCCGCGCTACGTCAAGCTGCCGGACATCATGAAGGCAAAGAAGAAATCGATCGAGACGATTGCCATCGATTCCTTCGGCGTGGATACGACGCCGGCCTTCGCAGTCACCGAGTATGCCGCACCACCGGTCCGCGGTAAGGGCATCATGGTCGATGATGTCGCCGGGCTCGTCGATGCACTCAAGGAAAAAGGATTCTCGCTATGAAGAGCGTATTGATTGTCGCCGAACACGACGGATCGGCATTAAACCCGAGCACGGCCAAGACCGTGCGTTGCGCGCAGGCGCTCGCTGCCGATTCCATCGACGTTGCCGTGTTTGGCAGCGGGATCGACGCGGTGGCCGCGCAGGCGGCGCGACTCAACGGCGTCAACCGCGTGCTGAGCGTCGATCGCGCGGAGAATGCGCACCCGCTGGCCGCCGTCATCGCCCCGCAGGTCGCCGCGCTGGCGCCGGACTATCGATATGTTTTCGGGCCTTCGACAACGTTCGGCAAGGATGTGATGCCGAGAGTCGCCGCACTGCTCGGCGTCGGTCAGATCAGTGACATCATGGAAGTACTCTCCGCCGACACGTTCCAGCGGCCGATCTATGCCGGCAACGCCATCGTCACGGTCCGCGCGCCGGCGGACGGCCCCATCGTCGCGACCGTGCGGGTCGCATCATTCCGGGCCGTCGCCGAAGACGGCAGCGCGTCCGTCGAGACCGCCACGACGGACGCGACGCTGCCGACCCATACCCGTTTCGTGGAACTGCAATCGGATACCGGTGACCGCCCCGATCTGCAGGTGGCCAACGTCGTCGTGTCTGGTGGACGCGGCGTCGGCAGCAAGGAAAAATTCGATCTGCTCTACGCGCTGGCGGACCGGATCGGCGCCGGCGTCGGCGCCTCCCGGGCCGCTGTCGATGCAGGTTATGTGCCCAACGACATGCAGGTTGGTCAGACCGGCAAGATCATCTCACCGAATCTGTACCTGGCGTTCGGCATCTCCGGTGCGATCCAGCACCTGACGGGCATCAAGGATGCCGGCACCATAGTTGCCGTAAACAAGGACCCGGATGCGCCGATCTTCGAGATCGCCGACATCGGCCTGGTCGGTGATTTGTTCGCGGTGATTCCGGAGCTTGAAAAGCAGTTCGGCGGCTGAACGACTGTCGGGGGATGCGGCGACAGCCGAGTAACCATCCTGACGCGACGATCGCCGTGTGAGAACCTGCCGGACAGACAGGTTTATCGTCCCGAATGTCGAGGCCGCAAGTCTCCGGTCAAACCGGGTACGGACCGCTCGATGTCGCGCACCACGCCGCCGATTCGGCGCGGATTTCGTGACTACATGCCCACCAGCGGCGCCAGTGAACCGAGGACCTCGGACACGCGCGGTGCATCACCAGGCTTGGCGACGCCCAGGTAGCATTCCAGCAACAGGCCGACCCAGATCGTCAGCACGAACGGCCGGCATTTGTTCAGGCTCGCGATCATCGCGGCGTTGGTTTCGTCGCTGGATTCGTCCCGGCGCAGCTTGCCGATGCCGATCCCATAGTCTGGGATATACCGGCGTATCATCAGTCCGCACCAGACGAGAATTGCGAAGACTGCGAGCTTGGCGCTGACCCAGGGTGCGGTCGCGAGGCGTTCACTGAAGAAGGTGTAGAACGTGACCGAGCAGAACAGGTACACGACGAGCGCCCAACGAAACCAGTAGTCGATCTTCGTGACGAGTTTGCCGAGCGGCTTGCCCTCATTGAAATGAATGAACAACACCATCGCAAGCCAGCCCGGCCCGAGCGCGAGGAAACCGAGCGTCTGCCACAGCGGATGCTCGATGCCGATTTCCCCGGTCAGCAAACCGCCGACCGTCAGCATCAGCGTCATGCAGATACGCGGCACGAAATCGAGATTGACCATGATCTTGGCCGCCGTTGCGCGCGCCGAGTTGCTGAGCTTCGGGTCGACGACCATGCCGCTCGAATAGAACACACCGAGATCGCCGCCGAGCCAGTAGACAAACAACAGCAGATGAAAAATAAGCAGCAGTTCATAGAGGCTCATGCGCTATCCCCCGTACCTTCAGATATTTTCAACGATAAATTCGGCCGAACTGACTTTGAACTCACCCGGACCTTCGACATGCAACTGGGAGACGACGCCGTCATCGACGACAATGGCGAAACGTTTTGCGCGCTGCCCCATGCCGAAGCCGCTCGCGTCCAGTTCCAGACCAAGCGCACGCGCATAATCGCCGTTGCCGTCGGCCAGCATCAGCACGTCGTCGCCAACGCCCTGATCCTTGCCCCAGGCATTCATCACGAATACGTCGTTGACCGACAGGCACGCGATAGTATCGACACCCTTGGTGCGCAGCGCCCCGGCCTGCTGCACATAACCGGGCAGGTGCTTGGCTGAGCATGTCGGCGTGAAAGCGCCGGGCAGCGCAAATAAAACCACCTTCTTGCCGGAAAATAACGTATCGGTCGTGACCGAATCGGGACCGTCGCTCGTCATGATGCCGAGGCTGCCTGCGGGCATTTTGTCGCCAACTTTAATGCTCATCGTTCTCTCTCCCTTGTCGCGAAGACTATTTTTTTCGAAGCCTGTGGACCCGATGCCTTACACTCGCACGGACCGGCCGGCTATTGTACACACTCGCCCGGAGCCCTTGACCGACAAATATCATCCGAGCAGGAAGGTCGACAGGCCCGCCCAGTAAGTCACGACCTGCAGCCCGATCAGCATCAGGATCGCAAACGGCACCACGGCACGGCAGACGGTCCAGAAATCCACGCGGAAAACCGACATCGCAACGATCAGGTTCAGTCCGAGGGGCGGCGTCAGATATCCGATCTCGAGGTTGACGACCGTGATGATGCCCAGATGCACCGGATCGATGCCCTGCGCGACCGCGACCGGCTGTAGCATCGGCGCCAGAATCAGGATTGCCGAGCCGATATCCATGATGCAGCCGACCGCCAGAAGAAACAGGTTCATGCCGATCAGGAATCCCGCCCGACTGTCGACGACGTCGGCGAGCGCACCGACAAAGAGTTCGGGTACCTGCTGGTAGGCGAGAAAGATATTGAGACTCAACGCGAGCATCAGCACCGGAAACAGCGAACCGAGCAGCTGGGTCGTTTGCCCGACCACCGCATACAGGTCGGACCAGCCCATTTCCCGGTAGACGCCGATCTCGATCAACATCGCGTAGACGACGGCCACGGCGGCCGACTCGGTGGCCGTAAAATACCCGCTGTAGATCCCGCCGAGAATGATCACCGGCATCGCCAGCGCCCAGACCCCGTCACGCAGCGCGGCCCAGGTCTCGCGGATCGAACCGGGCTGCCCGCGTATGTTGCGATTTCGCCACGACGCGTAGCCGATCATCAGCCCGATCAGCACCAGCGACGGCCCGATGCCGGCGATGAACAGATCTGCGACCGAGGTCTGCGTCATGACGCCGTACAGAATCAGCGGGATGCTCGGCGGCACGATGATGCCGAGTGTCCCGGCGGCGCACAGCGCGCCGATGGCGAAGGAACGCGAATAACCGGCCTCGAGCAGCGCCGGATACATGACCGAACCGACCGCGATCAGCGTCACCGTGCCGGAACCGGAGACGGCTGCAAACAGCGCGCAGGATGCGATCGCCGCGATGGCCAGACCGCCGGGGACCGGTGCGCTGACCGCCTTCATCAGCCGGATCAGCCGCGCGGCCATCGCGCCCCGGGCCATGATATTGCCGGCCAGCAGGTACAAAGGAATCGACAGCAGGATCTCTTTGTTGGCCGCATCCCATGCGTCGACGACGATATTGCCTACGCGGCCGTCGCCCCAGACGACATAGGCGAACATCGTCGCGACGCCGAGCACGACCAGCAGATTCTGGCGGCCGACCAGCAATGCCATCACGAGTGCCGCCAGGCCGATTCCGGCGAGCATCTCTAGCGCCCGCCGCCGGGTGTGGGCACGGCCGATTCCGGCGGCACCGGCCGCAGCTCCGGATAACACGCATAAACGCCGTGACGAAACGTCGCGAACAGAAACACGAGCGGGAACACGGCCTGGAACGGCCACGTGACGATACCCAGCACCGCCGAGCGTTCGTCGAGAATGTATCCATCGAACGCGATCCGCGCGGCAATCACGGCAAAACCGAGACAGAACAGGGCCATGCCGCCGTCCTGCATGCGCTCCAGCACACCCGACCAGCGCGCCGGCAGCCAGCCGTCGGCAAAACGCGGCCGCAGGTGAGAGCCGGTCGCCGAGGCCATGCCGATGCCGAACAGGATCACGAACAGGTTTGCATATACGCCGACCTGACGCGCCCAATGCAGGCCGGTGCCGACGGTTTCACGACTGACGACATCGCCGAACACGACCACCACGAGTACGCCGAATGCGCCGAAGGTCACGGCCCGCTCGACGCGCTCCAGACCCGCCAGCGAGCGCCCGATGCGCGTTTTTGAACTCTCGAAACTCACTGAAAAATACTATTTATATTATTGTTTTATAAGCTCTATTTTCGGGATCATCAGCTGAATAATCAACGCCGACAGCAGGTGCATGACGCCCACGGCGGCGAAAATCGGTGTGTAGGAAAAGTGCTCGCTGACCCAGCCCGCCGTCGCCACGAACAACGTGCCGCCGAGGCTACCGACGGCGCCGAACAGGCCCCAGATCGTCGCCACATCGCGAGCGGGAAACAGGTCGGCCGGGATCGTAAAATGGCTCGATGCCTTCATCTGGATCGCGAACATCGCCGCGGCGATCAGCGCCATCGCGACGGTGGCCGATTCTGCCAGCACAGCCAGTAATGCACACGGCACGATCAGCGCGGCGATCCAGATAATGCTCTTGCGGGCCCGGTCGACCGACCAGCCGGCCCGGATCAGGCGCGTGCCCAGCCAGCCGCCGAACAGGCTGCCCAGGTCCGCGGCAATAAACGGGATCGATACGGACAGGGCAATGGCGGTCATGTCGAAGCCGCGTTCCTGCGCCAGGTACAACGGCAGCCATGCGACGAAAAAATAAAACGCGCCGTCACTGACGAGTCGACTGAGCATCAGGCCCCAGACTTCGCGGTAGCGCAGGAACCGGACAATGCCGGTCAACGGCGGCGCATCCGCGTGCCCGCTCTCCGCGTCACGGTCGGTCAGTATCAGTTCCCGTTCAGCGCCGCTGATGCCCGCATGCGTCTCCGGCGCATCGTAACGCGCATTCCAGATCAGCAGCCACACAAACCCGGCGGCGCCCGGCACGATGAACGCCCATTGCCAGCCGAATGCCACGATCAGCCAGCCGAGCAACGGCGGTGCGATGATGGCGCCGAGTCCGATGCCGGCGGTGACGACGCCCACGGCCATCGATCGTTCCGCGCGCGGAAACCATTCTGCGACCGCCTTGATCGCGGCCGGCAGGTTCATGGCCTCGGTGAAGCCGAGCAGCGCACGCAGCGAGAAAAAACTCCAGAAGCCGCGCCCGATCGCATGCAGCATGCCGGCGATGCTCCAGGCGATCACGGCCAGGCGAAACGACCGCTTGGTGCCGAGCCGATCGACCAGCGGCCCGATGATGACTTGCCCGATCCCGTAGGCGAACAGGAACGCGGACCCGATCGCGCCAAATTCCGTGTTGCTCAGTCCGAAGCGCTCCACGATCACCGGCCCGGCCACCGCAAACGCCTGCCGGTCCATGTAATTGATCGTTGTGATCAGGCACAGCAGCATGGCGATCTGCCAGCGAACCGCAATGTTCAACCCCTACCCCCTTTCTTCTCATTCACCCGTCGCCCACGGTCCATGACCAATGGACCGCAGCGCATTCACGGCGCCGACCGGATATCGCGCGCTGCATGTTCCGTTCGACCCGCGGCAGGATGTATTCGGCTGCGCCGGTCCCCCAATCGTTACGACGGACAGTTTAGCGCGGAAATCTCACCAGTCGGCCGCCGACGCGCTTCGCGGCCCCGATATCCTTGATTCCCGCCGCATGGCCCATATATGCTGACGCCCCCCAACCGCTATCGATGATGGCCCGAACGAGGAGCAGGCATGAGCGCCGCGCGCGAAGATATCGTGACACCGGGAACGGAAACCCGGAACTTCCTGGCAGAGAAACACCGGTTATTGATCGGCGGCGAGTGGGTAGATGCGGCAGACGGCGCGACCATCGAGATCGAGGATCCGGCGACGGAGTCGGTCATCGCCGAGGTGGCCTGCGGCGGCGCTGCCGACATCGATCGGGCGGTCGCGGCGGCACGCAAGGCGCTGAAGGGCGAATGGTCGAAGATCACGTCGCACGAGCGCAGCCGACTGATCTGGAAACTGGCCGATGCCCTTGAAGCGAACCTGAATCTCGCCACCGAACTCGAGGTCCTCGACAACGGCATGCCGCGCCCGATCGCGATGTACTCGATCGTCGCGGCCGGCATCAACCATCTGCGTTACTACGCCGGCTGGGCCACGAAGATTCACGGCCAGACCATCCCGGTATCGCCGGGCGGCACACAGCGCGGTGATACCCTGACCTACACGCAGCGCGAACCTGTCGGTGTCGTCGGCGCGATCACCCCGTGGAACGCGCCGCTGCCGATGGTGATCCTGAAACTGGCGCCGGCCCTGGCCGCCGGCTGCACGATGGTGCTCAAGCCCGCCGAGATGACGCCGCTGACGGCGCTGCTGATCGGACGCCTGACCAAAGAAGTCGGCATTCCGGACGGCGTATTCAATATCGTCGTCGGTTACGGCGCAGATGCGGGCGCAGCGCTGGCCGAACACGACGGCGTGGACAAGATTGCGTTCACCGGCTCGACCGCCGTCGGCAAGATCATCCTGAAGGCCGCCGCCGGCAACCTGAAGAAGGTCACGCTCGAATTGGGTGGCAAATCGCCGGTCGTCGTCTTCCCGGATGCGGACATCGAGCGCGTCATTCCCGGCGCGGCTCGCGGCGCCTTCTTCCTGCAGGGACAAAACTGCATGGCCGGCACGCGTCTGTTTGCACACGAGGACGTTTACGACCAGGTCGTCGACGGCGTCGCGGCCATGGCCCGTGCGTTCAAGATCGGCCCCGGCCTGCAGCCGGACTCCGATCTCGGCCCGCTGATCTCCGCCGCTCAACGCAAGACCGTGATGGGCTTTATCGATGCGGGCAAGTCTTCGGGCGCCGAGCTCGTCTGCGGCGGCGCCGCGATCGACGGTCCCGGACACTTCATCCAGCCGACGATTTTCGGCCGGACGAACATGAGCATGCGGATTGCGAAGGAGGAGATCTTCGGTCCCGTGCTGTGTGTCCAGGCCTTCGGCGACAGCGACCTCGACGCGATTGCCGAACAATGCAACAGCACCGTCTATGGACTATCCGGCAGCGTCTGGACCCGGGATATTTCCGTCGCGCACCGGATGGTCAACATGATCGACTCCGGCCAGGTCTCAATCAATTGCCATGCTGCCGTCGATCCGGCGATACCGTTCGGCGGCAATCGTCAGTCCGGCTGGGGCCGGGAATTCGGTCAGGAAGGACTCGAGCCCTATCTCAAGACCAAGGCGACGACCGTGATGTTCTGATTCCCGCGCTGGGGATTTTTACCCGGGCCCGGTCATTGCCATGGGCGGTCGATCTCGAGTTGCGACCAGGCCTCACCATAGATCAGCGTCCGAAAAAACTCGCTGTCATACAGTGATTGCGGATAGGCCGGCTCGGCCGCCGTCAGCGCATCGAGCGCCGCGATTTGCTCGCCGCTCGGTGCAACATTGACGGCACCGAGGTTATCCGCCAACTGCGCCGGCCTGCGCGCGCCGATGATCGGCACGACACAGGTCGACGAGCGCCTCATTGTCCAGGCCAGCGCCAACTGCGCCGCCGTGCAACCCTGTTCGCCCGCCATCCCGGAAAGTCGCTCGGCAACATCCAGATTCCGCTCCTGCAGGATCTGCGCCCGGCGCGGGCTGTCGGTGAGCCGTGCGCCCTGTCGGGCGGCGTCTTGCGCATCACGATTAAATTTCCCGGTCAGCAACCCGCCCGCCAGCGGACTCCAGGGCGTGATCGCCATGTCCTGAGCATTGGCCAGCGCGAAATGCTCTCGTTCGATCGAGCGTTCGACGAGATTGTAATGCAGTTGCATCGCCGTAAAGGGCGTCCAGCCGCGCTCGGTCGCCAGCGTATTGGCGGCCGAAACAAGCCAGGCCGGCGCGTTGCTGATACCAATATGCAGGATCTTGCCGGCCCGCACCTGGTCATCAAGCGCGCGCATGACTTCACCGATACCCGTGCTGCCGTCCCAGGCATGCACCCAGTAGAGATCGATATAGTCCGTACCAAGGCGTTCGAGGCTCGCATTGAGTGACTGCACGAGATTCTTGCGGTGATTTCCGCCGGCATTCGGATCCGAAGTGTCGGTATTCAGGCTGTACTTGCTGGCGAGCACGACGCGGGCACGCTCAGGAGCAATAAACGTCCCGAGCATACGTTCGCTCGTGCCGGCGTTGTACATATCCGCCGTGTCGAAGAAATTCCCGCCCGCAGCACGGAACCCGTCGTAGATCTCCCGGCAGACCGACTCGGGCGCACCGATGCCGAATTCCTCGCCGAACGTCATCGTGCCGAGACACAGTTCGGAAACCTTCAGGCCGCTTCTGCCTAATATCTTATATTTCATTAGTTTATTTATATTTCCTGGAATATTCCTGAATTCCGATTTGCGGCCGGAATGCCGCATCGCTTTGCATCGAATAGCCGATCACCGCAAGATGCCGGTTCCGGGAAACAATGACAAGACTAAGGAGACCACTGGAATGGAGATTGAAGTTCCCGCCATGAGTACCGAGCTGCTGACCCAGGTCGGCATCCGGATCGTGTCCGCCGCCGCCATCTTCATGATCGGCAAATGGATCGCTAATTTTCTGACCGGACTGGTCAGGAAAGCGATGGCCAAGGCCGACATCGAAGTGACGCTGTCAAATTTTCTCGGCAACCTGGTGTATTACACATTACTGGTCGTCGTGATCA
>JAJFJS010000077.1 GCA_021773815.1 Gammaproteobacteria bacterium
CACCGGGGCACGGCTTATTTTGTCCCCGAACCCGGCGGCAACCCGGGGTCTGGGGTTTTGTAGCGGGCGCGGGGGCCCGGCCCGCCCGCGCTGGCGGGGCCGCGACCACCGTCCCGGCGCGCCGCCACCATCACCGAAGCCGCTGTTGCCGATCGTCGATACGGCCAGCGTGCCCGAATCACGGATCACGCGATCGGCATGGCCATCACTATCATTCGACCCGCCATCCTGCAGCGTCAGTCGCACACAGCGGTGCCCCACGGTCAGGTCCGGCGCCCAACCCGCCGGCATAATAGTCACCGACAAACATGAGTGTGCAAAAACGACTCGTCAGAAATTGCGGGAGAATGAGGATCCGTATGCCGCGCGAGATCAGCCCCAGAGATGCCGGTCTTTTTCGATGACCTGCGACGGGTGACCAACTATCAGCGGATCGACTCCACGGACAACACGATGGTCTTTGTCCGGATAATCCAGTTGACTCAGAAAGTACTGCAGACAGTTTAGCCGGGCGCGCCTTTTGTCGTCAGATTTAATGACGGTCCAGGGTGCGTCCGCCGTATCCGTATAGAAAAACATTGCTTCCTTGGCCTGCGTGTATTCGACCCACTTCGAGCGCGACTGTTTATCAATCGGGCTGAGCTTCCATTGCTTGAGAGGGTCCTGCTGACGGGATTTAAACCGCTTCTTCTGCTCTTCTTCGGAGACCGAAAACCAGAATTTGAATAAACGTATCCCAGACCGCGTAAGCATACGTTCAAGATCTGGCACCTGACGCATGAACTCAAGGTACTCGAGCGAAGAACAAAATCCCATAACACGCTCAACACCTGCACGGTTATACCAGGAGCGATCGTAGAGCACGATCTCACCGGCCGTCGGCAGATGCTTTATATAGCGTTGGAAATACCACTCGGAACGCTCCCTTTCCGACGGCTTTTCGAGGGCAACTACGCGTGTCGCACGGGGATTCAGATGTTCCGTGAAGCGTTTTATGGTGCCGCCCTTGCCGGCTGCATCGCGGCCCTCAAATAAAGCGACGATTCTCTGACCCGAATGCCTGATCCATTTTTGCGCCTTGAGTAACTCCACCTGAAGCTCTTCTTTACGAGCTTCATAAACCGACCGTTTCACTTTCTTTTTGTACGGGTACTCACCCTGCCTGAATAGATCACGAATCTCTTCGGAGCTGTACTTCATTTGCGGTATGAGATGCGAGGATTGCCCGCCATTCTTGCCGCCGCCATCATTCTTCCCGGACTCAACCGGTGACATTCTCGCCTTGCCGGAGCGGGCCTTGGCATGTTTGTTTCTTGTTTTCATAGACCACCATTCTACCGCGCGCGCCAGACTGAATTTTTCCATACGGGCCGACTGTCAGGAAACACGTACAACGCCAATGCATTGAACGGCGATTCCCGGAAACGAATCGGTGCACCGCAAGCCGATTCGCCGGTTCCCGGCACCGCCCGAAGCCACTCGATCGGCCTCGGGTCCGGAGAAGACTGCCAATCAACCGCTTAGCTTATGAATGCCCCGTGCCGTCGCTTCGCACGCTCCATCCGTTTGCACTCTTCATCCCCGGGAATCACGATCTTCGGATCCGGCTGGAAGTTGAGCTTTCGCTTGCGCCCACGGTACTTCACCAGACTCAGGATGAGTTTCATGGTCTCGAGCCGCGCCCGTTGCTTATCGTCGGAACGGATCACCCACCACGGATTGTGGGCGGTGTGCGTGTGCTTGAGCAGCCGGTACTTTGCTTCCGTGAATTCTTCCCAGAGCTCCTGCGCTTGCAGGTCCACCTCGCTCAGCTTCCACTGGCGCAGTGGGTCGTCGCGACGGCGGTCAAAGCGACGTTGCTGCTCCTTCTTGGAGACCGAGAAATAAAGCTTGATCAAGCTGGTCTGGCCATCGGCTATGAAGCTATCCTCATATTCGTTGACCTTTGCCATGAAGTGCCGGTACTGCTTCTTTGTACAGAATCCCATAACGGGCTCGACCATGGCACGGTTATACCAGCTGCGGTCAAACAGCACGATCTTACCGGCATGCGGAAAATGCTCGATGTAGCGTTTCATGTGCAGTTCGGTAAGCTGATTTGCCGTCGGCTTCCCGAGGGCAATCACGCGATGGTGCTTCTCGTTCATGTACCGTGTGACGCGCCGGATAGTGCCGCCTTTGCCGGAGGCATCGCGGCCGTCAAACAGAATGATCGCCTTGCGACCTGTGGTCTCGAGATGCGCCTGCATGCGGATGAGTTCTGCCTGGTAAGGCTTGAGTTCCTCGGCGTCGACGAACTTGCTCAGCGCCGAAGCCACAATCTTGTCCCGGTCCTTCTTGCTAAGCCCCTGAAGGAGAAGTTCCAGTTGCTTCTTGCCGTCTCGGCTATCCACTTCAAGCCCGCGGTTTTCAACGACCTTGCGAATGGAAGTCAGAGATTTTCCCCTGCTTTGACTTGACGCCATAATATTTACCTCACTGCTGTCCAGCAGAGCGAATCCCCCGACTCTGGTCGCGCAGAAATCACAATTAGCGTTTCGCCCGAAATCGATCGGGCTTCCTTTTTGGCCCATCCTTTTTAGCTGCAATGCCCGAACTCAGGTCGGTGCAGCGCGCGCCCCAACTGACCCTTTCCTAAGCAGGTTCACCAATTACTTTTACTGCGATACGCTTCGCGAAGAAATAGACCCGTTGGAGCTTTTCCGTAATTCCAATTTCAATCGTATATGCCTCAATTCGATTCGGCTCGCTCGCTACCAGCCGCTTGGATTCATGGACCGCTGCCGAAATCGCTATCGCGGTGATTTCCGCCTTCATTCCAATAACCGAATCTGCGAGTTCGATGCTGTTTTCGGCGACAGACTTAACGGCATCGGCGACAGCTCGCACCACGACAGCATGGAATGCGCTCAGCATCTCTCGCGTCTGCGGACTGACAGAAACATTCTTATGGATACGGCTTAAACCCAGTTCGACCAGATTGGTCTCGACAACATC
>JAJFJS010000078.1 GCA_021773815.1 Gammaproteobacteria bacterium
GCCGGCGAGGCCAGGGTCGTGACCGATGCGGCCTTTGCGCTCGGAGCATCGATTTCTTCATTTCCGCCGCAGGCGACAAGCGACATGGTCGCGATGCCGGTGCATATCAGTCCCGCCGAGTATCTCAGTGACATCATTTCGATAAACTCCCGGTGCGTGCCAGACCTATGAGGATTGCTGGAGCGTATCGCGATCATGGCACAGGCGGCGACACCGCACAGCCGGAATAGACACGCAGACGCATCCGCCGTTATCGTGCCGATTATGCAAAGATCATGGGTAATGAACGCCGGCGGGCACCCGGTGCAGCGGCGGTTCGCCACATTGTGGCAGTGAACCGTCAGGCGTTGACCGCCGCGCTCGTGCTGCTGGTTGGCGGGCTGGCGGTATGGGGCTTTATGCAGACCCGCACGCGTGCGCCGATTACCAGGCCGCCAGCCAGCGAACGCCTGCAGGATTTTGTGCTGCCCGATCTTGATGATCAGCCGAGATCGATCAAGGAATGGTCGGGCCGGCCGCTGATCATCAATTTCTGGGCCACCTGGTGCGCACCGTGCCGGCGCGAAATGCCGCTGTTGCAGCAATTGGTGGACGACCATGGCGACACTGGCCTGCAGGTTGTTGGCATCGCGATGGACAACCTGTCGGACGTCCGCAAGTTCATCGCTCAGACCGGCATCAGGTATCCGATGCTGTACGGTGAGCTCGACGCGTCAAATGTCGCCGAATCGTTCGGCGATGCGTTCGTCGGATTGCCGTTCTCCGTGATCGTCGCCCCGCAGGGCGACATCCTGGCGCTGTGGGCCGGCGAACTCGATAGCGCCATGCTGCGTCGGATGGTTGTCGAGCTGGACGCGGTGGCGACCGGCCGTCGCAGTGCCGCGCAGGCGCGCGACCGGCTCGCCGCGGAGTAATTTGCGGGCGTGAGCTCTTCGTTACCCGACCAAAGGGTTACGCGACCGACGGCAATCCCGACAGCGCCATCGCCAGTTCCTGGTCGTCGTACTGTCCGTCCCTGAGCTTGCCGGCGAAGTAGTCGGTGTAGGCTTGCATGTCGAAGTGTCCGTGGCCGGACAGGCAGATCAGGATCGAGCGCGCCGTGCCTTCCTGTTTGCACGCCAGCGCCTGGTCGATGCCGGCCTTGATCGCGTGACTCGACTCGGGCGCCGGGACGATGCCCTCGGTGCGGGCGAACTGCACGGCCGCCTCGAAGCACTCGATCTGGTCATAGGCGACCGATTCGAGCAGGCCGAGTTCCTGCGTGTGGCTGATCAGCGGACCCATACCGTGATAGCGCAGGCCGCCGGCGTGAAACGCCAGCGGCATGAATGTCGAGCCGAGCGTGTGCATCTTGACGAGCGGCGTCAGGTGCGCGGTGTCGCCGAAATCGTAGGCATACTTGCCGCGCGTCAGCGTCGGGCAGGCCTTCGGTTCGACGGCGATGACCCTGATGTCGCGGCCGCCGCGCAGCTTGTTGCCGATGAACGGAAACGCGAGTCCGGCGAAGTTGCTGCCGCCGCCCGTGCAGCCGATGACGATATCGGGATAGTCGTCGGCCATCTGCATCTGCAGTTCGGACTCCTGGCCGATGACGGTCTGGTGCAGCAGGACGTGGTTCAGCACGCTGCCCAGCGCGTATTTCGTATCGTCACGACTCACGGCATCCTCGACGGCTTCGCTGATCGCGATGCCGAGGCTGCCCGAACTATTCGGGTCCTTCTCGAGAATGGCGCGACCCGCCGCGGTCTGGTTGCTCGGACTCGGGATGCACTCGGCGCCGTAGACTTCCATCAGCGCACGCCGGTACGGCTTGTGGTCGTAGCTGACGCGCACCATGTAGACCTTGATGTCGATATCGAACAACGCCCCCGCATGCGCCAGCGCCGATCCCCACTGGCCGGCGCCGGTTTCCGTCGCGATACGCCGAACGCCGGCCTCCTTGTTGAAAAATGCCTGCGGGATGGAGGTGTTGGTCTTGTGGCTGCCGGCCGGGCTGACGCCTTCGTATTTGTAGTAGATGCGCGCGGGGGTATCGAGCGCGCGCTCCAGTCCGCGGGCCCGGTACAGCGGGCTCGGCCGCCATTGCCGGTAAATATCACGAACGGGTTCGGGGATGTCGATGTACCGCTCGGTCGAGACTTCCTGCTCGATCAGCGCCATCGGGAACAGCGGTTCCAGGTCGGCCGGCGTGATGGGCTGCTTGGTGCCCGGGTGCAGCGTCGGCGGCAGGGGTTCGGGTAGATCGGCCTGAATGTTGTACCAGGCCTTCGGGATCTGCTCCTCGTCGAGCAGGTATTTCACCGTTGCGGACATTCCTGTCTAACTCCGTAGTTCTTGTTGTTCTGCGCGTCGCCTCGTCGCGACGGCGTGATTATGCCTGATTTTCGCGGGTCGGCAGCCGCCCCGGGCCGCGCCGGCGTGGGTGTTCGGCCGCAGTCTTGCCGTGTGCGCCGCGGGTCGGGCGGCGGTGAGCCGGGCAATGGCAGGCAGTGTAGACCGTCTGTCGGTCAGCCAGGCCACAGGGAGAATCGCGGCAAACGCCCGAATGAACGGCCGGTCGCCCTGTCGCTGCCGGGTCGCCGGGCGCTACTGAATGTCGAGCAGGTCGACCTCGAATATCAGCGTGGCATTCGGCGGGATGACGCCGCCGGCGCCGCGGGCGCCGTAGCCCATTTCCGGCGGGATCACGAGGATGCGCTTGCCGCCGATCTGCATGCCGGCGAAGCCCTCGTCCCAGCCGCGGATGACCCGACCGGCACCGAGCGAGAAGGAGAACGGATCGCCGCGATCGACCGAGCTGTCGAATTTCGTGCCCTTGTTATCGGGCTGTTCCGGATCATAGAGCCAGCCGGTGTAGTGGACGATGACGGTCTGGCCGGCGGTGGCGGTCGGCCCGTCGCCGTTGACGACATCGGTGATCTGTAATTCGGTAATGCCGGGACCGGCGTTCGTTGCGGGCATCTGGGCACCTCCTTGTGGCTGGCAGGCCGTCATGAGCAACAGGGCCAGCAGGGCCGGCAGGATGATGGATGATTCGGGGCGTCTCGAAAAAATCGGCATGGCTGGCGCGTCCTCACAGGCGTTTGGTCGTCTGGTTCGGGGCGCATGATGCCACGATCATGAAATTGGTGTCCGAAATCGTCGGAAACTGGTGCCTGGAAATTGGTGTCAGACACCACTGCTGTCCCATCCAGTCACCGGTGTTTCACCTGAAGCATAGCTGGAATCGATCATGCGTAAAGATCGGGAACGGGCCGACATGACGGAGCGGCACCTTTCCGAGACACGCCGTGAACACGTCCATGTGTATAGACCGGAGACATAGGTAACACACTGTTCGGAGACATGGGTAACACTTA
>JAJFJS010000079.1 GCA_021773815.1 Gammaproteobacteria bacterium
CTGTGCCTAACCAGCGGCTACAGCTGACGGCGAAACGCACCCCGTTCCTGGGGTATCGTCTGGGCAACGGGTTCGGTTGCTCCGCCGAGAGTCGGCGGCCTCGCCGGCAGCTGAGCCGCAGGTCCGTTAGGCATCAGCGGACCGCGGGAATCGGCTTCCGGAGCCAAGACCGTCACCCGACTGGCTCTCGCCGACCTGGTTCGTTGAGGCCCGCGTTTCCTGAGTCCGAGCTCGCGTTCAGCAGAGTCTCTCGCTTCTGCTGAGTCCTCGGATCCTTCGCCTGGGCACCTCGCTCCACTGTGCCTAACCAGCGGCTGCAGCGGACGGCAAACGCTTGTTTCGACTGAGCTACGGTCTGGCAACGGGCTCCTGAGGCTCCGGCGAGAGTCGGCGGCTGCCGCAGCTGAGCCGCAGATCCGTTAGACGGCGTGGTGAACGATGAGCTGGGAAGCAGTCGGAGCAATCGGCGAGGTAGTTGGCGCCCTAGGGGTCATCGCCACGCTCGGATATCTCGCCGTGCAAATTCGACAGAACACGGCATCGGTACGGGCATCCACCGTTCAGGCGATGTTCGAAGCAAGCGCAGGCCTTCACGATCTCTGCGCTGCTGACTCGGAGCTGGGCCGCATCTTCTTGCGCGGCGCCGAGGATCAGGGGAACCTCGCACCCGAGGAGCAAGTTCGCTTCCACTTCTTGATGATGGCGTTCCTACGACGCCTCGAGAACATCCACCACCAGGGCGTGAGTGGCCGGGTGTCTGAAGACGATTGGTCAGGTGTGCGTGCAAGTGCCCTCGGCGTTCTGGCTCAGCCAGGCGCCCGGGCGTGGTGGAAGGAAAACGCCAGTCGCTTCAACCCGAAGTTCGCGGAATGGGCCGCGCGCGGGGCAGAGCGAAACGCCGTCTAACAAGCGGTTGCAGCTGACACCCAACAGCGTGTTCCAATCGGTCCGTGGTAGTGTTCTGGCGGCGGGCGCAGTGCCCCAGCGTTGGCGGTCAGCGCTGTTGGGCGCAGCTGAACCGCATGTCCGTTAGGCAGCGTCTTGAGCCAGTTCGAGTTTGTCGCGATTACCGTCTCCGTCTTTGTCGCGATCGCCTTGAGCCGTCTCGTCGACGGGGTCCCCGGCGCCTTCCTGAGCCCCGGACGGTATTGGGTTCACTGCGGCTGGATGATCCAGAAGTTCCTCAATCTCCTTCTCTACTGGTGGGCGGCCTGGGAAACCCGCGCCCTCGAATGGGACTTCTGGCAGTTCGCCTTCTCGTTCACTGGCCCGGTCATCCTCGCGCTTCAAGCTACTGCGCTGGCTCGCCCCTCCGAGCTCGAGCCGAACAACTGGGAGTTGCGGTTCTTCGAGATCCGTAGCTGGTTCTTTGTTGGCAATCTCCTTCTCATCGCCACGATATTCCTCAATGCCTTCGTCCTCCGAGGAGCGTCGGTCGCCCTCACCTCGCCCCTACCTCTCTTCCTGTTGGCAGCCGTCGCGCTCCTAGGCCTCTTGTCTGACAATAGGAAGCTGCACGCCGGTCTCGTCGTAGGCGCGCTCGGGATCCAGCTCGTTGGCTTGATGCGATTAGTAGCGTCCCCCTAGGGATCGCTGCCTAACAAGCGGTTGCAGCTGACGCCCAACAGCTCCTTCCAATCGAACCGTGGTATTGTTCTGGCGGCGGGCGCTGTGCCTCGGCGTTGGTGGTCAGCGCTGTTGGGCGCAGCTGAACCGCGTATACGTTAGGCGGCGTGGTGAACGACTCTGACTTTCTGTTCATCGTCGCGGAGGTCGCGGTTGCTTTCGCCGGCTTCGCGAGCATCGTTGCAGTTCTCGGCCAGCGTGCGACGCGAGACCATCCTCGCCTTGATGCGTTCCGGCTTCGCGGACTGCTCGAGTGCAGCTTGGCCGTCGCGGCGTTCTCCCTACTCCCTTACGCCATCGCTCGATCCACCGGAGATGAACCGTTGGCGTGGCGTCTGTGTGCTGCCACCTTCCTCGTGGTCGGGCTTCTCCTCATCTGGAGCACGGGTGCGAGGCGACGCTCTATCGAAGACATCCCGGTCACTGCTGGAATCCGCGTCGCGATCCTCATCCTCTACCTCGCGCCTCTCCCGGCGCTGGCAGCAGTTTCCCTCGGCTTGGCTGGCCCAGGCGTGTACCTCCTATGTCTGGTCTCCTACCTCTTCGCAGCTGGTGTCGGTTTCTTCCGCGTCCTAGCTTCATTCCTTGCAGCAGTCACAGACTAGGCGCGTGCCGCCTAACAAGGGGTTGCAGCGGAACGCCTAGCACGGCGCCGCGCCCAGGTGTGTAGAATCAAGAGCCCAACCAACAGGGCACACCAGCAAGCCGTCAAACGGCGGCCGCTGAACCCCATGTCCGTTAGGCGGCCTGACGAGCTAGATGACGATCTTCGAATACCTGTCCGTAGCCACATCGATCGTCTTCTCCCTTGCGATCGTTCGCCTGCTAAACGGGTCGCCCTATTTCACCGCACGATCCAAGCGCTACTGGATCCACTCGGCGTGGGTGAGCGCGATCGCGATCGGCATCCCACTGGTTTGGTGGAACATGTGGGCATACAGGCAGATCGAAGACTGGGTTTTCCCTGAGTTCGCTCTCCTTCTCCTTACACCGGTCACTCTGTACTACGTCGTCTCTACGTTGGTTCCTGATGCGCCCGCGAATATCGAGTCCTGGAGAGCCTACTTCTTTCAGGTTAGGCTGCGCCTTTGCTTCGCAATGATCTTCCTGTTCGTCTGCTTCGCCATGAACGCAGTCCTTCTGCTCAGGGCTCCCCTCTTTCACCCTCTCCGCGCAGTTGAAGGGGCCTCGATAGTTCTTCTTCTCACCGGAGCGTTTTCAGAAGACCCCCGCGTTCACGGGTTTCTGATTTCGGTCTTCGTCTGCATCCTTGCGGCCGTTATTGCTTTCTTCTTCCTCAGCCCCGGGGGCTTTGCCACTTCTTGACAGGCTGCCTAACAAGGCGCTGCAGCTGACGTGGCACAGCGCGTTCCAATCGAAGTCTGGTAGCATTCTGGCATCAACCTTGGGTGCCGCGGCGACCGTCGGCGGCCTGTGCCACGCAGCTGAGCGCCCAGTCCGTTAGGCGGCGGTATTCGGAGCGTGCCGAAGGGATTCTTGACTCGTCTTCGTCGATGGTGGCGCGCTTCGCGAACCGAACGCGGCGAGTTCGATCACTGGCTTCGCTCCCTGGTCCGACTCTACGCAGACGGTGCGTTCGCCCTGTTCGAGCATGCTGATTCGCCGCTCACCCTTCTTGCCACGCGGGCCGTCGGCACCGAATCTTCGTGCCAACTGCACCTCAGCATTGCCTGCTCGGCCGAGAGCCCCGCACAGCAAGTTGTCACCGTCCCGAACATCTGGTCCCACGACGCTGGCGCCGCCGCGGCCAGGGCGCTCATCTCGACACTCTCTAGCCTCAGCATCCCTCACGACGCGTCGTTTTTCGTATCCATTCAGGGGCCTAAGTCAGTGCCGCAGCGCCTCGAGTACCTCCGGCGCCTCAAGACAGGCGAGCTCTAACCCACCCGCCGCCTAACCAGCGGCTGCAGCTGACGGCGAGACGCTTCCCGGGAGTGGGGTACCGTCTGGGCAACGGGCTCAGCTGCCCCGCCGAGAGTCGGTGGCCTCGCCGCAGCTGAGCCGCAGGTCCGTTAGGCAGCGGACTCCCTGAGCCCCGTGGGGATGTTTCGGAGTCCGTGACACATTCGCCGGTGCGAAACCACTCCAGGTTATGAGGACCCAATCTCACGCTCCTGTGCTTCTCGCCCTACTGGCGCTTCTTCTTGCGTCCCCGGTCCAAGCGGCGCTCATCAAGCCCGACTTCATCGCCGGTGTGACTGCGGTCAACTCCCAGCCCCCGTTCTCTTCGAGTTTTGATATCGGGTTGGTCGTGGACAACAGCGGCATGAGCGATGCGGGCGATCCGGGGGATCCCGCCGCGACGCACCTCGCGCTGAACCAGGATCAGTACGTGAGCGCGGCCATCAGTCCCGCGATGGTCACCGACTTCACCCTCCCGAGCACCTTCCGCCTCTCGCACATCGTCATCTGGAACGGCCACCAGGGGTTCGCGACGAACCGAGGAATCAACGACGTGGAGATCCTCACGTCGACGGACGGCGGCGTCAGCCTGGTGAGCCATGGGATGATCTCGGTGGGGGAGGCGACGTTGGTGGCGCTCGGGAGCGGCGGTCCCGACCACATCGAGGCCCTCGCCGCGAACGCGAACTTCGTCCGCTTCGACATCACGTCGAACCACGGCGACCCGACCTTCGTCAGCCTGCGCGAGGTTCGGTTCTACGGGACGCTCGTTCCGGAGCCCTCGACCGCCATTCTCCTCGGACTCGGGCTCGTCGGCGTTGCGAGCCTCTCAGGGCGAAGAACCGGCCGGCGATAGTCCAAGCGCCGAACTCATCGCCCGGTTCTGCACCGTTCCTGGCAACGGGTAGAATCGCCTCTGGTTCCTGGCGCCCTCTGGCCCGCGCTGCCTAACAAGCGGTTGCAGCTGACGCCCACCAGCGCGTTTCAATCGATCCGTGATACCGTTCTGGCGGCGGCCGCCGTGCCCCAGCGTTGACCGTCAGCGCTGTTGGGCGCAGCTGAACCGCATGTCCGTTAGGCAGCACTGGGGAGCTACCGGTGAGTACGTTTGAGTACGTCGCGACCGCCTACTCCGTCATATTCGCCGCGATCGCGCTTCGTCTGATCGGTGGGCTGCCACACGCGTTCGAGAAGGCGCGACGGTATTGGGTCCACGCAACTCTTCTCACGCTACTGCTGCTCGGCCTCGTCCAGACTTTCTGGAATCTTCTGCAGTATCGCGACGCTGACTGGAACCTGGTTCACTTCTTTCTGATCCTGACGATTCCGGGTGTTCTCTACTTCATTGCGTCTTGCGCGATACCCGAGAACCCGGAGGCTGTGTCGTCTTGGCACGACTACTACTACGCCAAGCGAGCGAAGATCTACTCGGGAGTTCTCATTTGGGGCGTGGTCGCCGCGTTGAACACTACGCTACTCCTGGGCCTACCTGATGTTCACGCGCAGCGCATCAATCAGCTAGGTCTTGTGGCTATTGGGGCAATCGGACTTTCCTCCGCCAGGCCCTCTGTTCATCGAACTCTGGTCTTCGTGGCAGCCGCTGTCACGGTTAGTTCAACTGTCGTGATCCTTCTTAGGGGTGGCAACGCTGGCCCCTGAAGCTCACCGTCCCTTGTTCTGAATCTGTTAGCCCCGCCGCGTGTGCTGCCTAACAAACCGCTGCAGCTGACGAGCCACAGCGCGTCCCAACCGACCTTTGGTAGAGTATGGCCGCGAAGGTGGTCGCTTCGGTCGAGCCGCGGAGGCGCTGTGGCTCGCAGCTGAGCGGCATATCCGTTAGGCAGCAGGATGCAGTTCTGCCCGAATCCCGAGTGCTCCTTTCTCTTGCGTTTCGGAACTCCCTCGGAGTTCGCGGATTCGAGAGCGACTTGTTCCGACTGCGGCTCGGATCTCGTGTCCGGGGTTGCGCCAGAACCTGCGAAGCTCGACCCGCCCGGTGAACGTGACGCATGGACGACGATCGCGAGCTTCCGAGACGTCCCCTCCGCCTACATCGCTCGGGCACGACTCGACGCGGAGGACGTTCCCACGAACGTCGCGGACGAACACAAGGTGGGCGTAGCCTGGCTCTATTCCCAGGCCATCGGAGGGGTGAAGCTCCAGGTCCTCGAATCGGACGTCCGCCGGGCCAGAGCCATCCTAGAGGCCCCCCAGCCTGGCGAAGAGGCGGACTCTGTTTCCTATGGGGCCTGCCCGTCGTGTGGCGGAATCAACGTCTCTCCCGCCACCTACCCCAAGCGTGTCGGCATCTTCTCGCTCCTCCTCGGCTTTCCTCTGCCCTTCAAGAGGAAGCAGCTCTCTTGCGCCTCGTGCGGCTCCACGTTCCCCGCTGATCGTGCCACTGCTGCCTAACAAGGCGCTGCAGCTGACGTGGCACAGCGCGTTCCAATCGAGGTCTGGTAGCCTTCTGGCATCAACCTTGGGTGCCTCAGCGGCCGTCGGCGGCCTGTGCCACGCAGCTGAGCGCCCGATCCGTTAGGCAGCACGGCGGAGCAGTCAGTTGTCCCTGTTTGAGTACGTTGCGGTCGCCTACTCGCTCATCTTCTCATTCGCCGTGATGCGCCTGATCGGTGGGATCTCCTACGCATTCGACCGAGATCGCATCTACTGGGTTCACGCAACCCACGTCTGCTACCAGCTCCTCGCTACGGCGATCTCCTTCTGGATCATGTGGTCCTTCCGCGAGATCGAGTGGACCCTTGGAGGATTTCTCCTCGTCTTGGCGGGCCCAGGCATCTACTACTTCAATGCGACTGTGCTGATCCCTGAAGCTCCGGCATCAATCGAATCGTGGCGTGCGCACTACTTTTCCGTCCGCAAGCGCTACTGGGGCGCCATCTGCGTTTGGTCCCTGGTCAGCACTGCCAGTAGCTCCGCTCTGCTCGGAATGCCACTGGTGGATCCCATGCGGACTCCTCAGGTCTTCCTCTTTGCGTTGGGAATCGGAGGTATGGCCTCCGCCAGACCGCGGGTCCACGAGATGCTGGCGATCGCCCTTGCCAGTCTCACGCCCCTGGGCGCGTTCATCTTCCTTTCCCAGCCAGGTGCGATCGCACAGTAGGGTGCTGCCTAACAAGCTGCAGCAGCTGACGAGCAGCGCGTTTCAATCGGACGTCCGCCCTGTTCCCGGCTTCGCCGGGCAGGGGCTCGCGGCGTCTGGCACCACGCTTGTGGCATACTCCACCCGAACAGCGCTGCTCGCAGCTGAGCAGCCAATCCGTTAGGCGGAAGGGATCCGAGGAGGTTCCCACCAGTGAGCGAAGCGGAGCTCCTC